>JBIJDJ010000008.1:0-39332 GCA_044344175.1 Sulfuritalea sp.
TGTCATCCTGCCATGGCACACGAAAGATGATCTGGCGCTCCGGTTCGCAGATGCGCTCGATGATGCGCTGCTCGGCGAAGTCCGGGTACTTGACCAGAACCGGCCCGAGTGACTCCAAAACTTCCTTGACGGCCTGGTGAAACTCTTCCTCGCCTGGATTCCGTGCCTTGACCTGTTGATAAATGGCCTCGATTTTTTCTCCCAATACCGCCATGACTGCTCCCTTGATGAAAAATCCATTCCGGCGCAGGCGATCGGCATTCCGAACTCCTGCTTACGCCAACATGCCCCAATCTGGTGCTATTTTACTATTGGTTAAGGAGAAAGTACTTGTCCAGCGTCAATGACGCTGAAATGGGAGGGCGGAAGCTTGTTGCCAGATGAGGCTGTCTATTTCAGTGGGGCACGTCGCTTTAATCACGGGCGGCCGAGCCCGCAGGTAGCGAGACTTGCGCCAGGCTACAGTTCACCGACGGAGAACAGGCGGCGGTGTTCCTTCATCGAGTAGCGATCGGTCATGCCGGCAATATAGTCGGCAGTGGCGCGCGCGATGTTCTCTGCGGCGGCCATCTCCTGGTATTGGGGCGGCAGCAGGCGCGGATCGGCAACGAAGGCACTGAACAAATCGCTGATGATGCGGCGCGCTTTCGCCGTCATGCGCAACACCTGATAGTGCTGGTACAAATGCTCGCGCAAGAAGCCCTTCAGGGCCCGGTTCTCGGCCTGCATGCTTGCGCCGAAGGCGATCAGCGGCGGCGCGGCGTGTACATCTTCCAGCGTGGCCGGTGCCGTCGCGGAAATCCACTGTGCCGACTCGGCCAGCAGGTCGGTTACCTGTGCATCGATCATGCGTCTGATGGTTTCGTGCACGCGGCGCCGGCCGGGCATGTTTGGAAACTCGGCGGCGGCCTCAGCCGCATGGCGGGCAAAGAGAGTCACACCTTCGAGTTGTTCCACGGTCAGCAGTCCGGAGCGTAGCCCATCGTCGACGTCATGGTTGTTGTAGGCGATTTCATCGGCCAGATTGCAGATTTGCGCTTCCAGCGACGGCCGGCGGTCATCGAGAAAACGCCGGCCGAGTTCTCCGAGTTCGCGTGCGCGCGCCGGTGAGCAATGCTTGAGGATGCCCTCGCGCGTCTCGAACATCAGGTTGAGGCCGTCGAAGGCCCCGTAGCGTTCTTCCAGCCGATCGACGATGCGCAGGCTTTGCAGGTTGTGTTCAAAGCCGCCATGGCTTTGCATGCATTCGTTCAATGCGTCCTGGCCGGCATGGCCGAAGGGGGTGTGGCCAAGATCATGCGCCAGCGCAATGGCCTCCGTCAGGTCGTCGTTGAGATGCAGGGCGCGCGCGATCGAGCGCGCGATCTGGGCGACCTCGATGCTGTGTGTGAGCCGGGTGCGGAACAGGTCGCCTTCGTGATTGACGAACACCTGTGTCTTGTATTCCAGGCGGCGAAATGCGGTGGAATGCACGATGCGGTCGCGGTCACGCTGAAATTCGCTGCGCGCCTTGGGCCGTGGTTCGGCGACGACACGCCCGCGGCTGGTGCCGTCGTTGACGGCATACGGGGCCAAGTCAGCCATGGCAGCAGCCCTCAATGGCGGCGACAATTTCCTCCTGCGGCGCATCGCCGCAGGTCACGGCTTCGCCGAGCGCCTTGAGCAGTACCAGGCGCATATTGCCGGCGATGACCTTCTTGTCGTGCGACATCAGTTCAAGATAGCGCGCGACCCCGAGATCCGGTCCGTGCACCGGCAAACCCGCGCGCTGTATCAGCGTGCGGACCCGATCCACTTCGGCGCCTGACAACCAGCCCAGGCGACGGGAAAGTTCCGCCGCCATCATGGTACCGGCGGCAACAGCCTCGCCGTGCAGCCACTGGCCGTAGCCGATACCGGCCTCAATGGCATGGCCGAAGGTGTGGCCCAGATTAAGCAGCGCCCGACCTCCTTCCATTGCCGTCTCGAATTCATCGGCAGCCACCACCTCGGCCTTGTTGGCGCAGGAGCGCTCGATGGCATGCGCGAGAAGATCGCCGTCACGGGCCAACAGGCCCCCCATGTTTGCCTCCAGCCAAGCCAGGAATGGCATGTCCCGGATCAGGCCGTACTTGATGACTTCCGCCATACCAGCGGAAAGTTCGCGGTCGGGTAAAGTCCGCAGCGTGTCGGTATCGGCCAGCACCAGTTTGGGCTGCCAAAAGGCCCCTATCATGTTCTTGCCGCGCGGATGATTGATCCCGGTCTTGCCGCCCACCGACGAGTCCACCTGCGACAGCAGGGTGGTGGGAATCTGGACGAAGGGCACGCCGCGCTGATAGGTCGCGGCGGCAAAGCCGGCAAGATCGCCGATGACGCCGCCACCGAGAGCAACGACGGTGGTGCCGCGGTCGCAGCGTCCGGCCAACAGCGCATCATAGATTAGGTTCAGCGACTCCCAGGTCTTGTGCGCCTCGCCATCGGGAAGAATTATCGGCGTCACGCCAACGCCGACTTTCTCGAGACCGCCGGCCAGGAGATCCAGATACAGTGGCGCCACGATCGTGTTGCTGACCAGCGCAATTCGAGGGGTGGGCAAAAAAGGAAGAATCAGGTCAGCCCGGGAGAGCAGGCCGCCACCGATCAGAATCGGATAGCTGCGATCACCGAGGGGTAGACTCAGGCGGCGCATTGTTTTTGCAACTCCCGCTCCACCTGCTTGACAAGATGACTGATGCTGCCGCCCAGGCTGTTGATGATGATGTCGGCCACTGCGCGGTAAAGGGGATCACGTTCTTCGAACAATTCCTCGATCTTCTTCATTGGATCAGCGACCTGCAGCAGTGGTCGATTGGGATCCAGACGGGTGCGCTCAAATAGCAAACGCGGCGTGGCGTGAAGATATACAACCAAGCCCCCCTGCTTGAGCGCAGTGCGATTTTCCGGACGGAGTACGGCGCCGCCGCCGGTGGCGACGACCAGGTCGGATTGGCTGCCCAGTTCGACAAGCACTTTTGACTCCCGATCGCGAAAGCCCTGCTCGCCCTCGATGTCGAATATCAGCGGAATTCTGACACCGGTGCGCGCCTCGATCTCGTGATCGGCATCGACAAAGGAACGTTGCATGCGCCTCGCCAACTGGCGACCGATCGTCGTCTTGCCCGCACCTGGCATGCCAACTAGATAGATGTTGTTGTTCGCACTCACGAACGGATTGTAGCAGTGCATCCACCGGGGTACGCCGTCCCCGAGTTCACTTTGCGCATCCGGGGCATATCCCGCCGCGGGTTTCCGTCCCCGCGTCCCGCGGGGACAAAAAAGCGAGGGGCCGGCGTGGGTCGGCCCCGGTGGTTCCAGGCTGAAGCGGGCCTATCGCTGCGTCAGTGCTTCGTTGATGATGCGCGGCGTTATGAAGATCAGCAATTCAGCACGCGACTGGCTCTTCGTTGTGGTCTTGAACAGGTTTCCTACGTAGGGCAAATCACCGAGGAAGGGAACACGATCCTGAACCTGGAGATCGGATTCCCGCGCAAAGCCGCCGATCACCACTGTTCCACCATTTTCGACGATCACATTGGTGGTAACCGTGTTGGTATCGAGACTGCCGGTTGTCGCATTGGTGATCGTGCTCTTGGCTATATTCAGATCAAGACTGATGCGGTTGTCCGGATTGATCGACGGCGTCACACCCAGAGTAAGAGGGGCCGAGAACGTCTGGTAAATCGGCAGGCCCGTTGTTGCATTGACCCCGCTAAGAATGGTCACCTGCTGGGTATTGTTGATCGTTGCCGCCTTGCGGTTCAGCGTGACAACCCTGGGGGAAGATACCGTCTTGTTGCGCGAATCAGCCTCCGCCGCCTGCAGTTCGAGGGCAAGCAACTTGGTACCGGCGCCATTGAACAGCATCAGGCCGATATTGGCAGCCGATGCCAGCGCATAGCTGGGCTGGAATATATTGGTCGACCGTGTCAGGGTCGGTGTAGACGGCACTCCATAGGAGTCGACATTGGAATAGCTTGATGTGGTGCCCAAGGCCGAGCGAAGTCCGCCGCCGAACATGCTGCGCCCGCCATCGCTGAGCATCGTGGCGTCAGCAAGCCGCAATCGCACGCCCAGCGAACTGGCAAACCCGGTGGATGCTTCGACAATGCGCGCCTCGATCATGACTTGCTTGGGCGGGACATCCACATTCCGGATGACTTCGCGAATGGCGTCAACCACAACCGCCGTATCACGGACAAATACCTGATTGGTAGCGTCGTGGGCCGATATGCTGCCCCGCGCGGTGAGCATGCCCTTGGCCGAACTGGCGGGCGATGCGGCGCCCGCCGCGGGAGCAGCCCCTCCGCCGAAACCGGTAGCCCCGACCGACCCGACCGTCGGTGGCAACACCCCGGCGACGGGCGCTCCGCCACCGGCAGGAGCGGCAGGAGCAAAGCTGCTGTTCACCAACGCAATAATATCGCCGGTCTTGACATAGTTGAGCTTGAACGTTTCCGCCACCAGCGGCGCAACATCACTCGCCCGGGTGGCCTCGTCGGCACTGTCCTGGTCCCGCTTTTGCAGCACGGCCCGATCACCGAAGAGAATGATGTCATTGCGTACCCGCATCCCCGCGTTGACTTGCGCCATGATGATTTCTAGCGCTTGGTCATAGGGAATGTTGTCAAGGTTTGCAGTCACCGATCTCCCATTCAGCGAAGGGTCGATCAGCACATTCTTGCCCGAAATATCAGCCAGGGTGCGCAACACCATCGTGGCATCGGCGGCAAAAAAGTTGATTGAAATCTTTTGTCCCTGCTCGCCAGCCTGAACCAGCTTGTTGGCTTCATCCGCCGGTACCGGCTTGACCTCAATGGTCAACTGGTTGTTTGCCAGGTGCGCCTGATGAAACCAGCGGCCGCGGGCGTTGACGTCAAGGCGTGTCAAATTACCGAGCGCGCGCGAGGTCATCGTCGTTACCGGCGTAGCGAAGTCGTTTACGTCGCGGCGGTTCTGCAGACGTTCGGGTAGTTCGACATCACGCAATTCCACGGTGAGTCCGGTTCCCACACGACGGATGTCGATCGGTACGGTGCCATCGGTCAGATCCACGATGATCAGGGCCTGGCCTTCTTCACCACGGCGGAACACGATATCGCGAATGGCGGCGGCATCAGCTGCGGGGACCGGCTTCCCGCCCGCATTCGCTGGCGAGGTCGATGCGGTTTGCTGGTAGACGCTCGGCGCCGGTTCGTTGCCGGCCTGAATGCCCTGCCCTTGCAGCTTGATGAAAAGGGCGTCGCCGACAATCTCGGTAGAGAACTTGGTCGGCCGATACAGGTTCAGCACCAATCGGGTCAATTTATCCGTCTGAATCAGATTCAGGCTCTTGAGGTCGCCCTCTGCTACCTGTTGCGTGGACTGACCGGACTTGTTGTCGGTCTCGGGGAAATCGATCACCACACGCGGAGGTTCAACGACGCTCCAGTTTCCCGGTAGCGTCTTCAGGGGTGTAGCCATCTGCACCTTGAGCAGGACTTGATCGCCATCGCGCCTGACTTGAATCTGCTTGATGGAGTTGTCGGCCGCTAGCGAAACGCCGGAAAGTCCAAGCCACAAGCCCGCGAGTGCAACCGCGGTAATTTTAAAATTTATCATCAATTTCCTCCTTCTTTCGGCACCATGAGCAGCTTCTCCTGCGCTACCCATGCACCGCTCACATCCTTGACGGATTCGAGCACCGTAATGCCTTCTCTGGTAATTGCCGTGATCTTGCCGAAGTTGCGACCCATGTATTCGCCCACCCGCACATACTTGGGCTTGTTCGGCGGCGGAGTCTGTATCAGGGCATAGGGTACTGCTCCCGACGTTATCACGCCCACCAGCTTGAGGTCTTCTATGGGGAAGATTTCGAGCGGTTGTTGCGGTCGGGTACGATCCGGCACAGTCTTGTCCGCCGCAGCTTCCAGCGTCACGATCTTGCCCGGAGCAAACGGTGGCGTAAGTGACTCGGTTTCATAGGAGACAACCGGAAAAGCGGTTAATTCGGGCAACGGCGCTACTTTGCCTTTCATGCCTTTGGCTTCTTCGCGCATCCACTGTCGCAGGTCCTGATGCTCTTCGGTAGTGCAACCCACCAGTAACAGTGGAAACAGGAAAAGAAGCCCATGAAACTTCATTTCTTGCCTCCCTTGGCGGCTTGCTGAGTCTTCTTCTGACTGGCCAACTCCGCTTCGTCAAGGTAGCGGAAGGTCTTGACCGTTGTTCTCAGCGCCAGTGTCCCGTTCGGATTCGCGCTCATATTGATATCATTCAAGGTGACGATCCGCGGCAGTCTGGCAATATCTCCCGTAAATCCCCCGATGTCATGGTATGTACCTGTCAGGTTCAGTGAAATTGGCACTTCGGCATAGAACTCCTTGGGAGCCTCTCCACCCGGCTTGAAGAGTTCGACCGACAGACCCCTGCCCTGGGCGGCCTTGTTGATATCGACCAGCATGTCACCCATCTCGGCCTTGTTGGGCAACTGCTTGAGCAAGGCGCCAAATGAGCGGTCAATCTCGGCCAGTTGGCGACGATACTCGTCGAGGTTCACGGCCTGCTTCTTCTTGCTCAGCCAGTCTTCCTTGTGCTTGACTTCCTGCTGCCTCATGGTTTCCAGTTCCTCGAGCTGGACGCTCCATCCGATGGCCCCAAATCCCCACGCGGCTGCCAGCAAACCGGCAAACAGACCGAACAGAATGACGATGCGCGGCGCCAGGGGCCACAAGCCCGGATCCTTTGGATCCAGGGTCTTGAAATCCATGGCTAGTTGCTGAAAATCGATCAGCGGCGCTTTGGGCGTGGTCGTTTCGGACTTGGAAACTTGCTTGTCCGCCAGCTTTTCAGCGGCGGTCTTGCGCTTGAACAAGCCGGCAATCGAGGGGGGCAGAGTAGGCAGCTTCATCATTTCTTCCCTGGCGCCGCAGTCTGACGGGTAATCATCGTGGTAATGTTGAACGCATTGAGGCGACGATTCGCAACCACTTCGGCTTTGGTCTCAACCAGCGTCGAGCGCTCAAGCAAAGGCGATTCGTCGAGATTGTTCATCAGCGTGGTTATCCGCGCGTTCGACTGGGCATAGCCGGAAATGGTGATTTTTTGCCCGGTTTGCACCAGGGTGCGCAAATAGATGCCTTCCGGCACCTGCTTGGCCAACTCATTGAACAAGTGAACTGTTTCTGTGCGGTTGGCTTGCAGCGCCTCGATGACCCGCTTGCGGGACAGCAGCGCGTTGGTCTGCTCCTGGATTTTCTTGATTTCGTCAATTTCCTTGTCCAGGCTGGCGATTTCGCGTTTGAGGAATTCGTTCTTCTCGTTCTGCAAGGTAATCTCGCGATTGATGAGCGAGAAACCGAGGAACCAGATCACTGCAGCCAGCACCGAGATCAATCCCAGCAGGACATAGAACTGCTGTCGCCGCCCCTTGCGCTTCGCCTCGCGATGTGGGAGTAGATTGATCCGTATCATTGATCGAACTTCCTGAGAGCCAGCCCGCACGCCACCATCAGCGATGGCGCATCTGCAGCAAGCTGCTTGGCACGAATCCGCGGCGATATGGCCATCCCCGCAAATGGATCGGCCAGCAGGGTGTTGACATTGGTGCGCTGACCGACAAGCTCAGCAACACCGGGAACGAGCGCCGAGCCGCCGGCAAGAATGATGTGATGCACCTCGTTGTACGGCGTGGAGGTAAAAAAGAACTGCATCGCGCGAGCAACTTCCTGCGCCATGCCTTCAATGAAGGGGTGGAGAATTTCCGCTTCATAGTTGTCGGGCGGCGTACCTGAACGCTTCAGGTTCTCGGCTTCATCCGGACCCATGCCATAGGCACGCATGATCTCATCGGTAAGCTTCGCTCCGCCGAATGCCTGCTCTCTGGCGTAGAGTTGCTGATCATCCTTCATGATGGTGATCTTCATGGCCGAGGCGCCGACGTCCACCAACGCTACGATCTGACCCGCCCCCTCACGAGGGAGCTGCTTGGTCACCAGTTCATAGGCGGCCTGGGTTGCGTAGGCCTCGACGTCCATTACCACCGGTTTGAGTTCAGCCGTTTCGGCAGCGGCGACGCGGTCTTCGACTTTCTCCTTGCGCGAAGCGGCCAGCAATACCTCGACGTCATCGGGACTTCCCGGCGCCGGACCTATCACCTGAAAGTCGAGATTGACCTCTTCCAGCGCAAACGGGATGTACTGGTTGGCTTCCGACTCGACCTGAACCTCCATCTCCTGGTCGCGCAGGCTGGCCGGCAGCGTGATCTTCTTGGTGATGACCGCAGCCGTCGGCAAGGCCATGGCAACAAATCGCGTAGAGGTGCCGAGTCGCTTCCAGCAGCGCTGCAGGGTATCCGCCACAGCCTCGATCGATGCCAGATTGCCATCCACCACGGCATCTTTCGGCAAGAGCTCAATCGCGTAGCGTTCAACCCGCGGCTGCCCCTTGCCGGCATCGACCAGTTCGACCATCTTGACGGCAGTCGAACTGATATCCACGCCGATCAGCGGACGCAGCTTCGGGTTAAAGATCGACTTCAGGGCCGTAACATCGATCTGCAAAGGATTTTTCCTTTAAAAATATTGCGTTACGAGCTATACAGATAATTTACTTCAGATGCTAGCAGCAACTATATCGACTGTAAAGCAAAATTATTAACAATGGGCTAGCGCAGCGTGTCTCTGGCACCACAGCTATAATTCCCCGCGCCGTCTTCCGCCCCGTCCATTCGTGCCCATTCCCGCCCTACCCGCCCCCGCTCGCTGGGTACTGTATTTCCTGCTCCTGATCGTCGGCGCTGTATTAAGCGTGGCCGCTCTTGCCGGCATCGTGCTGATCCTCGCCTATCCGCAGCTTCCCTCGGTGGAGGTGCTGACCGACTATCAGCCGAAAATTCCCCTGCGTATCTATTCCAGCGACGGCCACCTGATCGGCGAATTTGGCGAGGAGCGGCGCAACTTTGCATTCTTCAAGGATGTCCCTGCCGTCATGACGCAAGCGATTCTTGCGGCCGAAGATGAACGTTTCTACCAACACCCCGGCATCGACACACTCGGGGTCTTACGCGCAGCGTATTCCAATTTTATCGGTGGTGGCAAGCGCCAGGGGGCTTCAACCATCACCATGCAGGTGGCACGAAACTTTTTCCTGTCCAGTGAAAAGACCCTGACGCGCAAACTTTACGAGATGTTACTGGCTTTCAAAATAGAGAACAATCTGGGAAAGGATCAGATCCTCGAGATCTATATCAACCAGATTTACCTCGGACAGCGGGCATACGGCTTTTCGGCCGCGGCGCAGATTTACTATGGCAAGGCGCTGAAGGACGTCACGGTAGCGGAAGCCGCAATGCTGGCCGGACTGCCCAAGGCGCCCTCGGCCTACAACCCGGTAGCCAACCCCAAGCGAGCGCAGTTGCGCCAGCGCTACGTCCTGCGCCGGATGCATGAATTGAACTTCATCAACGATGCCCAATGGAAGTCTGCGCAAGCGGAAACCCTGCACATCAAGCGCGACGTCAACGACTTCGGCGTCCATGCCGAGCATGTTGCCGAGATGGCGCGGCAGATCGCCGTCGAGCGCTTTCCCGATGAGGTCTACAACCGCGGCCTGCGCGTAATCACCACCATCAACCGCGGCGAACAGCAGGCCGCCTACCTTGCGGTACGGCGCGGCGTCATCGATTACGACCGTCGCCACGGTTATCGTGGCGCCGAAGCCTACGTCGACATGAGCGACATCAGCTCGGACCAGGACGAGGAACTCGAAGAGCTGCTGACCGAGTTCGATGACAGCGACGACCTGCTCCCGGCCATCGTCCTCGAGGCCAGCCCCAGGCAGGTGCGGGTCTATCTGCGCGGAGGCGAGGTGCTCAAGATCAGCGATGACGGCCTCAAGTTTGCCGCGCACATGCTGGACGACAAGGCGGCGCCCAACAAGCGCGTGCGACGGGGCGCGGTGGTTCGCGTGCAAAAAGCCGAAAAGGGCTGGCAGATCGCCCAGCTGCCGGAGGTCGAGGCGGCTTTCGTCGCCGCCAGTCCGGTCGACGGCGCGATCCGGGCGCTGGTCGGCGGATTCGATTTCCATCGCAGCAAGTTCAATCACGTCACCCAGGCATGGCGTCAGCCCGGCTCCAGCTTCAAGCCCTTCATCTACTCCGCCGGTCTGGAAAAGGGTTACACCCCTGCATCGGTGATCGCCGACGAACCCGTCTCGATCTCGGCCGAAGAGACCGGCTCCCAGGCCTGGGAGCCAAAGAACTATGACGGTAAATACGAAGGTCCGATGAGCCTGCGCACCGCGCTGGCAAAATCCAAGAACATGGTGTCCATCCGCCTGCTGCGCTCCATCGGTACCCATTACGCGCAGGACTATATAACCCGTTTCGGCTTCGATGCCGAGAAGAATCCACCTTATCTGACGCTGGCACTCGGCGCCGGTGCCGTGACACCGTGGCAGCAACTCGCGGCATATTCCATATTCGCCAACGGCGGCTACCGTATCCAGCCCTACATCGTGCGCCAGATTGTCGATGACAAGGGCACCGTACTGGCCGCCATACAACCCGCGCTGGCCGGCGACGAATCGCTGCGCGCGATCGACGCACGCAACGCCTGGCTGATGGACAGCATGATGCACGACGTGGTGCGGCGCGGTACTGCGACCCGCGCCGGAGCCGCGCTCAAGCGCAGCGACCTGGCGGGCAAGACCGGCACCACCAACGACTACATCGACGCCTGGTTCTGCGGCTACCAGCCCACCGTGGTCGGCGTCGCATGGATCGGCTTCGATCAGCCGAAACGCATGGGCAACGGCGAAACCGGCGGCGCCGCCGCGCTGCCGATCTGGATCGGCTTCATGGAGTACGCCTTGAAGGGGGTTCCCGAGAGCTGGCAGGAAACCCCGGAAGGGCTGGTGACTATCGTCGCCCATGATCCATCGGGCAAGACCAGCAAGGAACTGATTTACAAGGAGCTCCTGCCTGCCCTGCCGGCAGACGCAGAGAGTGAAGGGCCGAAGCAGGAACCGGCACCGGTGCAGGACGCCAAGCCGAAGTCCGTGGAAAAGATCACTGGCGAAAAGGCGGCAGCCGAAAAGCCGGCGACGGAAAAATCGCCGGCTGAAAAGCCCGTGCCGCCGAAACCGGCAGAGAAGAAAAACTAGAGCTCGACCTTGACCCCTGCCTGTTCCGAGACGGTTCGGGCCAGCGCCGCCAGCAGTTCCTCGCCTTCGCGCGTGCCCAGCCAACGTCCGCCGTCGGGCCGGAAGTGATACCCCCCCGATTTGGCCGCCACCCAGATTTCGCGCGCGGCACCGTGACGATTGACAATGATCTTCGAACCGTTCCCGAACTCGATCTCGATCACGCCGCCGGGCTTTGTTTCGAAATCGAAATCGGCCACGCCGCTTTCACTCGCCACTTCCAGCGCCGCCTCGATGCGTGCCAGTTCGGCGTCGGCCGCTACCATGAATTCCCGTTCATCCATCGCGTCTTATCCTTGGGGTCTAAAGCAGACGACAGGATACAGAATGTCGCTGGCGCTGCGCGCCGCATATACTTACGCCTTCAGTCCTCAACCTCATGCCCCATGAACGCCATGCGCCCCCCGCCCCGCCCCGCCGCCCTGCTCGTCGCCGCCGCCGCCGTTGCCACCTTGGCCGGCTGCGGCACCAAGACCGCGCTAAAGCTGCCGCCCCCGGAGAAGCCCCCGGCTTCCGGCACCGCAGCGCCGGCGCCGCTTCCCGCGCCCGCCCCTGCCAACAAAGGCTCCGAGTCCTACTGATGAGCCTGACCGCGATGGGCAAAGACGGGCTGCAGGTCGAGTCCGTCGCGTTAAGCGCGGTTGCGGCGCGCTTCGGTACGCCGTGCTACGTCTACTCGCGCGCCGCACTCGGCGCCGCCTATGGCGCCTACCGCGACACGCTGCAGGCGCATGGTCTGCTGGACCGGTCGCTGGTCTGCTACGCGGTCAAGGCCAACTCCAACCTCGCCATTCTCAGTCTGTTCGCCCGGCTCGGCGCCGGCTTCGACATCGTCTCCGGCGGCGAGCTGGCGCGCGTGCTGGCCGCCGGCGGCAAGGCGGAAAAGATCGTGTTTTCCGGCGTCGGCAAATCGCGCGCGGAAATGCGCATTGCGCTGGAAGCCGGCATCCGCTGCTTCAATGTCGAATCGGCCAGCGAACTCGAACAGCTCAGCGAAGTTGCCGGCGGCGTCGGCCGCCGCGCCCCGGTTTCCTTGCGCGTGAATCCCGACGTCGACGCGAAAACCCATCCCTACATTTCCACCGGCCTGAAAACCGCCAAATTCGGCGTAGCTTTTGGCGAGGCCTTCGACCTCTACATCCGTGCCGCCTCCCTGCCGCATATCGCGGTTAAGGGCATCGACTGCCACATTGGTTCGCAACTGCTCGACCCGACGCCGGCGGCGGAAGCTGCGGACAAGGTACTGGCACTGGTCGATCGCCTCGCAGCGGCCGGCATCGCGCTGGAACACATCGACCTCGGCGGCGGCATGGGCATTCAATACCGCGCCGGGGAGCCGGCTCCGTCAGCCGCCGACTACCTCGCGCCCATGCTGGCGAAGCTGGCGGGGCGGCGCGAGAAACTGCTGTTCGAGCCGGGCCGCTCGCTGGTCGGCAATGCCGGCCTCCTGCTGACTCGCGTCGAAGTACTGAAGCCGGGCGAGGAAAAGCACTTTGCGGTGGTCGACGCGGCGATGAACGATCTGATGCGTCCGGCACTGTATGACGCCTGGCACGATATTGTAAAAGTCGGCGCCGGCACTACGGCAACAATGGCGGCAAATGCAATGACCTACGAAATCGTCGGCCCGGTCTGCGAGTCGGGCGATTTCCTCGGCCACAACCGCGAACTGGCACTGAATGAAGGCGACCTGCTCGCCATTCTTTCGGCCGGCGCCTACGGCATGGCCATGGCATCCAACTACAACAGCCGGCCGCGCGCTGCCGAAGTCATGATCGACGGAGCTTCCATGCACCTGATCCGCCGCCGCGAGGAAGTCGCCGAACTGTTTGCCCTCGAGTCGGTCCTGCCCTGATGCGAACACGCTCGATTCTGCTGCTGGTTACCGTGCTTGCCGCCACCGGCACTGCGGCGTGGTACTACTCCAGAACCGAAGTCCCCGCAGGCAAGAAAGGGCAGGCATCGCCAGCCGTTCCGGTCAAACTGGCCAAGGCCGTCGTGCGCGACATGCCGCTCAGGCTCGCCATCACCGGGCGTACCGAAGCCTACGAAACCGTTACGCTGAAGTCGCGGGTCGAGGGCCAGGTGCAGAGCGTGGTATTCACCGAAGGCCAGCATGTGCGGCAGGGCGACATCCTGTTACGGCTCGATCCGGCCGACTTCCAGGCCCGGCTAAACCAGGCCGAGGCGAACCTGGCGCGCAGCCAGGCTCAAACCGCCAAGGCGCGCGCCGACGTCGAACGCTACATCGCATTGCGCGAAAAGGGCTTCGTCTCGGAAGAGAAGGTCAGCGAGATGCGCACCACCGCCGCCGCCACCGAATCGACCGCAAAGGCGGACGCGGCAGCTGCCGAACTGGCCCGCCTGCAGCACTCCTACGCTGTGGTCAAGGCGCCCTTCGCCGGCGTCGTCGGCGCAAAACTGGTATTCCCCGGCACCGCGGTCAAGGTCAACGAGACGGCCCTGGCGGTGGTCAATCGCGTGAACCCGCTGTATGTCGGTTTCGCGGTTCCCGAAAAATACCTGCCGCAATTGCGCGCCGCCATGCACTCGGACGGCAAGTCGATGAAGGCTGCCATTTCCCTGCCGGGCGGAATCGGCACATGGCAGGCCGATGTCCGCTTCATCGACAACGGCGTCGACGTCGCGACAGGTACCATCCAGCTGAAAGCCATCGTGCCCAACGCCGATGAAAAGCTCGCGCCGGGGCAGTTCGTCGGCGTCAGCCTGGTGCTGGATACGCTGAAGGACGCCGTGGTGGTTCCGGCCGAAGCGGTGCAGCAGGGCGCTGAAGGCAGCTTCCTGTTCGTGGCGAAGGAAGACAACACCGTGGAAGTGCGCAAGGTCCGCATCGCATCGGTGCAGCAGTTGTTCGCAGTCATTGCCGAGGGCGTCACCGGGGGTGAAACCGTGGTCACCGAGGGCCAGTTGCGGCTGACATCCGGAGCCCGGATCAAGCCGGCCGAGCCGCCCGAGGGAAAGCCGGGCAAACCCGGCGTCCCCGGCAAACCCGAGTAGGAAACCGGGATGCAGTTGTCGGAACTGTGCATCCGCCGGCCGGTGATGACCACGCTGCTGATGGCGGCCTTCCTCATCTTCGGCGTCATCGCCTATCGTGCGTTGCCGGTTTCCGAATTGCCCCGCATCGACTTCCCGACCATATCGGTGACGGCCCAGTTGCCCGGCGCATCGCCGGAGACCATGGCCGCCTCCGTCGCGACCCCCCTCGAAGGCCAGTTCTCGACGATTTCCGGCCTCGACTCGATGACTTCGACCAGTGCCCAGGGCACCTCGACCATCACGCTGCAGTTCGCGCTGGAACGCGACATCGACGCCGCAGCACAGGATGTGCAGTCAGCGATTTCCGCTGCCCAGCGCAAGCTGCCCCCCGACATGCCGACGCCGCCCTCGTTCCGCAAGGTGAACCCGGCCGACTCGCCGATCTTCTATATCGCGATGAATTCGGCGACGCTGCCTACCTGGATAGTCAACGAGTATGCCGAGACCCAACTCGCGCAACGCCTGTCGACCCTGTCCGGCGTGGCCCAGGTCAATGTTTTCGGCTCGCAGAAGTACGCCGTGCGCATCCAGGCCGATCCCGACCAGCTCAGTTCGCGCGGCATCGGCATCGACGAACTGCAGGCGGCGGTCAAGAGTGCCAATGTCAACCTGCCGCTGGGCACGCTCGACGGCACGCGGCAGAGCTTTGCGCTGCAAGCCAACGGCCAACTCATGACCGCCGCAGCCTACCGGCCCCTGACCGTGGCCTGGCGCAATGGCGCTCCGGTAAAGCTGGAAGAAGTGGCGAGGGTGATCGACAGCGTCGAGAACGCCAAGGTCGCCGCCTGGTTCAACGACCGGCGCACCATCATGCTCGCCATACTGCGCCAGCCGGGGTCGAATACGATCGAAACCGTGAGTGCCATCCGGCAGGTGCTGCCAGCTTTCCAGGCCAACCTGCCGGCGTCGATCGAGCTTCAGGTTCACTACGATCGCAGCGTGTCGATCCGCGAGGCCATCGGCGATGTCCAGTTCACACTGGTTCTCGCCGGCTTCCTGGTGATCCTCGTGATCCTGATGTTCCTGCGCAACCTGTCGGCGACAATCATTCCGGCGCTGGCGCTGCCGATTTCGGTGATCGGCACCTTCGCCATCATGCATGCACTCGGCTATAGCCTGGACAATCTGTCGCTGCTGGCGCTGACGCTCTCCGTGGGCTTCGTCGTCGATGACGCCATTGTCATGCTGGAAAACATCATCCGCCACATTGAGAACGGCGAAGAGCCCTTCGACGCGGCAATACGCGGCTCAAAGGAAATCGGCTTCACCATCATTTCGATGACGCTGTCGCTGATCGCGGTGTTCATCCCTGTCCTGTTCATGAGCGGCATCGTCGGTCGCCTGCTGCACGAGTTCGCGGTCACCATCTGCGCCGCCATCCTGGTCTCCGGCTTCGTCTCGCTGACGCTGACGCCCATGCTGTGCAGCCGCTACCTGAAGCACGCCGAGCCCGAACAGCACGGCCGCGTTTTTATGGCTTTCGAACGTTTCTTTGAGGCCCTGCTGGCAGCCTACCGCGACTCGCTGGCCTGGTGCATGGCGCGTCCGCATTGGGTCATGCTTTCCTTCGTGCTCACCCTGGTCATCACCGGCTTCCTCTACACGGCCGTGCCCAAGGATTTCCTGCCCAGCGGCGACACAGGGCAGATCATCGCCTCCACCGAGGGTCCGCAGGACATTTCCTTCCAGGGCATGATGCAAAGGCAGCGCGCCGTGGCCGACATCCTGGCCAAGGATCCGGCGGTTCGCACACTCGGCTCCTTCGTCGGCGCCAGCGGTCCGCGCCCGACCTCCAATACCGGCACGCTGGTGCTCAACCTCAAGCCGCACGGCGAACGCACCGAAACACCCGACGAAATCATCGCGCGTCTGCGCCCCAAACTCGGAGCGGTGCCGGGAATTCGTGTCTTCATGCAGAACCCGCCGCCGATCCGCATCGGCGGTCAGGTAACCAGCGCGCAGTTCCAATACACGCTGCAGGACACGGATCTGGCCGAGCTCTACCACTGGAACGACGTCCTGCTCGACCGCCTGCGCGAGTTGCCTGGCTTCGTCGATGTCAATACCAACCTGAAAAACCAGAGTCCGGTGATTGCGCTCGACATCGACCGCGAAAAGCTGGCGCCGCTCGGCATCAGCATCGGCCAGATCGAGGACGCGCTGCAAAGTGCCTTCAGTTCGCGCCATATATCGACCATCTACGCAGCGACCAGCCAGTACCAGGTGATCCTCGAAGTCGCGCCGGAACTGCAGGCCGACCCGGCGACCCTGTCGAAGATCCATGTCCGCTCCGGCAACGGCAAACTCGTGCCGGTCGACACCGTGGCCCGCATCAGCCGCAGCACCCAGGCGCTGACGGTCAACCACCAGGGCCAGTTGCCCGCGGTGACCCTCTCCTTCAATCTGATGCCCGGGGTTTCGCTCGGCGACGCCGTGGATCGCATCCGCCAGATGGAGCGCGAGATGAACATGCCGGCTTCGCTCACCACCAGCCTGCAGGGTGCGGCGCAGGCCTTCGAGGCCTCGCTGAAGGGACTCGGCGTACTGCTGCTGGTCGCCATCCTGGTGGTCTATATCGTGCTCGGCATCCTCTACGAAAGCTTTGTGCACCCGCTGACGATTCTTTCGGGGCTGCCCGCAGCCGGCCTCGGTGCCCTGCTGACGTTGCTGATCTTCCGCGTCGACCTGAGCCTCTATGCCTTCGTCGGAATCATCATGCTGGTGGGGATCGTTAAAAAGAACGCAATCATGATGATCGACTTCGCGCTGGAAAAACAGCGCAAGGACGGCATGGCGCCGGCCCAGGCAATCTTCGACGCCTGCCTGGTACGCTTCCGGCCGATCATGATGACCACCATGGCGGCGCTGGTAGGCACGCTGCCGATCGCCATCGGCTGGGGTGCCGGCGCCGAGGTAAGACGTCCGCTGGGCCTCGCCGTCGTTGGCGGCCTGCTGCTGTCACAGTTCCTGACGCTTTACCTGACGCCCGTCGTATATCTCTATCTCGACCGTCTCGGAATCCGCGGAAAGGTCCGCTGAATTCCATGCGCCCGGAGCACGCACCCGGCAATACGAGCGGGATCTTTGTCCGAAGTCGGTGCTGACAGCAGCCCGAAGGCAGTGCAGACGAAGACGACTGCCGCTAGCGCAGCACCCAGGCCTGGGTCAGCGGGATGATCGCCAGTGAAACGCCGTCCGCACGGTATTCCGTCCCCGGCGCTGCCGCGAACAAGAAGGATGGCCCGCAGGGGGGCGCGGCAAAGGAAACGAACAGCGTTCAGACATGGGCACCCGCCTGCTACAAAATGGTAAAGTGCGGCCGGTGGCTGGCCCGCTCTGTGATGAGCCGGGCACTTTTTGAGTGTGGTTCAATTTTTCGGAGAAAAACAGTATGCGCAATAAATCAATGGTCTTCCGTTCCCTTCTTGCCATCCTCACGCTAGCACTCACGCAAACGTCGTTCGCGCAGAACACGACTACACAACAGCAGGCGGATGCCAATGCGATGGCCAGGCAAAAGGCCTTGAACGGGCCGCCGGACGCGACTGCGGATTTCGAGCAGACACAGTTTCGCCTGATTGTCGGCGGTGCCTCGGGTAAGGGCGTCTTGCACTTCAATGGCAAGGATTATCCCTTTACCATGAGCGGTGTGTCGGTAGGCGGCGTCGGCTACACCGACGAGAAAGGCACGATGCACGTCTACTTTCTGAAGAATATTGCAGATTTCCCTGGCACCTTTAACGCTGCCGGCGCGGGTATTGCTGTCGGCGACAGCATAGGTAAATCCACTTATTCAAACATGAAAGAAGTGGTCTTGGTAACCAAATCCAAGGGAACGGGCCTGGCGCTTAATCTGGGCCTCAGTTCCATAAGCATCAAGCTCGATAAGTAACATCCCGCACCGGCACTTTCTCCTTGCGGGAAAGTGCCGGCGGGGCTTTTGAAGCGCCTTCCGGGACCAAAGGCGATGCAGCCAGCCGCAAGCCTTGTGCAGAAAGCGGACTCCGCCTAGCTCACCCGGTACAACAACTCGCTTCCCGCCGCAAGACGCCGGCAGTTTTCCACGGCGACGGCGACCGAGCGGTGCCAGGTTTCGCGCGTCAGCCAGGCCACGTGCGGCGACAGCACGACATTGTGCATTTGGGTCAGAGGGCTATGCGCCGGCAATGGCTCGATTGCAAAAACATCCAGCCCGGCCGCGGCCAGGCGACCGCTGCCCAGGGCGGCGATCAGCGCCGCCTCATCGAGCAACCCGCCCCGCGCGGTATTGACCAGGATTGCGTCCGGCTTCATGGCGGACAAGGCAGCGGCATCAATCAGTCCCTGAGTCTCGGGCGTCAGCGGCACGTGCAGCGAGACGATGTCCGATTCGGCCAGCAGTTCCTTGAGCGGCTTCCATGGCACGGCCACCGTAGCTTTCGGCGCGCGGGTCCAGTAGCAGACCGACGCCCCCATTGCCAGAAGGATCGGGGTCAGCGCCGCCGGTATCGCGCCATAACCGATGAGCCCAATGTTGCGGCCGCGAATCTCGCCGAAACCCTCCTGGACCGCCGGCGACGGAGCCCACGCGGCGCCCCGGCGCAGATTGGCATCAAGCATGGAAATGCGGCGCAGGGCGCCCAGCATCAGCAGCAGGGTCATTTCCGCCACGGCCCGGGTATTGGTGCCGGGCATGTTGCACACCGGAATGCCTCGACGGCGGGCGGCTTCGAGGTCGATGGTATTCACCCCGACGCCGATCTTCTGGATCAGGCGCAGGGCGGGTGCGGCATCGATATGGCCGGCCGTCAGCGGCTTGAGGATGTGCCAGATGACCTCGGCGGTGGCCAGCGCCGCCGCGAGGCCCTCTTCGTCATCGTCGCCGACGCAGGCAATGTCCAGCCCCTCGGCGGCATAGCCGCGAAATTCTTGCGCAAGGCCGGGACCGGGTTCGTGACACAGCAGCACCTTCATGTGTGCCTCCATGAACGACCCGCGCCCGGCGACGAGAGGCGCACGGCCAGGGTTTCGGCTCTGGACAGGTTACGTTCGAAGACCACCTACAATCCGTACTTCTTGACGTTTTCCGCATCCACGCACTGATAGTTCGTGGCGCACTTTGTAAGCGAGCATACCTTTGACGTCTGTATTGCCACCTGCTTTCGCTGTCCGCAAATTCTCTCGGCCCTGGCAAGAACGTCCGCGACCGCCTTGTCCGTGTACGGGTGATTGAAATTCAGATAATTCTCGTCGGTCGCATAAGACACGAGTTGGTTGTCGAAGAACTGGATGTCCGCACATCCTGCCAGCATCAGGATTGCCAGACCGGAGATCAGGGGCGTTCTGTTCATGATTGATCTTTTTTCGAAATGTCGGAAACCGGTATTTCGCACCGGGCGGTGTGCGCTACTACAGGGGCAGGAATTCCTGCCACAGGTACGCGAGTATCCTCATCCGCATCGTCCCGGTCAATGCGGCAATCAACGGCGGCGGCCGGGGAGTCTTCCCCTGATGCCGATTCCTGACGGTGCCGCCCGAAAAGTCGGCGCCGGCGACACGGCGACCGGACCGGCCGCCGCACCAAATTTTCGCTTCAGGCCTTGTCCAGGGCGCGCTGGATCAGCACATCCGCTTCGAGCGCCAGCTCGGTCAGCCTGGCATCGCCGAGGATTTGCATCATGCCGGACGGCGCGGCGAGTTCCAGCGAGACCTTTCCCGGCGCGATCTCGCGCACCACCGCATTGCACGGCAGCAGGCTCGCCACGTCGCTGTTGGCGGTGTAGGCCTCGTAGGCCAGGTTCGGATTGCAGGCACCGAGGATCACGGTCGGCACGATGTCCTTGCCGGTCTTTTCCTTGATCTTGCTGTGCATGTCGATGCGCGTCAGGATGCCGAACCCCTCGGCGCCCAGCGCCTTGATGATGCGCTCGATGGCGTTGTCGAAGGAATCGGATATTTCGCGCTTGAAGTTGATGCTGGCCATGATGGGTTTTCCTCGAATAACGTGTTGATGTTCCGGCCCGTCGCCGTATCGGGTGCTGCTGCTTGCAAATTGCGCAGGGGTGGACCTTAAAGCATTTCCACCACCCACTTCGTCACGGTGCCGGTGGCACGGGCACATTGCCGGCCGCGGGCAGCGTCGAAGGCCTTGTATTCCTCTGCATTCCACATGTCGTAAGTGCGTCCGGTGAACTGCTTTTGCAGTTCCTGGCAGGTGACGCCGCCGAACTCGGCACGGAAGCGCTCGGTCAGATCCCTGGCCTTCTTGAAATTATTGATGTAGCGGCCGCGGTCGAGCTTGTCGCGATCGCGGCCGTACTTCGCGCTGAGCGCCATCAGGCCGCCGGTCAGCGCACCGCACACGCCTTCGCCAAGCAGGGCGCCGCCGCCTGACAGGCCATGGCTGGCCTTGATGGTCTGGTCGTCGATGCCGCCTGCGGTTTCCTGCACGGAGGCCAGCACGCACTGCGGACAGCAGCCGTAATCCAGCTCGTACCTGATGGCTTTCTCGCAGGCCTGCTCGCTGAGGGCTTGTTTCTCTTTGCTGTCCATCGAGCGCTCCCTGTTGCATATTAGTTGATACTAATATACCAGATTCTTGGTCACTCAGCTGCACCCCCAGGGAAAACTCCCGCGCGGCGGCAGTCGTCCGCCGACCTGCCCCAGCGCTTCGGCGAGGCGCAGGCCTTCGTTCCACTTGGCCATGCGCTCGGAACGGGCGAAGGAGCCGACCTTGAGCTGCTTCGCGCCCCAGCCCACCGCGAGATGGACGATCGTGACGTCCTCGGTTTCGCCCGAGCGCGCGGAAACGATGCTGTCCCATCCGGCGGCACGCGCGGCCTCGAGTGCCGCACGGGTTTCGGACAGTGTGCCGGCCTGATTGGGTTTGATCAGCGCCGTGTTGCAGGTGCCCTGCGCGGCAGCGGCGGCGATGCGCCCGGCATTGGTGCAGATGAAATCGTCGGCGACGACTTCGACCTTGTCGCCGGCGGCAGCGGAAAATTTTCGCAAGCCTTCGGCATCGTCTTCCGCCAGCGGATCTTCGATGGCGACGATGGGATAGCGCGCCAGCCAGCCCAGAAGCATTTCCGAGAGACCGTCCGAATCGATGCGCCGCCCGTCGCGCGCCAGGGTGTATTCGCCCCTGCGGCCGAAGTCGGTGGCGGCGATGTCGAGCGAAATCGCGACGTCCTGCCCCGGTGTGTAGCCGGCGCGCTCGATCGCGCGCAGCAGAAAATCCAGCGCGACTTCGTTGCTGGCGAAGGCCGGCCACCAGCCGCCCTCGTCGGCGACGCCAGCGAGCAGGCCGGCCTCATCCATCAACAGGCCGGCGGCACGGTAGACCTCGGCGGTCCATTCCAGCGCCTGCGCATAATCGGTGGCGCCCACCGCGATCACCATGAAGTCCTGCACATCCACGCGGCGCCCGGCATGCGCGCCGCCACCGAAGATCTGCACTTCCGGCAGCGGCAGGTAAAACTCGTCGCGCCCGGCGCCCAGGTAACGCCACAGCGGAAAGCCTTGCGCTGCGGCGGCGGCATGGGCGATGGCCATCGAGGTGGCGACGATGGCATTGCCGCCCAGGCGCGCCTTGTTCGGCGTGCCGTCGAGCGCAACCAGCGAGGCGTCCAGCCCGATCTGGTCGCAGGCATCGCGCCCGACCAGCAAATGCGCGATCTCGCCATTGACTGCCGCCAGCGCGCCCTGTACATCGTAACCGCCGAAGGCCGCGCCGCCGTCGCGCCGGTCCACCGCTTCGGCGCTGCCGGTGGACGCGCCGGCCGGCGCGATGGCGCGACCGGTCCTGCCGTCTGCCAGGGTGATTTCGGTTTCCACGGTGGGGCGGCCGCGGGAATCCCAGACGCGACGCCCGCAGACCGACTTGATCAGACTGCTCATGTATCCAGTTCCTTTTCCCAAGCCGCCAGCACCTCCGTCAGGCGCGACGGCGGCGCGGCGAGCAGGCCACGCGCGCAGCGCCGGACGCAGTCACGATCCGTTTCGCTTTGAATGTACTCGACCGGAGACTTGCCGTCGATGCGGGCGAGGAACAGGCCAGGCAGGAGGCTCGCGGCGCGCTGCTCGACGGCGGCCGCCGGCTCCCAGTTCACTTCGGCCAGATAGGCCTGCGTCATGCCCTCGAAACAGGCGAAAAAACCGCTGCGGGCCGCCGGATTCCACAGGCATTTGAGCAGCAGGTGATTGAGGCAGAAGGCCAGATCGAAGGCCGGGTCGCCGATGCAGGCGCACTCGGCGTCCAGAAACACCGGGCCGTCCGGACCGAGCAGAATGTTCTTCGGGCTGACATCGCCATGGATCATCACCAGGCGCGTGTCGCCGGTGCGCCGGCTGAGGCCGAACAGCGCCTCGCGCAGGTCCGGATGCGCGGTGGCCGTGGCCTCGAGATAGGGTTCGAGGCGGATGGCATGAAAGATGTCACTGCGCGGGAACTGCGCGGCGACCTGCGGATTGTTCGCCGTGGCGGCGTGTATGCGGCCCAGGCGGCGGCCGATCTCGGTGGCGTCCGCCACGTCGGCGCGCCCGTCGCGCAGTTCGCTTTTCCACAAGCGATGGTCGCGCGGGTCGAGATAGGTCATGGCGCAAAACATTTCCGCCGCATCGTGATGCAGGATCTCGGGCACTGCCCCGGGAACGATGCCGTGAGCGATGCGGGTCCACGCCACTTCGTAGCGGTTGCGTTCCACCGGGGCGTTCCAGTCGGCGGCGACCTTGAGCTTGGCCAGGGCGCGCTTGACGCAGAATGTCCGCTCGGGTGTCGTGACTTTCCATATGTCGGAAGAGACGCCACCGGTCAGAGCTTCGAAACTCGCCTCCGCCGGATCCGCAATCAGTCCGGCCCGCAGCAGGGCATCGATCAGACGGCCATCGGGCTGCCAGGCGCTCATGGCGGGCTTAGCAGCACCCAGGCCAGGGTCAGCGGAATAACCGCCAGCGAAGCCATGTTGCCAATCAGAACCATGGACGCGACGCGGTCGGGTTCCTGATGGTAGCGTTCGGCGAAGATGTAGTTGAGCACAGCCGGCGGCAGCGCGCCGAACAGGATCAGCATGGCGGCATCCCGCCCCGCAAGGCCCAACACCAAATTCATCAGTAGCGCCACCAGTACGCCCGCCAGCGGCGACGTCAACGCACCGACGATGCTGATCTTCCAGTCGGCATGACGGCTGTCGGTGAGGCGCACGCCCAGGGAAAACAGCAGCAGCGGTATCGACACATCGCCGAGCATCTTGACGCCCAGCCACAGCGGCTGCCACAACGGAAAGTGCAGCAGGCTCACCGCCAGCCCTGCCAATGCCGCGGCAATCACCGGCACCCGCCACAGGTTCGACAACCTCGCGCGATGGTCGAGCAGCCAGGTACCGAGCGAGTAGTGCAGGAAATTCTCGATGAAGAACAGTACCACTGCGGCCGGCAATGCCGCCTCGCCGAAGGCCAGCACCATCAGTGGCAGGCCCATGTTGCCGGAATTCTTGAACATCATCGGCGGCACGAAGGTGTTCGGCGCCACGCCCAGCAGGCGCGCCACCGGCCAGGCCAGCAGCCCGGTGCCGAGCACCACGACGGCGGCACCGATCAGCAACGGCAGGTTCTGCGTGATGTCGAAGGACTTCGAGGCCAGCGCGGCGAACACCAGCGCCGGAAGGAAAATGTCCATGTTGAGCTGATTGGCGAAAGCCATGTCGGGTTTCTTCACGCGGCCGTAGGCGTAACCCACGGCAACAACCGCGTAGATCGGGAAGACGATGCCGGCGATGCGTTCCAGCAGAGCGATCACAAAACGTAGCGCGAGAGGTCTTCGTTCTTCGCCAGTTCGCCGAGTTTGGCGTCGACGTAGGCGCCGTCGATTGTCAGCTTCTCCCCACTACGCTTGCCGGCATCGAAGGAAATTTCCTCGAGCAGCTTTTCCATCACGGTGTAGAGTCGGCGCGCGCCGATGTTTTCGGTTTTTTCGTTCACCTGGAAGGCGATCTCGGCCAAACGCTTGATGCCGTCGGCGGCGAATTCCAGCGTCACCTCTTCGGTCGCCAGCAAAGCCTGGTATTGCCTGGTGAGGCATGCGTCGGTCTGCGTCAGTATCCGCTCGAAGTCATCGACAGACAGCGAATCGAGTTCGACGCGAATCGGGAAGCGGCCCTGCAGTTCGGGGATCAGGTCGGAAGGCTTGGCCAGGTGGAAGGCGCCGCTGGCGATGAACAGGATGTGGTCGGTCTTGATCATGCCGTATTTGGTCGACACCGTCGTGCCTTCGACCAGCGGCAGCAGGTCCCTTTGCACGCCCTGGCGCGAGACCTCCGCGCCATGCGCCTCGGAGCGCGAAGCGATCTTGTCTATTTCGTCGAGGAAGACGATGCCGTTCTGCTCGACGTTCTTCAGCGCGTCGGCCTTGACTTCCTCGTCGTTGATCAGGCGCGCCGCCTCTTCGTCGGCCAACGATTTCAGGGCATCCGCGATCTTCATCTTGCGCTGCCGCTTCTTGCCGCCGCCGATGTTCTGGAACATGCCCTGGATCTGCTGCGTCAGGTCTTCCATGCCGGGCGGGGCGAAGATTTCCATGCTGCCTGCGGGGCGGCAACTTCGATTTCGATTTCCTTGTCGTCGAGGTCGCCTTCGCGCAGCTTCTTGCGAAATTTCTGGCGCGTCGCACCCGACCCAAACCCGTCCTCCGCCGTCTCGCCGGCGCCGACTCTTGCGGCAGGCAGCAACACGTCCAGCACGCGATCCTCGGCGGCGTCCATGGCGCGATCGCGGACGACGCGCATGGCCTTTTCCCGGGCATCCTTGATCGCCGTCTCGATCAGGTCGCGGATGATGGTATCGACATCGCGACCGACGTAGCCCACCTCGGTGAACTTGGTCGCCTCGATCTTGATGAAGGGCGCATTGGCCAGGCGCGCCAGGCGCCGCGCGATCTCGGTCTTGCCCACCCCCGTGGGGCCGATCATCAGGATGTTCTTCGGCGTGATCTCGGTACGCAAGGGCTCGGCGACCTGCATGCGCCGCCAGCGGTTGCGCAGGGCGATGGCCACGGCGCGCTTGGCACGCGACTGGCCGACGATGTTCTTGTCAAGCTCGGAAACGATTTCGGCGGGAGTCATTGCGGACATTGAATAGCCTTTCGACGCGGCGCCGACCGGCTGGCGCACGGCCACGCCGCGGCGCGCGGCATGATCAATCCAGGGTTTCGATCAGGTGATTCTGGTTGGTATAGATGCAAAGATCACCGGCGATTTCCAGCGACTTCTTGACGATTTCGGCTGGCGTCAGCGCGGTGTTCTCCAGCAGCGCGCGCGCCGCGGACTGGGCGTAGGCGCCACCGCTGCCGATGGCGACGATGCCGTATTCCGGTTCGAGCACGTCGCCATTGCCGGTGATGATCAGCGAATGCTCGCTGTCAGCGACCGAAAGCATGGCCTCCAGGCGGCGCAACATGCGGTCGGTGCGCCAGTCCTTGGCCAGTTCGACCGCGGAGCGCAGCAGGTTGCCCTGGTACTGCTCGAGCTTGGCCTCGAAGCGCTCGAACAGCGTGAACGCATCCGCCGTGCCGCCGGCGAACCCGGCCAGGATCTGCTCGTTGTAGAGCCGCCGCACCTTGCGCGCGGTGGCCTTGACCACAATGTTGCCCAGCGTCACCTGGCCATCGCCGCCCAGTGCCACGCTTTTTCCGCGGCGCACGGAGAGGATGGTGGTGCCGTGATATTGCTCCATGGAATTCCTTGCCCGGCAGGTTCAGATAACGCGAGCGCGCAGATCGGCCACATCGGCGAAACCGAGCGTTTCCAGATAAGCCGCCACCAGGGTGCTCAAACCGATAATGCGCAATGTCTTGCCTGCGGCATGCAGGCGAGTGAGAACATCCAGCAGTTGCGCCGCGCTGGCGGCATCGATGCGCACCAGATTGTGCGCATCGATATCGAATTCGGCGCTGCCGGCCAGCACCGCTTCCAACGGCGAAAAGTCGGCGGCGCCGGCGCCCAGCATCTGGCCGCGCAGAACAAATTCGTCGGTCTTCGCCGAAATTTCCGACGCAGCCTGCGGCGGCGCCTCGGCGGGCCGTGCCGGCAGCGGTTCCCAGGAGGGTGGCGAGACCTCGAAGGTCACGGCGTAGTTGACCGCAGCTTCCTCGAAGGCATCCTGCTGGTAGGCCTGCTGATACAACTCCAGCAACAGCAACCACATTGACTCGTTGCTGCGTTGCCCCGGCACCACTTTCGCCGCCAGTATCTGCGCCAGATGGTCGGGGCAGCCAAACACGATTTCCTTCTTCGCCCGTTTCAGGGCGGCCAGCGCGCGCATCAGCAGCGTGGCGCCGTTATTGTCGGCATCGTCCAGCTTGGCCAGATCCATTCGCACCATGGCGCTGGTGGCCGCCAGCTTCATGGTTTGCTTCAGCACTTCGCCGATACCGGCATCCAGTACGCCGGAGAGCGAAACGTGAGCGCGCCCGCCGCTACTCTCGCTGGCTACGTGCGGACCGTCGACCATCGGGCTCCAGGTCGGCGGCGATTTCTCGAAACGGCGCGCAAAGGCCAGCGCCAGCGCGTCAAACGCCGGACGACGCCCCAGCACCTGCAGCAACTCGAAAAGGCAACCCCATGCACGCACAGCAAAATCACCGAGGTCTTCGCCACTCTTGATCGCGGCCTCAAGCCTGCGCATGGCTTCCAGTTCCTGCCCGGAGGCATACATCACGGCGGCCTCTGCCAGTGCCGGCGGCAAGGGCTGGCGCACCGGGGGCGGGGGTGGGGCAGAAATTTCAGGCGCAACGGAAATTGCCGGTGCAGGAGGCTCTTCCGGCGGCGTTTCGAACGCGCCGGGTACCGTGAAATCGAGGGACATCAGATCGTCTTCTTCTTCTGCCACTGATCTGGAGCGCCAAAGCTTTGGTCTTAGGGGCGAGCAGTATAACCCGCCGGCCTGAAGAAGCTCAGCCCGGCTAGCGTCAGCAGGCACAGGCAGCAGACCACCGTCGCGCCGGCGGGAAGGTCGACGTACAAGGAAAGGCCGAGGCCTGCGGCATAACCCGCGGCGCCGACCAGACAGGCAATGACGATGCGCCGCAGGCCGCTGAAGGCCCGGGTCGTGACCGCAGGAGCGATCAGGCTGGTGAACACCAGCAGCACGCCGACCAGCTGCACCGATGCGGTCACCGTGACGGCGAACAGCAGATAGAAGCCCAGCCGCGGCCAGCGCTGCGCCGGGCCGAACCACAAGGCCAGAACGCCGATGTAGAGCACTGCCACCGGCCACAATTGCTGCCAACTGACCCACAGCAACTGTCCCGCCAGCAGGTCGCGCAGATGTTCGCCGCCCTGCGGATGACGGGCCAGCAGCAGAATGCCGGCGGCGGCGGCAAAGACGAAGACCAGGCCGATCAGCGCTTCTTGAATGTCCGGCCAGCGGCGCTCGGTCCAGGTCAGCAGCACGGCGCCGGCACCCGCCGCCAGGCCGGCCGCAAGCTGGGTAACGAGAACGTTGTCATGCGCGTCGAGCCCGGCCAGGCCGGCCGCGATGACGCCCAGGGCAGCAACCTGGGCGATGGCCAGGTCGATGAAGATGATGCCCCGGCGCAGCACTTCTGCGCCAAGCGGCACGTGGGTGGCGAGCACCAGCAGGCCGGCGACAAAGGGTGCCGCCAGCAGGCTCCAGTCGAACCCCGTCATTTCAGTGGCACCAGGAGTCGTGACACGCTGTCATCGAACAGCGCCGTCAGGTCCTTGGCCTCCGGCGTGCCGCCGACGGTGAAGGGCAGCACGACGATCGGCAGTTTGGCTTCGGCCGACAACCATTCGGCGGGACGCGCCGAGTTGTAGGCGGCGCGGATCACCATGCGCGGACGACTGTTGGCGGCCTGCTGGCGCACCTGCGCAAGATGAGCCACGGTCGGTTCGACACCGGGCTTGGGTTCCAGCGTGCCCACCTCGCGCATGCCCAGCCAGTCGAGCAAATAGGTCCAGGCCTTGTGCTGGGTGATGACGGCCACGCCCTTGAGCGGTGCGCCCGCCTTTTCCCAGCGCAGCAAATTGGCGCGCCAGCGCTCGGCGAAGGCGCGCCAGCGGCTCTCGTAGCCGGCGGCATTGGCCGGATCGAGTTCTTTCATGCGTTGCGCCAGGGCTTCGCCGACCTTCAGGAAGTTGCGCGGATCGGTCTGGATATGCGGATTGCCGCCGGCATGCACATCGCCGTCGGCGCGATCCAGCCGCGCCGGAATGCCGAGCATCGCGACATGGCGCGCCGCTTCGAAATAGCCGGCCTGCCCGGACTGGATGCGGCTGTTGCCGGATTCACGCTGAACCACGGGCAGCCAGCCGATTTCCAGCTCGGCACCGGTGGCGATCAGGAGGTCGGCGCTGCGGGCACGGGCGATCAGCGAGGGCTTGGCATCGATGCGATGCGGGTCCTGCAACGCGGTGGTCGCGGTGAAGACCTGCACTTGGTCGCCGCCGATTTCCTGCGCCAGGGCGCCCCATTCGGGCACCGTGGCGAAGACCTTGAGTGCCGCCGCGGCGGGCATGGAAGCGATGGCGAGTAAAACAAGCAATAAACGTTTCATGATATTCCTTCGCAGGGCCGCCCCAAGAAGGAACAGCCAGGTACATGGAGCGGGCATTGCCCGCGAACGGTAGTCACCCCCTTCCTTGGGAAGGGGGCTGGGGGGAAGGGTGTCATAGAGTGGCTCCTAGAACTTGTGGGCGCCGTGGGCGCCAAGACTCATGATGTAATGAACCCAGACCTGGTCGTCGGTGACGCCGGGGCGGGTCTGGTCTCGGGCAAACTGGAGGCGGATGCGGGAAAATTCCGAGGGCGACCAATCCATCATCACCGTGCTGCGCTGCGGCGTGTAGCCGCGCAGGATGGGCAGGTCGGCGGCGGCCAGCGCGCCTCTGTCGACCAGACCGACGGAAGTATCCGCGCTCGCCAACCGATCGTAGCGGTAGCCGACGCGCCAGTCCCGCATGAACTGCCAGACGCCCTGCGCGTAGAAACCGGTCTGCGTGGAACTGAAACTGTCGGTCAGCGGACCGCCCGGCGCGCCTACGCCGTCGATGTCGTAGGTCAGCTTGCCCGACTCGTGGCGGCGGAACCATTCGCCCTGGAACTTGAAGTTGCGCTCCGTCGCGTTGCCCTCGGGCGCCCATTTCCAGACGAAATCCAGCACCGTGGTGTTGCTCTTGCCCGAGAAGCTGTTGGTCACCAGCGTGTTGCTGCTGTCGACATCGTCGTAAGTCCGGCCATGCGGTTTGCTGGCGAACCAGGAGGCGCCGGCGCGCCAGCTGTTGGCCACACCGACGTCGTCGCCGAGATGGACGAAGAGGCTGCCGGACATCAGGCCGTTCTTGTTGCGTTCCGCGTCATTCGCCGGAAAGCTGCGGGCGCGGCCAAACTCGGCACCCAGCTCGACGAACAGATCGGTCGGCGCCACCCACTTGATCTGGACGCCGTCATAGCCGAGCTGCGGGCCGAAGAAGGCCTGATAGGGCAAGGCGGCGTCGGAAAAGTCCCAGGCGTGCGGATGCTGCTCGTTGGCGTAGCCGATGCCGGAAAAGAAGCGTCCGGCCTTGACGCCGAGGCCGTTGCCGAGACCCAGGGTCTGGATGTGGGCCTCCTCCACGCCGATCTCGTTGGCCGGCGAAATCGCAGCGAGAAAAGTGCCGCGGAAATGGGGATCGATGTTGGCGGAAATTGCCAGCTCCGATTCGCCGAGGTTCCAGGCGCGGGCCTCCGGATTGAATTCGCCGCCCGACGGCAGCAGGCCCTGGATGCGGCGCTCGCGGCCGGCGGCACCGGTCGGGTCCTGGCGCGGGTCCTGCGAGGTGTTGTTGTACATGCCGGACAGGATCAGCGAGATTTCCGGATTGAAGGCGTTGGCGGCGGCCGGCTGGCGGCTGGCCTCACGCGCCACCTGGGCCTGGCTGGCCGCCGTCTCCGCCGTGGCGCGAGCGGTGACCGCCTGCTTCTCGGTATCGACGAGGCGCTTTTCCAGAGCGTCGATGCGCCGCTCGTAAGACTTTTTCATCTGCGCGATTTCTTCGCGCAAGGCTTGCAGGTCGGCGTCAGCGGCCGACGCGGAATGACTCGCCAGCACGCCACAGGCGGCCAGCACGGAAATGGGTATGCGATTCATGATTGCTCCAAGACAAATGACCAAACACGCCGCGCCTCAAGAAGGCGGCGGCGCAGCAGAACGTCAAGTGACTTTAGAGCGGAGGCGGGGCGCGGCTGCGAAAAGCAGCGCGGAAGGCAAGAGTCGGCGCCGGCGGTACGGCGACGGCAAGCGCCGCGGTGTTGCCGGCGGCAAGCGCAGGAGGCGCGAGAGGTGCCGGGGGCGCCAGGTCGGCGCCGGCGAAGGCGATGCAGGTGGTGCACACATGCGACAACACGAGTGCCGCGCCATGCTCGGGATCTTCACCTTGCACCACCTCGGTTGTCGCGTGCGCTGCAGCCGGTGCAACTGCGTGGCCCAGCATGTGGGCGAGCGCGGCCTGCTGGCTGCCGATCAGCAACAGCGACAGAAGCAGGGCAAACAAGGGATGCAGGAGGCGGCGCATGAGGGGCGTATTACAACACAACGCCGGTCAATCAACCTGCAGCAGCAGGCCCTTCAGGTACTCGCCTTCCGGAAACGCCAGGTCGACCGGGTGGTCGGCCGCGCCTTGCAGGCGCTCGACGATGCGCGCCGTGCGCGCGGCGTCGAGCGCAGCGCCGGCGACGATCTTCTGGAACAGCTCGGCACTGACGCCGCCCGAACAGGAATAGGTCATCAGCAAACCCCCGGGCGCCAGCAGTTGCAGCGCCTGCAGGTTGATGTCCTTGTAGGCACGCCCTGCGCGCTCGGCGTGCGCCGCAGTGTGGGCAAACTTGGGCGGATCGAGAATGACCAGATCGTAGTGCTCGCCGGCGGCGCGCAGCGTGCGCAACTCGGCGAAGACGTCGGCCTCGCGCCAGAGCGCACGGGATTTGTCCAACTGCGGATTGAGCGCGAGGTTGCGTTGCGCCGTGGCCAGCGCCGGTCCGGAACTGTCCACCGACACCACCTCGCGCGCGCCGCCGGCCAGCGCCTGCAGCGAAAAACCCGCCGTGTAGCAGAAGCAGTTGAGCACGCGCCGCTCGCGCGCCAGTTCCACGACGCGGCGGCGGTTGTCGCGCTGGTCGAGGTAGAAGCCGGTCTTGTGGCCGCCGACGATGTCGACGGTCATCTTCACGCCGTTTTCCTCGATCACGATTTCATCATCGGGCGCGGTACCGTGCAGCCAGCCGGTCACCGGCTCAAGGCCCTCAAGCTTGCGCACCTCGACGTCCGAGCGCTCGTAGATGCGCGCACAGCCCGTTGCCTTGTGCAAGGAGTCGGCGATCGCGCCACGCCACTTGTCGGCGCCTGCCGTGGTCAGTTGCACCACCACGGTGTCGCCGTAGCAGTCGGCGACTACGCCGGGCAGACCGTCGGATTCGGCGTGGATCAGGCGCAGGCCCTGCTGCCCGGCCAATTCCGGCAGCGCGGCGCGGCGCGCCACGGCCGCCGCCACGCGCCGCTTGAAGAAGGCGTGGTCGATGGGTTCTGCCGGATCGAAGCTCCAGACCCGGGCGCGAATTTGGGATGCCGGGCTCCAGGCCGCGCGCGCCAGCGGCCGGCCTTCATGGGAAACCACATCGACGGTATCGCCGGGCCGCGCACGGCCTTCGAGTTGCGCAATGGCGCCGGAAAACAGCCAGGTGTGGCGGCGCAGGACGGATTTTTCCTTGCCGGGATGGAGGGTCAGGGTAGCCATGGCGTGCAGTCTATTTCATCAGTCGCCGCAGGCGTCACGCCGCGCGAGGGCTCCCCGATCGGCGCGAGTGCCCGCATCTCATCCCTTCGCCCGCCGCCAGGGTGCGCTGCCGAATTCCTCGACCAGGAAATCCACCATCGCCCGCACTTTGGGCGACAGGTTGCGCCCGCTGGGATAGGTGGCGAACAGCGGCACCGGCTCGACGTGGTGCCAGTCGGTCAGGATGGTCACCAGAGCGCCGCTGCGAATCGCGTCGCTGACCACGACATCGGTCAGGCGCGTGATGCCGGCCCCGGCCACCGCCAGTTGCAGCACGGTCTCGGCATTGTTGGCGGCGACATTGCCGCCGACATGCACCACGCGGATGCCGTCATCGGTATCGAAGGGCCAGCGGCGCAGGGCCGGCAGGCTGGTGATCGACAGGCAGTTGTGCCGCTGCAGGTCGTCCGGCGTGCGCGGCGTGCCTTGTCGCTGGAGGTAAGCGGGCGAGGCGCAGATCACCCGTTCCAGATTGCAGATGCGCCGCGCCACCATCGACGACTCGTCGAGCGGGCCGATGCGGATCGCGAGATCGATGCCTTCCTCCATGGCGCCCAGCGGCTGGTCGCTGATGGTGATATCGATCTCGACCTGGGGATGGCGTTGCTGGAAGTGCGGAATGCCGGGCGCCAGCTGATGCATGCCGAAGGCCGAGCCGCAATGCAGGCGCAACAGGCCGCGCGCACTGGCGCCGGCTTCGGTGACCTCGGCCTCGGCCTCGGCCATGGCGGCGAGAATCGGCCGCGCCCTGGCATAGAAGGCCTCGCCTTCGGCCGTCAGTTGCAGGCGGCGGGTGGTCCGGTGCAGCAGCCGGGCACCGAGCCGGTCCTCCAGCCGCGTCACCAGTTTGGACAGCGCGGACGGCGTCAAACCCAGATCCCGCGCTGCAGCAGAAAACCCGCCGGTTTCCACGGCACGGACAAAGGCAGTCATCTGGGCAGCACGATTCATGGGCCTATTATGGAATATTTTTCATCAATGTTGTTCCATAAATGATTATTGTGATCCAGTTAAATAGTAATTACATTGGAGGCATGCGGTGTTGCACCGCAATATAAAAAGGAATTCATCATGTCCCCCCTCAACATTGCGAAGATCGAACAAGAAGCCCGTCACCTGCGCGCCGCAGAAATGCAGCGCATTGAAGGCTTGATGCTGGCCCGACTGGGTTTGTATTTCAGTCTGCTTTCCGGAAGTCTCATATCTGCGGTGGCTGTTCTGGCTGAGAGTGTGCGCCCGCTGTTTTCCTGGAATCCGCAGGCGCCGGCGGCAGCCCGTCAGGGCCCGGGCCTGCTGACCCGACTGAGCCTGACCGGTCGCGCCCTCTTCAGTTGGAACCCGCAAGCCCGCCGTTCCTGATGGTCGCGCCATAGCGCGCAAGGCGCTGGTTATGGCGGCGAATCAGTTCGCTGCCTTCGGCGCCGGCCGCGCCCCAATTACCGCCCCGGCGGTAACGGCAGCCAATCCCGCCAGCGCCAGCAACGACAAGGGCTCGCCCAGCACCGGCACCGCCGCCAGCGCGGACAAGCCCGGCACCACGGCCATCATCAGGGCCACGGGCTGCGGCCCGAGACGACGCACCGCGAAGGTGTACAGCAACATTGCGACAAATACCACGAGTACGCCCTGATACACGGCCTGCATGGCAATCTCGGCCGCCGGCGCCTGGCCCAGGGTGCTCGGCAGGAACAGCCACCACAGCGGCAGATACACCACGGCGCTGCCCAAAGTGGTGGCCACCGTCGCCGCCAGCGGCGGCATCGGGTAACGGCGCAGCAACAGGGTAAACATCGCCCAGGCCGAGGAACCGCAGAGGAACAGCGCATCGCCGATCAGCTGCAGGCCGGTAATCTGCGCGCCGTGCGACAAGGTATCGGCGGCGGTCAGCACGATCCCGGCAAAAACCAGGCCGAGTGCGACGCGCTGCAGCCGCGACGGCGCCTGCTTGAGCCACAGCCAGGCGATGACCGCCGTGGCAAAGGGAAGGGCGCCGGGCATCAGCACCGAAGCGTGGGCGGCAGGCGCCAGGCGGAAGGCCGTATACACGGCGACCGCATAGCCGATGCCGCCGAACACGCTGAACAGCGCGATCACCCTGATTGGCGGCAGCTCTACGCGCCGCAGAAAAAACAGGGCGACCAGCCCGCCGACGCCGAAGCGCAGGGCCGCCACATCCCACCCGGTCAGCAGGCCCTTGCCACCGGCGCGGGACACCAGGATGAAGCCGGTCCAGATGCAGATCGTTGCCGCGACCGCGATCCATCCGGCGCGGTGGGAGGAAGGGGTCGCAGTCAAGTGTGGGGCTGCGCGCTCAGACCAGCTTGCGGTATTGGCCGCCGTGAAAAATCAGCGGCCGCTTCTCCTGTCGACTGAAGTTCTCGACATAGCCGACCAGAATGATGTGGTCGCCGCCGGGATAGCGCATCTCGTTGCGGCACTCGAACCATGCGCTGCAGCCGGGCAAAATCGGCGTGCCGCCGGCGCCGACTATTGTGTCGATCCCGGCGAACCTGTCGTTCTGCGACTGTGAAAAGCGCTGCGACAATTCGACCTGGTCGGCGGCGAGAATATTCACGGCGTAATGGCTGCAGGCCTCGAACACCGCCAGCGACGGCGACTGCAGGCCGAGGCTCCAGAGCACGAGCGGCGGCTCGAGCGACACCGAAGCAAAGGAATTGATGGTGACGCCGACCGGCCGGCCGTCGGCCGTGCGCGCGGTGACCACCGCCACCCCGGTGGCGAATTCGCCCAGCGCGTCGCGCAGGCTGCGGCTATCTGGAAAAGGCGGGTCCTGCTGGTTCATCGGGCTACTCGCAAACAGGCTCTAAAATCGGGGAACATCAATTTATCGGGGGCACCTGATGGCCATCGTGAAACGTATCGGCACTCCGCTTTCTCATTCCGCCACGCGCGTCATGCTGCTGGGATGCGGCGAGCTTGGCAAGGAGGTCATTATCGCACTGCAGCGGCTGGGTTGCGAAGTGATCGGCGTCGACCGCTATCCGGATGCCCCCGGCATGCAGGTGGCACATCGCAGCCACGTCGTGACCATGACCGACGGCGCCGCCCTGCGCGCGCTGATCGAAAAGGAAAAGCCCGACCTGGTGGTGCCGGAAATCGAGGCCATCGCCACCGCCGCGCTGGTCGAGATCGAGCGCGATGGCTTGGCCGAAGTGATACCGACGGCGCGCGCCGCACAGCTGACCATGAACCGCGAGGGGATACGCCGGCTGGCCGCCGAGGAACTCGGGCTGGCCACATCGCCCTACAGGTTCGCCGATACGCTGGTGGAGTTGCAGGCAGCCATCGACGAGATCGGCTTCCCCTGCGTGATCAAGCCGGTGATGTCGTCCTCCGGGAAAGGCCAGTCGCTGGTGAAAACTCCCGCCGATGTGCAAAGGGCCTGGGACTACTCGCAAGCGGCGGGCCGCGTTGGCGCCGGACGCATCATCGTCGAAGGCTTCATCGATTTCGAGTATGAAATCACGCTGCTGACGGTGCGCGCCGTGGGTGCCTCGGGTGACGTGGAAACCTTGTTCTGCGATCCGATCGGCCATGTGCAGGTGAACGGCGATTACGTCGAATCCTGGCAGCCGATGGCAATGACGCCGGCCGCGCTGCAGAAATCGCGCGACATCGCCCGCGCCGTCACCGGCAACCTCGGCGGACGGGGCATCTTCGGCGTCGAGCTGTTTGTCAAAGCCGACCAGGTCTGGTTCTCCGAAGTCAGCCCGCGGCCGCACGACACCGGCCTGGTGACGCTGGCGACGCAGCGCCTCTCCGAATTCGAATTGCATGCGCGTGCAATCCTCGGCCTGCCGGTCGACACCGGCCTGCGCCGCCCCGGAGCCTCGGCCGTGATCTATGGCGGCCTGGAAGAAAAGGGCGTCGCCTTCGAAGGCGTCGCCGCGGCGCTGCAGGTGCCCGAATCCGACCTGCGCCTGTTCGGCAAGCCGGAAAGTTTCAAGAAGCGCCGCATGGGCGTCGCCGTGGCCAACGCCGACACGACCGATGAGGCGCGGCAGCGTGCCAAGCTCGCCGCGAGCCGGGTGAGGCCGGTTACCGGCAAATGAGCGAGTGAGCGTCCCCGCAGGGCCGCCCCAAGGGGATGCCGCCAATGATATGGAGCCGCGCCAGCGGCGAACCGTGGTCACCCCCTCCCCTGGGGAGGGGGATGGGGGGAGAGCAGTCTTCCCTTTTTCAGCCCGGCTGATCCGCTGGCACAAAAGCCACGGGCGGCACGACCTGCCCTGGCAGAACACCAGCGACCCCTATCGCGTCTGGCTGTCGGAGATCATGCTGCAGCAGACGCAGGTAGCGACCGTGATCCCGTATTACCGGCGCTTCCTCGAACGCTTCCCGCAGCTCGCCGACCTCGCCGCCGCGCCGATGGCGGACGTCATGGCGCTATGGAGCGGGCTCGGCTACTACGCCCGCGCGCGCAACCTGCATTCCTGCGCAATCGTGGTAATGACGCATTACGGCGGCCAGTTCCCGCGTGATCCGGACGTCATTGCGCAGCTGCCGGGCATCGGTCGTTCCACCGCCAATTCCATCGCCACCTTCTGCTTCGGCGCGCACGCGCCGATACTCGACGGCAACGTCAAGCGCGTGCTCTGCCGCGCCTTCGGCGTCGAAGGCTTTCCCGGCAGCAGCGCCGTCGAAAAGCGCCTCTGGAGTCTGGCCGCAGAACTGATGCCGGCGCGCCAAGGCGGCATCTACAACCAGGCGCAGATGGACCTCGGCGCCACGGTCTGCACACGCAGCACGCCGCGCTGCGAAGCCTGCCCGCTGACCGACATCTGCGTCGCGCGTGCCGGCGGCCGCTGCGCCGAACTGCCGACAGCAAAACCACGCCGCACGATTCCGCAGCGCAATGCCACGCTACTGGTGCTGCAGGATGGCAATCGCGTGCTGCTGGAAACCCGGCCGCCGGCCGGCATCTGGGGCGGACTGCTGTCGCTGCCGGAACTGCCGGAAGGCGCCGACGCACAACAATGGGCCGGGCAGCGCTTCGCCTGCCGCGTGATCGCCGTGTCGCCAGCGCCGACTATTGAGCATGCCTTCAGCCACTTTCGTCTGCGCATTGCGCCGCTGCTGCTGCAGGTGAAGCCGGGCCCCGCGGCAATGGAGCCGGGCCGGCAGTGGCTGGATCTGGCCGCCACTGCAGACGCCGCGCTGCCGGCGCCGGTGCGGCGCATCCTCGAGAGGATTCAAGCTGAAAAACTCGGTTGAACCACAGAGGCACAGAGAACACAGAGGAAAAACAAGGCACTTCGTCGTAACGCCGGAGCACCCGATGGGTCAGTGGCCGCCGACCCACAACGCTTTTATTAATCGTCTTTCTCTGTGCCTCTGTGTCTCTGTGGTGAGGAATTTAGGTTCAAGCTTCCGGCAGCAAACCCTTGCTCTCAAGGAAACGATAGATGATTTCGAGGCGGTCGATGCTGTCGTCCATCTCCAGCAGCTTCTGCTTCGCTGCGCCCGGGATAGGCAGCACTTCCGCATAGCGCATGCCCAGCCAGCCGGCGTCGAAGAAACGGTGCGGTTCAGCCGGAGCGCGCGCCGCGCCGGCCGCCATCTCGTCGACGATGGCGCGCAACAGCGGCACCAGCCGCGCGTAGGCGCCGGGCACGGGCAGCACGGGCGCGGCGGCAATCAGCTCGATCTCGCCGCGCAACAAACCGGAATCCTCGACCCAGTGGCGCAGCAGGCGAAAGCGTTCGCCGCCCTGGGCGATGATGTCGAGCACGCCCAGTTGCTGCATGTCCCAGTCGGCGATGTGTGCCAGCGTGCCCACCTGGTGCGGTGCGGCGGGCTTCTTTCCGGCACGGGCCACCTCTTCGCCCGCGGCAATCAGGCAGATGCCGAAGGATGTCGATTCCTTCAGACACACCTTGGCCATGTCCATGTAGCGCTGCTCGAAAATCCGCAGCGGCAGCCGCCCGCCGGGGAACAGCACCGACTGCAGCGGAAACAGCGGAATGATCACGGCGCCGGATTCTGCGCGGGTGCCGCGGCAACGGGTATGGCCACGGGTATGGCTAGCAAGCGCGCCGCGACCAGGCCGTTGATGGTGCCGAAGAGCAGTGCGGCCGTGGCGAACAGCGGCAGCAGGTAGAACACGCCATCGTGCGGCACCAGCCAGACGCGGGCCAGCGCGATCTGCCCGCCGATGTGGGCGAAGGCCGCCAGCACGCTGATCGACACCGGGCCGAAAAGACGCGGCGGCAGATGTTGCGCCAATGCCAGTACGCCCAGGCTGCACAGCGCACCGGCCAGTGCCAGGAAAAATCCCGGCGCGAGAAACTGGCCGATCACCAAACTGCCGGCGACCACGCGCAACAGGCTGACCCAGGCCGCATCGCGCCAGCCATAGCGCACCAGCACCACCAGCACGATGATGTTGGCCAGCCCCGGCTTGATCCCGGGCAGCGGGCTCGGCAGCGCCGCCTCGGCGACCGTCAGCGCAATCGCCGCCGCCGCATAACGTGCGATGCGGTAATCGTCGGCGGTGACCGGCAGTTCAATAGTTGAGGGTGTCATAGGCACTGTTGCTGCCGCCGCGGCCGGCGAGTTGCAGCGTGACATGGTTCGGCGCGCAGATCGCCACGGCATTGGCGCGCGTCAGCCAGCCCTGCTGCACGCAATACTGGCGCGGACCGGGGTCGGACAGCACGCGGGCGCGGCCCGGCTGCACCTCGATCACCGTAGTGCCGATGGCGCCGGTGACTTCGTACTTGCGCGCCACATTCAGCGCCAGCTCGGTAACCAGCTGGCCGTCGCGCTTGACGATGGCGCGATCCGCCGCACCGCCGCGCCACAACAGCGGATAGGAGGCCGCCACCAACGCCAAAGCGCAAACCAGCAGCAGCCAGTCGCCGGGTTTCAGCAGCGTGCGCCAGGGCGCATGGCCCGCTCCCGCGACATGCGCCAGCAGCTCGCGAAGACCGTCAGGAATCCTGTCATTCATTCAAAAGCTCGGTTGAACCACGGAGGCACAGAGAACACGGAGGAAAACAAAAACCTTGATTCACCGCCTTTCTCTGTGACTCTGTGTCTCTGTGGTGAAAGCTTTGGATTCATTCGATCAGGCTGCGGTGCCGCACCAGCACCCGCGCCGATCCGCGAAAATGCGCGGCTAGCTTTTCGGCAAGATACACCGAGCGGTGCTGGCCGCCGGTGCAGCCGATGCCGACCGTCAGGTAGGAGCGGTTGTCGCGGACGTAGGCCGGCAGCCAGTCGCCGATGAAGCGGCGCAGGTCGGCT
>JBIJDJ010000086.1:0-12355 GCA_044344175.1 Sulfuritalea sp.
CCGCAATCTGCGCACCCATGACGCCGGCACCGAGGACGGCGACTTTCTTGACGATGAAATTGCTCATGATGGTCCTTTGTTAGAACAGTTCGGCTTCGAGATCGAGCAGCGGCTTGGCACCGGAACGCGCCTGCCGTATCAGCATGGCCGTTTCCGGCAGCAGGCGGGCAAAGTAGAAACGCGCGGTGGCGAGCTTGGCTTTGTAAAAATCGTCGCCGGAATCAAGCTTGGCCAGCGCGATCTTCGCCATGCGGGCAAAAAAGTAACTGTACACCAGATGGCCGACCACGCGCAGGTAGGGAACGGCCGCGGCGCCGACCTCATCCGGATTCTGGAAGGCTTTCATGCCGATTTCGGTGGTCAGCTTGCTCACCTTGTCGCCGAGATCGGCCAGCGGCGTGATGAATTCGTTCATGGCGTCATCGGTGCCGTTTTCCTCGATGAAGGCCTGCACCAGCGCGCCGAACTTCTTGAGCTTGGCGCCGTTGTCCATCAGCACCTTGCGGCCCAGCAGGTCGAGCGACTGGATGGTATTGGTGCCTTCGTAGATCATGTTGATGCGGGCGTCGCGCACATACTGCTCCATGCCGGTGCCGGTGATGTAGCCGGAACCGCCATGTACCTGCATCGCCTCGGAGGTGGCGATCCAGCCGTTGTCGGTCATGAAGGCCTTGACGATCGGCGTCAGCAGCGTCACCAGATCGGCGGCATCCTTGCGCACGGCTTCGTCCGGGTGATTAAGTTCGCGGTCGATCTGCAGCGCGACGAAAGACGAAAACGCGCGGCCGCCTTCCGCGTAGGCCTTGGCGGTGAACAGCATGCGGCGCACATCGGGATGGACGATGATCGGGTCGGCCGCCTTGTCCGGCGCCTTGACGCCCGACAGGCTGCGCATCTGCAACCGGTCCTTGGCATAGACCAGCGCGTTCTGATAGGCCACCTCGGTCAGCCCCAAACCCTGCATGCCGACGCCGAGGCGCGCCGCATTCATCATGATGAACATGGCATTGAGGCCCTTGTGCGCTTGGCCGATCAGCCAGCCGCTGGCATCGTCCAGATTCATCTGGCAGGTCGAATTGCCGTGGATGCCCATCTTCTCTTCGAGGGCGCCGCAGGTGATGGCGTTGCGCGCGCCCAGCGTGCCGTCGGCATTGGGGATGAACTTGGGCACGATGAACAGCGAAATTCCCTTGGTGCCGGGAGGCGCATCGGGCAGGCGGGCGAGCACCAAATGCACGATGTTTTCCGCCAGGTCGTGTTCGCCGGCGGAGATGAAGATCTTGCTGCCGGTGATCTTGTACGAGCCGTCTGCCTGTGGCACGGCCTTGGAGCGCATCAGGCCGAGATCGGTACCGCAATGCGCCTCGGTGAGGCACATTGTTCCGGTCCACTGGCCCGAGACCAGCCTGGGCAAATACAACGCTTTCAGCTCCGGTGTGCCGTGCTCATGCAGGCATTCATAGGCGCCGTGCGACAGGCCCGGATACATGTACCAGGCCTGGTTGGACGAATTGAGCATCTCAGCCAGAGAATTGTAGACAGAGACAGGCAAGCCCTGGCCGCCATACTCCGGATCGCAGGTCAGCGCCGGCCAGCCGCCATCGACGAACTGGCGGTAGGCCTCCTTGAAGCCGGTCGGCGTCTTTACCTCGTGAGTCACCGGATCGAACTGGCAGCCCTCGCGATCGCCGGCGTGGTTGAGCGGAAACAGCACCTTGGAAGTGAACTTGCCACCTTCTTCAAGCAACTGATTGATGGTGTCGGCATCGAGTTCGGCATACGCGGGCAAAGCCTTGAGTTCGTTGGTCACGTCGAACAGTTCGTGCAGCACGAAGTGCATGTCGCGCAGCGGGGCAATGTATTGGCCCATGGTGTCCTCCTGTCGTATTGGCTAGCGTCGACCGCACTGAGACGAACGGCCGTTTCAAACAACCGTTCGAATGCTAACGCAGTTACTTGACCGCGTGTAGATGCGCGACTCTAATTCCTCACTCCAGAAGATTGGCGCGGCCAATCAGCGCAGAAAAGCTTTGCTGATTTCGCGAAACAACGGCGCATCGGCCCTCCGCAGCCACTCGAAAGCGACCATTTCGCGGCTGACGATGCTCGCCCCGGCGTCGCGCATGCGCGCCAGCGCCAGTGTCTTGTCGGAATCGCGGCGCGAACCGACCGCCTCTTCGACGACGAAAACCTGCTTGCCGGCAGCCAGCAGTTCGATCGCTGTCTGCAAGACGCAGACATGGGTTTCCATGCCGCAGACCACATACTGCCCGGTGCCGCCGGCCTGGTCCAGGCCATGACAGGTGCCCGCCACGGCGGAGAAATGCAGCTTGCCGGCAACACATCCGGTTGGCAGCTCGGCCGCGACCGCCGGATGGGTCGGGCCGAGTCCCTGCGGGTACTGCTCGCAGGCCAGTACCGGAATCTCCAGCTTGCGCGCGAGGCGGATCAACCATATGGCATGATCCAGAAGCGCTTGCCAACCGGCAATGGCCGGCACCAGCTTGCCCTGTACGTCCACGACCAGTAGCGTCGAATCGCGCGCGTCGATCAGCATGATGCTTTCTCCCATGCGTTGAGAAATTCTTTCCAGTGCGGCAGACCGGTCGCCGCCAGCGTGGATTTCACCAGTTCCAGTTCTTTGTCATGTTCGGCGGCCGTCAGTTGGCCGCGCATCAACTGGAAGCGCAGGAACACCAGCCAGGTATTCACCACGTCGGTTTCGCAATAGTCGCGAATCTCGTCGATGCGCCCTTCCAGCCACGCGCCCCAGACCGCGGAACCGTCCATGCCGAGTTTGCCCGGCAGGCCCATGAGTCGCGCCAGTTGATCGAGCGGCGCGCTGCCGCGCGGCTGATACATCGCCAGCAGGTCCATCAGGTCGAGATGGCGCGAGTGATAACGGCTGATGTAGTTGTTCCACTTGAAGTCTTTCGAGTCGCGGTAGTCGCCCTCGCCCATGTCCCAGTAGCGCGGCGCGGTGACGTGATGCATCAGGCCGCGATAGTGCAGTACCGGCAGGTCGAAGCCGCCGCCGTTCCAGGACACGATCTGCGGCGTGAACTTTTCGACTCCGTCGAAAAAGCGCTGGATGATTTCGCCCTCGGCCGACTTCGGCTCGGCCAGCGACCAGACGCGAAAACCGTCGTCGCCGCGCAGGGCGCAGGAAATCACCACCACGCGCTGCAAGTGCAGCGGCAGGAAATCGGTGCCGTTCTTCGCCCGCTGGCGCTGGAAGGCGAACTCGGCGACCTCCGCGTCAGGCAGGCTTGCCGAAAGTTCGTGCAGCGTACGCAGGCCGGCGATGTCCGGGATGGTCTCGATATCGAAGACGAGAACGGGGGTCATGGGCTGGGTCCGGTGAAGAAATGTGGGTCGGTTGGGGTGCGTTGAAGCTGCCGGTCAACTCCAGTCCTCCGTTCGCCCTGATCCTGTCGAAGGGCAGCACGAATGCTGCTTGTGGTTCGACAAGCTCACCACGAACGGAAGGTGGCCGACCGTTTCACGCGTACCCTGCCTTTCGAAAAGTCGGCGCTGGCAACACGGCGATTCTATAATCCGCCACCATGTTAGCCGAAGAAAAAGACGAAGACAGCCGCCAGGGCATACAGTCCATCGAGGTCGGCGTACCCCTGCTGCGGGTGCTGGCTGATCACGGTGCACCGATGATGCTGCGCGATCTCGCCAGGGAAGCCGGCATGCCGGCCGCCAAGGCCCACCGCTACCTGGTCAGCTTCATCCGCACCGGACTGGTCACGCAGGACAGCCTCTCGGGCCGTTACGATCTCGGCCATTTTGCCCTCGACCTCGGTTTGGCCAGCCTCGCCCGGCTCGACGCGATACGCGTGGCCACCCCGGTGCTCGACGCGCTCGCCGAGGAAATCGGCGAAACCGTCGCCCTGGCGGTATGGGGCAACATGGGCCCCACCATCGTGCGCTGGGTCGAATCGCGGCGCCCGGTCACGGTCAATCTGCGCACCGGCGCGGTCATGCCTTTGCTGCACTCTGCAATCGGCCTGTGCTTCGCCTCCTTTTTCGATTCCCCCCTGCTGCAGCGCCAGGTCGAGGAAGAACTCCTGATCAACGCCCGCAGCGAAGACCCGCGGGGCCCGGTTACGCGCGCGCAGCTCGACGAACTGACCGCCGACTTCCGCAAACACGGCATGTCACGCGTGGCGGGATCGTTGATTCCGGGCATCAACGCCTTCTCGGCCCCGGTCTTCAATCACGAGGGAAAAATGGCGCTGGCCATCACCGGCCTCGGCCCCGCGGGCCTCATGCCGCCGAACTGGAACGGGTCGATCCCGAAAGCGATTCGCGCCGCCGCCCTAACCATCTCGCGCCAGATGGGCTGGCGGGCAACAGCGTAGTTCCGGTGAGACTTTCTTCGGCGTGTCACCAGCGCCGACTTTCGCGATTGCGTCTTGGAAAATTGAATGATGGCATTGGCGCTTGGGTGCCATAGGAAGGGACTGCCAACCATGAAATTTATAAAACCATTTACGTTCCTCGTGATGGCGATATCTGCCTGTATTTCCATCTGGTTCGTCAGCATAATCAAACCAACCAGCATGGGTGCCTTCTTTTTCTTCGCTTTCTGGCTAATATCTCCTTACGTAATTCTGAGTGCGACGCCAATATTTTTGCGCCCAACAAATCAGCCATCTTTTCACTGGTTTGTTGTCGCAGCACTCGTTTCCACTGGAGGTATTCTGCTTCTGTCGGACGTTATTTTTTGGCACAAGGATGCACAGGGGGCAATTGCCATGCTCCTGGTTCCAATCTTTCAGGGCATTGCATTCGTTGTTTTGTTACCTCTTGCCATGTGGGCATCACGATATGTACGCACCTGAGCAAGTGTTGGAGCGAGACCGCCGCGAGATGCCAGCCAGTCTCTTGGCGTTACCTTGAGCTTGCACATAGTCCGCTGGTTTCTTACTGTCCCTGCCGCCATTATTGGTTGGTACATTGGCATTATTGTGGCTCTGGGTAATCGGCAACTCGGCGAGCGCTTGTGTCCCGTCGAGTACATTGTCTCCGGCATGTGTCATGCGCCCTGGTCGTCCTTCGCCACAGATCTCGCTCTGGCAGTGGGTTCGTTGATTTGTGGCTCTTTGGTCGTGCTTCTTCCCGCGTTAATCGCCCCCTCCTATCGTGGCAGGGTCGCACTGCTCGCTTACGTTGCCGGGTTGGCTTGTTCGGCTTATTGGCTGCATCACGGTTTTTGGCTCCCGGTCGCTTGGGCCGCCTTGGCTGGTGCCGTCACTCTTTGGCGCACTCAAACAGTTCTGGCTCATCCTTCAACCCGAGCGGGCTAAAGCCGGGCAGGCTACCAATATAGGCAAGCACATGGACATTGGCATCATCTTGGGTGTGTTTATCGGCTGGCCCTTCCTGGCTCTGGCGCCGGCTGCACTCTTCGCGGCTCTCTACTTCCGATGCCGGCGGCCAATCGCATTGGTTGCAATGCTTGCCTGGCTCGCATACTTCCCCTACGAGCGAGCAATGAAGCTGCGCATACTCTGTTCTGGCGAATGCAACATTCGCGTAGACCTGCTGTTGCTCTATCCGCTTCTTATACTTGTTTCAGTACTTGCGGTTACCGCGTATTTCAAGACAAAGCGAAGGGCCGGGCGTGCCTAGGGCGTGTTCTCATTCAGTCGGCGAGCTGCGTCGCCTGAATGAGAACATGCCCTAGCCCCGATCCATCGGACAGCCCGAGATTGACTGCCGCCAAGATGCACATGGATACTTCTGTCCATCCCCCTCAAGCCCAGACTCCCATGCACCGTCTCTACCGCCACCTGATCCTCGCACTCCTCGCCGGCCTGATCCTGCATGGCTGCAGCGCCGTGCGCCTGGGCTACGGCAATGCCGACAGCCTTGCCCGCTGGTGGATCGATCAGTACCTCGACCTCGCGCCGGAACAGGATGCGCTGAGCCGCGAACGTCTGGCCCGGTTGTTTGCCTGGCACCGCAAGACGCAGTTGCCCGACTATGTCGCCCTGCTGCGTCAGGGCAAGGCCTTTGCCGCCGGCCAGCCGACGGCAAGCGATGCGCTGACGCTGGGCGACAACGTGATCCGCCGCGTGCGCGTGCTGGCCGAGCAGGCGACGGCGGACGTCGCCGATCTCCTGGCCACGCTGACCCCCGCCCAGATCGACCGCATGGCGGCGCGCTTCGCCGAGAAGAATGTCGATCTTGCCAAGGAGATGCGCCTTGCGGAAGGCGAAGCTGCGCAGAACAAGGCGCGTTACAAGCGCCTGCTGGAGCGCTCCGAGTACTGGCTCGGCGACTTCAACAACGAGCAGGAAGCCACCTTGCGACGCATGGTCGAGGCCCAGGATCCCGGCGGCCAGTTCTGGTTCGACGAAAGGCTGCGCCGCCAGCGCGAACTGCTGGACCTGATGCGCCAGGTGCAAAAGGAACGCCCGCCGCGCGAACGCATCATCGCGCTACTGCGCGACTACACGGCCCGCTTCGACCTGCCGGCCGATCCGGCGCGGCTGGCACAGGCGCTGGCCATGCGCCGCGCCTCGGCGGAACTCACCGTGGCCATCCTTGGAATGGCGACGCCGGCGCAGCGCGAGCATGCCCGGCAGAAGTTCGACGACCTGATACACGATTTCACCGAGTTGTCGCAGGCCGGATAGTTTCGCCCGCGATGGACAGCCGGCCGCCGGCTCGCTATGCTGCGCGCCTTGCGCCGTGCAGCACAGCCCGCTGTCTTGCATGTCCCCGCACCGCCCAATCCAGAGGGACCTCCATATGCAGACAGAAAGCTTTATTCCGGGCAAGGACGCCTCGCTCGAATCATCGATCGCCACCATGCAGGGCAAGCTCGACAAGCTCGGCTTCCATGTCGAGGAGCGCTCCTGGCTGAATCCGGTGGATGGCGTCTGGTCGGTGCATGTGCGCGACCGCGACTGCCCGCTGCTGTTCACCAACGGCAAGGGTGGCTCGCGGCTGGCCGCCCTTGCCAGCGCACTGGGCGAATTCTTCGAGCGTTTGTCCTGCAACTACTTCTGGACGCACTACTACCTCGGCGACCAGTTCGCCCGGCGCGACTTTGCCCACTATCCGCGCGAGCAATGGTTCCAGCCCGGCCCGAATGGCGAGTGGCCCGGACAACTGCTGACGCCCGAGTTGCGCGAGCTTTACGATCCGGACGGCAGCATCGATGCCAACACGCTGGTCGACCTGAATTCCGGCGACAGCGAGCGCGGCATCTGCGCCCTGCCCTACGTTCGCCAGCGCGACGGTGCGACGGTCTGGTTCCCGGTCAACCTGATCGGCAACCTGTATGTCAGCAACGGCATGTCGGCCGGCAACACCGAGATGGAAGCGCGCAGCCAGGCCCTGTCGGAAATCCTCGAGCGCCACATCAAATTCCGCATCATCAGCGAAGGCCTCTGCCTGCCCGACGTGCCGGAGGCTGTCATCGCGCGTTATCCGCGCATCGCGGCGGGCATCCGCGGCCTGCGCGAGGCCGGCTTCGGCATCCTGGTCAAGGATGCTTCGCTCGGCGGCGAGTACCCGGTGATGAACGTCACGCTATTGCATCCCGCGGACCAGGGCTGCTTCTCCAGCTTCGGCGCCCATCCGCGCTTCGAGATCGCGCTGGAGCGCGCGCTGACCGAACTGCTGCAGGGGCGCGGCCTCGACGCCCTGGCCGGTTTTCCGCCACCGGGCTTCGACCTCGATGAAATCGCCGCCGCGCCCAACATCGAAATCCACTTCGTCGATTCCAGCGGCATCATCAGCTGGAACTTCCTCGGCGACGCGCCGGATTACGAATTCTGCGACTGGAATTTCAGCAATACCACGGCCGAGGACTATCACTGGCTGATCGAGCGCATCCACCGTTCCGGTCATGACGTCTACATTGCCGACTTCACGCACCTCGGCGTCTATGCCTGCCGCATCCTGGTGCCGGGCATGTCGGAAATCTACCCGCTGGACGAACTGGAATGGGAGAACAACAGCGTCGGCAACGCAATCCGCGAAGCGATCCTGCATCTGCCGGAACTCGACGAGGAAGAATGTGCCGACCTGCTCGACACCCTGAATGACCTCGACCTGCCGGACCAGCGCCCGGTCGCCACGCTGATCGGTCTGGCCGCCGAAGCGGATTCCTTCTGGGCCGACCTGCGCGTGGGCGAGCTAAAAACCCTGCTGGCGCTGGCCTGCGGCGACGAAGAGGCGATCCGCGAAGGCTGCGAATGGCTGCGCCACTTCGAGCAGATAGACCCGGCGCGACGCCAGGTCTATCGCTGCATCGAAACCCTGCTCGAACTTGGCGGCGCCGACAGCCATCGTGGCGCCCTGGAACACCTCTACGGCAAATCAACGCTGGCGAGTGCAGAGGCCATGCTGCGGCGGGAAGAGCGCTGCTTCGGCATCGAGGCGCCGGGCCTGGCGCTCAAGGGCTGCAATCTGCACCAGGCCCTGCTTGCGGCCTACGCCAAGCTGAGTCACTGAAGCCCGCTTTCGGGCCCCGGAGCCCGGCTTACTTCTTCGGCGTGATGCTGGCGTCTTCGATCAGCAGCGGATAGGAATAGCCGGAACCGAAATCGCGGTTCAGCACCACCGTGCCGGAAATCGTGACCTGGTCGCCGACAGCGGCCGTCTGCTTGCTGGTGACGACCAGGTTGTTGGTGCCCTTGGCAGCATCACCCGTGCCGTCTTGCACATGCACGAAGTTGCGGTCCATGATGCCGTTATTGACCTTGACCACCTTGCCCTGGGCGCTGATCGTCTTGCCGGCGAGGCCGGCCTTGTCCTGGTTCAATGCGGCAACGGTCTGCACTTTCGCGTCCGCTGCGGCGGCATTGAAAGACGCCAGGCCCAGCGTGGCGAGCATGGCGGTGAAAACGAAGGAATGAATCCTCATCAAAAACTCCCGGATATGGTTGGCGGTGACCAGGCACTCCCGCCTGGCGGCCGCAAGTATAACCGGCCGGAGCCCGTCGCCCCGACAAAAGGCCCGGCGAATCAGCGTTCGTCGAAGGACAGGACCACGCGTTCGGTCAGCGGATGGGCCTGGCAGGCGAGGATGAACCCCGCGGCAACCTCGGCCTTGTCCAGCGCGAAGTTGCGTTCCATGCGCACCTTGCCCTCGACCAACTTGCAGCGGCAGGTCCCGCAGACGCCCGAGGTGCAGGAGAAGGGCACTTCCAGCCCCGCCGCCGAGGCGGCGTCGAGGATGCTGGGCTGCTCCTTGCGGAATTCGATTTCGCGTTTCATGCCGTCGCGGATGATGACCACTTTCGCCAGTTCGGCATCGCCCGGCTGCGCCTCGTGCACCACCGCACCCACCGGGGCGCCGACCGGCAAAGCGACGCCGAAGCGTTCGATGTGGATAGCGGCCGCGGGCACGCCCGCGGCCAGCAGCGCGGCTTCGGCCTCGTCGTTCATCTGGAAGGGGCCGCAGACATAGACATGGTCGATAGTCGGCGCCGGCACCACGGTGGCGAGGAACTCGCCGATCTTGTCGCGGTTCATCACGCCCATGTTGAGCGGCGAATCGGTCGGCTCGTCCGAAAACACATGCTGCAGGGACAGCCGCGTCATGTAGCGGTTCTTCAGGTCTTCGAGCTCTTCCTTGAACATCGTCGAGCGCAGCATGCGGTTGCCGTAGATCAGCGTGAAGCGGGAGAGCGGTTCGCGCGCCAGCACCGTCTTCATGATCGACAGGATCGGCGTGATGCCGCTGCCGCCGGCGATGCCGACATGGTGGCGCCTGGCCGCCGCCTCGATGGGGACGAAGAAGCGCCCCTGCGGGGCCATGGCGCTGATGCTGTCGCCGGGACGCAGGTGTTCGTTGATCCAGTTGGAGAACAGGCCGCCCTTGACGCGGCGCACGCCGACGCGCAGTTCGCCGTCATCGACACCGGCGCATATCGAATAGGAACGACGCAGGTCCTGGCCGTCGATGTTGGCGCGCAAGGTCAGGTACTGGCCCTGGGTGAAGCCGAACACGGAGCGTAACTCGGGCGGCACCTCGAAGCTGATGATGGTGGCCTCGGTGGTATCGGGTTCGATGCTGCGCACGCGCAGGTCGTGGAAGAGGGTCGACATGTGCTTTTAGAGCCTAAATGGGTTTGAAGTGTTCGAACGGCTCGCGGCAATCGAGGCAGCGATGCAGGGATTTGCAGGCGGTGGAGCCGAAGGCGGAGAGGCGCTCGGTGTGCACACTGGCACAACGCGGACAGGGCACGGCGACCTGGCGGCGGCCGACGATGCGGATCGGGATGGCGCCATCGGCGAGTACCGGACCGGGCGGCGCGATGCCGTATTCGAGCAGCTTGCGCTTGCCCTCGGCGCTGATCCAGTCGCTGCTCCAGGCCGGAGCGCGACGCATCGACACGCGCGCCGGGCCGAGGCCGGCGGCATCGACAGCATCGATCACGCTCTTCTCGATGACTTCGGTGGCCGGGCAGCCGCTGTAGGTGGGCGTCAACACCACTTCCAGACCGTCGTCGTGTTCAATCACTTCACGTACAAGACCGAGGTCGACCACGGACAGTGCCGGCACCTCGGGGTCGAGCACGTCGTTGAGCGCCGTCCATGCCTGCTCGATGCGGGTTGCGGCAACAGTTGTCACCACGCGCCCCCGGGATAGCTGCGCTGCAGGTATTGCATCTCGGCCAGCAGATAGCCCATGTGCTCGCTGTGCAGGCCACGTTTGCCGCTGCTGCGAAAGCCGGCTGCCGCAGGGATGGCCAGCTTTGCCTCGCCGAGGATTTCGCTCATCTCGGCCAGCCAGGGTTCGCGCAGTTGCGACCAGGCCGGACCGAGGCCGGCCGCCACGGCCGCGGCGTCCACCGCATCGTCCTCGAACATTTCGGGCGTATAGAGCCACAATGTTCCGAGCGCCGTCTCGCAACGGCGATGCGACTCGTCCGTGCCGTCGCCGAGGCGCACCGCCCAGTCGGCGGCATGCTGCTGGTGGTAGCGTGCTTCCTTCAAGGCCTTGCCGGCGATGGCGGCGAGTTCGGCGTCGCTCGAATCGCGCAGGCGCTCCCACATCAGCTTCAGCCACGTGGCGAGGACGACATTGCGCAGCACGGTAAAGGCGAAGTCACCGCGCGGCAACTCAGCCAGCGTCGGGTTGCGGTAGTCGATTTCGTCGCGCAGGAAGGCGAGCTGGTCTTCGTCGTAGCCCTCGCCGCCGCATTTGCCACTGTGTTGGCCGGCCAGGGTCAGCAACGCACGCGCCTGCCCGATCATGTCGAGCGCCATGTTGGACAGCGCGATGTCCTCCTCGAGGATGGGCGCGTGTCCGCACCACTCGCCCAGGCGCTGGCCGAGGATCAGGCAGGTGTCAGAGAGGCGCAGCAGGTATTGGAGTTCGGGTGTGGCGGGTATCCGGATTGAAGCGACCATTCAGATCTCCATTACATGTGATCTACCGAGTCCGGCAGCTTGTAGAAGGTGGGATGGCGGTAGACCTTGTCCTCGGCGGGATCGAAGTACATGTCCTTGTCGCTTGGGTCGCTGGCCACGATCTGGTCGGAGCGCACCACCCAGACGCTACTGCCCTCCTGACGCCGGGTATAGACGTCGCGCGCCATCTGCACCGCCATCTTCGGGTCCGCCGCGTGCAGGCTGCCGCAATGCTTGTGGTCGAGGCCGGCTTTCGTGCGGACGAAGACTTCCCACAAGGGCCATTCATTTTCAGTAGGGTTCGGATTCATGCTGCCTCCTTCATATCAAGCTTTCTCGCATGCGCCAGCGCGGCTTCGCGCACCCATTCGCCCTCTTCCCAGGCCTTGACCCGCGCCGCGAGGCGTTCGCGGTTGCAGGGACCCTCGCCGCCGACGACGCTCCAGAATTCCGACCAGTCGATGGTGCCGTAGTCCCAATGCCGGGTTTCCTCGTTCCAGCGCAGGTCGGGATCGGGGAAGGAAACGCCCAGCACCTCGGCTTGCTGCACGGCGGCATCGACGAACTTCTGCCGCAGCGTGTCGTTGCTGACGCGCTTGATGCCCCAGCGCATGCCCTGCGCCGAATTCGGACTCTGGTCGTCGGGCGGGCCGAACATCATCAGGCAGGGCCACCACCAGCGGTTCACCGCCTCCTGCACCATGGCTCTTTGCGCGTCGGTGCCCTGCTTCATCATCACCATCAGCGCGTCGTAGCCCTGGCGCTGGTGGAAGCTTTCCTCGCGGCAGATGCGCACCATGGCGCGCGCATAGGGCGCGAAGGAGCAGCGGCAGATCGGCACCTGGTTCATGATCGCCGCGCCGTCGACCAGCCAACCGATGGCGCCGACATCGGCCCAGGTCAGGGTCGGGTAGTTGAAAATCGAGCTGTACTTGGCCTTGCCCGAATGCAGGGCGTCGAGCATCTG
>JBIJDJ010000085.1:0-12355 GCA_044344175.1 Sulfuritalea sp.
GTAGGGAAAGTCGAACACCTCGAATTCCCTGACGCCGAGCGGACCGAACTTGGACAGCGAGGGCGCCAGCATCTGCACGGCGCCCAGTTGCAGGGCTTCGAGTTCCTCCTTGTCCTTGTAGAGCGCGCTGTTGGCGTAGACCTCGACCTTGGCTTTGCCCTTGGTCAGTTCGTGCGCGCGCCTGGCGAAGAACTCGGAGGCCTTGCCCTTGGGCGTATCGGCCGCGACGACGTGGCTGAACTTGATCACGACCGGTTCCTGGGCCAGCGCGATCAGCGAGAAAGTCGCGGCGACAAGGCCGACGAACAATGTGCGAATTTTCATGGTGATCCTCCTGAAATATGTTGTGGGTGCAACGCTACCACCGTCCGCGCCCCGGCGTCGAGAGCCCGCGCGACGAAGGCCGATCCAGGCGATTGAGTTTGCCGCAAACGAACTCTGGCACCGCAGTAGAATCGCGGCGACACATCGACAGCCTGAGCCCGACGCTCAGGCTGCGCCGACCGAGAACAAGCGCATGAGCCCTCGCATCCCCGCCCGCTGGTATTTCGACATCGTTTCGCCCTTCGCCTATCTCCATCTCAAGCGCTTCGACGAACTGCATCCGACACTGGACATCGAACTGGTCCCGGTGCTCTTCGCCGGTCTGCTAAAACACTGGGACAACAAGGGGCCGGCCGAACTGGCGCCCAAGCGCCTGCACACCTACCGCAGTTGCGTCTGGGCCGCGTCGCAACTGGGCATACCCTTCCGCCTGCCGCCGAACCATCCGTTCAACCCGCTGCACGGGCAGCGCCTGCTGACCGGATTCGGCGCGCCGCGCCAAGCCGTGGAGGCCGCCTACGATTTCGTCTGGCGCGAGGGGCGCGACGTCCCGGCGGAATGGCCCCTGTTCTGCGAAAGGCTCGGCATCGGCCTTGATGCTGCCGCCGCATTGATCGCCGACCCGGCCGTGAAGCAGAAGCTGGCGGACAACACCTCACAGGCGGCGGCGCAGGGGGTGTTCGGCGTGCCGACGCTGACGTTTCGCGGCCAGTCCTTCTGGGGCAGCGACAGCAACGCCTGGGCCAATGCCTTCATCGACGACCCGCAACTGTTCGACTCGGGCGAAATGAAACGCGCCGCCGAGATCGGCATCGGCGCCGCGCGCAAGGAAGTGCACTGAATTCCCCTGCCGTACCCGGGGTTAAGCACGGATTAAGCAGCCGGGAGCAAAGTCGCTACATCCCCACTGCCATGAAGGAGTTTTTGATGCTGCGCACCGAAACCCCGTTTCTCCCCACCATGCTCGCCGTGGTGCTTTCGACCTTCCTGCTTGTCATGAGCACGGCGTTCCTGATCGTCCCCTATGCCATGGGCGGGCATCCCGGCGAACCCCGCGTTGCCGCAATGCAAAGCGGGCAGTTTCATCCCACCTGAGTCGCGATCTGAATGCAAGCGCCCTCGCTGACCCGCTACGCCTGGCTCTCGATCGCCGCGGCAATTGCCACCATCCTGCTCAAGGGCATGGCGTGGCGGATGACCGGCTCGGTCGGACTGTTGTCCGACGCCATCGAATCCTTCGTCAATCTCGCCGGGGCGATCATGGCCCTGTGGATGCTGACGCTGGCAGCCCTGCCGGCCGACGACGATCACGCCCACGGACACGGCAAGGCGGAATATTTCTCCAGCGCCTTCGAAGGTTTCCTGATCCTGCTGGCGGCGGTCAGCATCGGCTATACGGCGATCGAACGCCTGATGAATCCGCAGCCGCTGGAAGCGGTGGCGGCCGGCCTGCTGGTTTCCGTGGTGGCCTCGGTCATCAATTTCGCCACGGCCCGTACCTTGATGCGCGTGGGACGCACGCACAATTCGATCACTCTGGAGGCCGATGCGCATCACCTGATGACCGACGTGTGGACGTCGGTGGGGGTGATCGTCGGCGTCGGCCTGGTCTGGCTGACCGGCTGGCAATGGCTGGATCCCGCCATTGCCCTGCTGGTGGCGGCGAATATCATCTGGACCGGATGGCAACTCATGCAGCGTTCCGCCGCCGGCCTGATGGATGTTTCGCTGCCTGCGGAACAATTGGCGCAAGTCGATACGTTGCTGGCGGGATATCGTGAACAAGGACTGGAGTTTCATGCCCTGCGCACGCGCCAGGCCGGCAGCCGTGTCTTCGTCACCCTGCATGTGCTGGTGCCGGGGAGCTGGACCGTACAGCACGGCCACGATTGGTCGGAGCGCATCGAGGCGGATATCCGCAACGCATTGCCGCATGCCCATGTCACGACCCACCTGGAACCCATCGAAGACCCCGTTTCCATGGTTGACCAGAAACTCGACCGGTCCGATTGACGCCGCAGCCGAGGCGATTCCCCTGTATGCATTTCCGGTATCAACCATGAAAACTGTCATCAGAACCTTCTTCAAGATCCTGCGCATCATCCTCGGCCCCTTCCTGCTGCTGTGGGAAATGATCACCCGGCCGCAGGGTCTTGCGCGCCCGCCCGCGGCGCAGGAGCAGGTGGATCGGCAATGTCGGGACATCGTCCTCTATCAATACCGGACCTGCCCGTTCTGCATGAAGGTGCGGCGGGAAATCCGCCGCCTGTCCCTGAACATCGAAACACTGGACGCACAGCAGGAAGGCAGCAACCGCGCCGACCTGGTGCGCGGCGGCGGGCAGGCCAAGGTGCCCTGCCTGAAAATTACCGATCAGGCCGGCAACAGCCGGTGGCTGTATGAATCCGATGCGATCATCGAATATCTGCGCGGACGCTTTGCCGTCGCCTGACCGACCGGCCGGCTGACCGCCGGGGTGAGGCTGTTACTTCTTCTTTCTCCCCGCAGCGCGTGGTTTTGCTGCAGCCTTGGCCCTGGTCTTGGGTTTTGCGGGCGGCACCGGAGCAGGTGCCGGTGCCGGCGGCGCGTCGCCGATCAGGCCCTTGGCCGGGCAGATCTTGAAGACAGGGCATTTCTTGCAGCCAACGGCGATGGCAATCGGGCAAAGTTTCATGGGGATTCCTGTTGATGAAGACTGGAGGCGGCGAGTATGCGCGCTGCCGGTCCCGAAAAATAGTCTGTTTCGCCTAAGCGGACCACCGCCTGCTGGTGCTTCGACATCCCCGCGTCGCCATGCCCGCTGGCAGGCGCCACGGGCGGCGCCTGCACCATCACCTGCGTCGCGCGGCGCCAAAGCCTGGGCCACATCTCGTCCAGCGGATCGTTGAACAGGGCATCGGCATCGACCGGTAGCAGATACCAGTCGCCGCGATCGATCTCGCTCTCAAGTTGATACGGCGCCCAACTGGCGAAACCGTTGAATACCCGAAGTCGGGTGGCCGGCGTCGGCGCCTCAAGCAAAGCTCGCAGGCTGTCGCCGTCGCTGCTGAGGAACAGGCGCTCGGCCAGGGTGATCGCCGCCGCCGGCGCCGCTTCGCTGCGCACCATGAACACGATCTGCCCCGGCGCCACCGGACCACCGTAATGCAGGCGGTGCTGCGCCGCCTGCTTGAGTTCGGGAAACACCCGGTCGAGGGGCATATCGAGAGATCGATTGACGATGACGCCGACCGTCGAACGGCTGCGGCCATGCCGCGTCACCAGGACAACCGACTGGCGGAAGCGCGGGTCGGCCATGCCCTCGGCCGCAATCAGCAGCACGGAACGAGCGTCTGCAACTTCCGCCGCAAACACCGGCAGCGACTGGATGCAGCCGCACAGGGTGATCAGGAAAACGGAGTACAGGCGACGCATGGACAAAGTATAGTCCGCGCCCCGGATGCCGCGGCGGCTGGCGAAACCGGCGTCAGGGCACCGGCATCACAACCGGCACCGGCATGGCGCGCCGGTCGAGCAAGGCCATCCAGCCGCGGATCACGCGGTAGAGCACCCACAAGCCGGTGCCGACGACAACCATGAAAGCCGCCGGAATGCCGATCAGGGTAAGCATCAGGAATCCTGCCGCCAGCAGCCACAAGGCAGCAAACCAGAAACTGCGCAACTGCCAGCGCCAGTGGCTGGCCAGCCAGGTGCCGCGTACCCTGTCGCGGGTGACGTAGTTGATGATCACGGCGATGATCGACGGCCAACCGAAGACGAAGGCACCGATGATGGTGGCGGAGCTGAGTATCCCGGACGCCGCCGACAGGGCATGCAGCCCGTACATGACATGGCACCAGGCCCGGGGTCCGTCCAGTTGGCCGTCCGGCCCACCGGTCGTTTCCTTTTTTTGCGCGGGAAGCACTTCGGGTTCGGTCATTGCGCCTCCTAAGCCGGCCGAGCCGAAACCAAACAGGAGTGGCTTCGTTGCCGGCAAAAACAATTGGTACGAACAAGGGGAGAAACCCTCTTGTTTATCCCCCGGCAGGAACAAGGGGGCAAGCCCCCTTGTAAATCCCCCGGAACAGTAACTCCGAACATTCTGCTCATAAAATGTGAAGAGTTGAGTCGTAAGTGCCTAAAGTTCCAGATCTTTCCAGAGCAGGTCTACGCGCTGTTTCACGGCCTCGTCCATGGCGATGGGCCGCCCCCACTCCCGGGTCGTTTCGCCCGGCCACTTGTTGGTCGCATCGATGCCCATTTTGCTCCCCAGGCTCGCCACCGGTGAAGCGAAATCGAGGTAATCAATGGGTGTGTTCTCGGCAATCAGGGTATCGCGTGCCGCGTCGACACGCGTGGTCAGCGCCCAGATGACTTCGGGCCAGGAACGCACATCGACATCGTCGTCGGTGACGATGATGAACTTGGTGTACATGAACTGGCGCAGGAAGCTCCAGATACCGAACATGACACGCTTGGCGTGCCCGGGATACTGCTTCCTGATGCTGACCACGGCCATGCGGTAGGAGCAGCCTTCGGGCGGCAGGTAGAAATCGGCGATCTCGGGAAACTGCTTTTGCAGCAGCGGGACGAAGACTTCGTTGAGCGCCAGGCCGAGCATGGCTGGCTCGTCGGGTGGCTTGCCGGTGTAGGTCGAGTGGTAGATCGGATCGCGGCGCATGGTGATGCGCTCCACCGTGAATACCGGGAACTCGGACACCTCGTTGTAGTAGCCGGTGTGGTCGCCGAAGGGGCCTTCGGCAGCCGTTTCACCCGGATGGATGACGCCTTCGAGCACGATCTCGCTTGATGCCGGCACCTGCAGGTCGGAGCCGAGGCACTTCACCACCTCGGTCTGGGCGCCGCGCAGCAGGCCGGCGAACTGGTATTCAGACAGGGTGTCGGGCACCGGCGTGACGGCCGCGAGAATCGTTGCCGGATCGGCGCCGATCGCCACCGCAAGCGGAAAGGGTTCACCGGGATGCGCCGCGCAATGCTCGCGGTAGTCCAGCGCGCCGCCGCGATGCGCCAGCCAGCGCATGATCAGCTTGTTCGGCGCGATGAGTTGCTGGCGGTAGATGCCGAGGTTCTGCCGCAGCCGCGACGCCCCGCGCGTGACGACCAGGCCCCAGGTGATCAGGGGTGCTGCGTCGCCCGGCCAGCAGGTCTGCAGCGGCAGGCGCGCCAGATCGGCGTCCTTGCCTTCCCACACCACGTCCTGACACGGTGCCGAGTTCAGCACCTTCGGCGCCATGTTGAGCACCTGCTTCAGCACGGGAAGCTTGTCCCAGGCGTCCTTGAAACCCTTGGGCGGCTCGGGTTCCTTGAGGTAGGCGAGCAGGACGCCGACCTCACGCAGGCGGGTTTTCCAGTCGAGCGCCGCGCTGTCGTCGCCTTCCGCAGCAGCGATACCGAGGGCCACCCGACGCGGCGTACCGAACAGGTTGACCAGCACCGGCATTGCATGCCCTTTGGGGTTCTCGAAGAGCAGCGCCGGACCGCCGGCGCGCAGCACGCGGTCGGCGATTTCGGTCATCTCCAGACGGGGATCGACCTCGACCGCGATGCGCTTGAGCTCGCCAAGCACTTCCAGTTGGGCAATGAAATCGCGCAGATCGGAATATTTCATGGCCCGAGTTTAGAGCGAATTTCAGCAGGAATGCGGCTCCGCGCTTCCGGGCGCATCATTGCAACAACCACGGCCGCAGGTTGAGTTCGGCGACGATGCCGGCGAAGATCGCCGCACCGAACCACTTGTTGTGGCGGAAAGCCACGAAGCAGTCCTCGCGCTTGCGGTCGCGGATCAGCGTGTAGTGATAGCCGGCCACCGCGGCGGCCACCACCAGGCCGCCGAGATACCCCGCGCCGTAGCGCAGATTCCAGCCGACCGCGGCCAGGATGCCGAGGGTGATGGCGTAGCAAAGCATCACCGCGACGACATCGAAACGGCCGAAAGTGATGGCCGCCGTGCGAATGCCGATCTTGAGATCGTCTTCGCGGTCGACCATCGCATATTCGGTATCGTACGCCAGCGCCCAGAAAACATTGGCCAGCAGCATGGTCCAGCCGAGGACGCCGACTTCGCCGGTTGCGGCGGCAAACGCCATCGGGATGCCGAAGCCGAAGGCGACCCCGAGATAGGCTTGCGGCAGGGCGAAGAAGCGCTTGGTAAACGGATAACTGGCGGCGAGAAACACGGCGATCAGCGCCAGCCACCAGACCTCGCGGAAAATCGGCAGAATCAGCAGGAAGGCGCAGAAGATGAGGACTGCCGCGAGTGTCAGCGCCTCGCGCGTGGACACCGTGCGCGCCGCCAGCGGCCGGTCTTTGGTGCGTTCGACATGCGGATCGAAGTCGCGGTCGGCATAGTCGTTGATGACGCAACCGGCGGAACGCATCAACAATGTGCCCAGGGCGAAGATCCAGACCAGCAGCCAGTGCGGCCGCCCGCCGGTGGCGATCCACAAGGCCCACAGCGTCGGCCACAGCAGCAGCAGCGTGCCGATCGGCTTGTCCAGCCGCATCAGCTTTTCATAGCGGTCGAGGCGTTGCTTGAGTTCAGCGAAAGTCATGTGGCAATTTTACGCCTTGAGCAGTTCCTCGCGGCCGCCCAGCCAGCGTTGCAGGTGCGCCGCTGCCTGCTCTGGCAACGTCTGCAGCATGTCCTCGGCGACGGCGCGCGCCTGCTCCACCAGCGCCGCATCTTCGAGGTCGGCATAGCGCAACAGCGGCAGGCCGCTTTGCCGTGCGCCGATGAACTCGCCGGGGCCGCGCAGGCGCAGGTCCTCGCGCGCGATCTCGAAGCCATCGCTGCTTTCGAAAATTACTTTCAGCCGCGCCCGCGCCAGTTCGCCCAGCGGTTTGGCATAGAGCAGGATGCAGGCCGAAGCGTCGGTGCCGCGCCCTACGCGACCGCGCAACTGGTGCAGTTGCGCAAGACCGAAGCGCTCCGCATGTTCGATCACCATCAGGCTGGCGTTGGGCACATCGACGCCGACTTCGATCACGGTGGTCGCCACCAGCAGTTGAATTTGGTTGGCGACGAAAGCCGCCATCACGGCAGCCTTTTCGGCGGTTTTGAGGCGCCCATGGACCAGTCCGATCTTCAGGTCTGGCAGATCGGCACTCAAGCGGGCGAAGGTTTCCTCGGCGGTCTTCAACTGCAGGGTTTCACTCTCTTCAATCAAGGGACAGACCCAGTAGGCCTGCCGCCCCGCCCGACAGGCCTCGTGCACCCGTGCCACGACCTGATCGCGGCGGGCCTCCGATACCAGCTTGGTGGTGACCGGCGTCCGCCCGGGCGGCAGTTCGTCGAGCACGGAGACGTCCAGATCGGCGTAGTAACTCATGGCCAGCGTGCGCGGAATCGGCGTCGCCGACATCGCCAACTGGTGCGCGAAGAGGCCCTTCTCTTTCAGCGCCAAGCGCTGGCGGACGCCGAAGCGGTGCTGCTCGTCGACAATCGCCAGACCGAGACGGGCGAACTCGACCTTGTCTTCGATCAGGGCATGGGTGCCGACGATAACCGGCGTATCGCCGGCGCCGACTTTTGCAATGGCGGCTTCCTTCTCGCGTTTCTTCAGGCTGCCGGTGAGCCAGGCCACTTCGATACCGAGGGGTTCGAGCCAGGCCGCCAGCTTGCGGTAATGCTGCTCGGCGAGGATTTCGGTGGGGGCCATCAGCGCCGCCTGGTAACCGGCTTCGACCGCGTGCAGCATGGCCAGCGCGGCGACCACGGTCTTGCCGCTGCCGACATCGCCCTGCAGCAGGCGCTGCATCGGATGCGGCTGGCCGAGGTCCGTGGCGATCTCGCGCCAGGCACGCTGTTGCGCCCTGGTCAGCCGAAATGGCAGCGCGGCGAGCAGCGCATTGGTCAGCGTTGCAGTCGCCGCGAGGGACGGCGCACCTCGCGTCCGGCGTGCGGTGTAGGCGCGGCGCAGGCTGAGCTGCTGCGCCAGCAGTTCGTCGAACTGCATGCGGCGCCAGGCCGGATAGTCGCGCGCTTCGAACGCCGCCTGCGCCATGTCGGGCGGCGGCGTATGCAGGAAGCGGATGGCCGCGCCGAAATCGGGCAGATCGAGGCGCTGCAGCAGTTCGGGTGGCAGCGTATCGGTGAAATCGACCCGCGCCAGCGCCTTCCCGATCAGCCGGCGCAGCGTGGCCTGGCCGAGGCCCGCCGTGGTCGGATAGACCGGCGTCAAGCCTTCCGGCAGCGCCTCGCCGGCCGCCACGACATGGAAGCGCGGGTGGATGATCTCGGGACCGGGATGGCCCTCGTGCACCTCGCCGAAGACGCGCAGGCGCGCACCGGGTTGCAGGACTTTCTGCTGGGTCGGATAGAAGTTCAGGAAGCGCAATGAGAGCGCCCCGCCGGCATCGCGCACCCGGGCGATCAGCTGGCGGCGCGGCCGGTAGGCGATCTCGCTGGCCACCACCTCGACCTCGAACTGCGCGGCAACGCCGGGACGCGCATCGGCCAGCGCGGTGATGCGCGTTTCGTCCTCGTAGCGCAGCGGCAGGTGCAGGACGAAGTCGGCATCGCTCTTCAGGCCGAGCCTGGCCAGGCGGGCCGCCAGAGTGTTGGCGCCGGCGGCAGCGGGTTTAACGTGAAGAACACCCATTGGGCATCGTGTCGGATATCGAGCGCAGCGAGCAAACCAGAACCCCCCCGCGAGGGGGGCGAAGGGGGGCGGGCGTCTGAAAAGCGCTGATTTTCATGATGCGGGGTGATGTTTCCCGCATCATGAAAATCAGCCAAGGACGAGCACGGCGTCCGCCTCGACCAGGGCGCCGCGCGGCAATTCCTTGACGCCCACCGCGGCGCGCGCCGGGAAAGGCTCGCTGAAATACTTCGCCATGGTTTCATTCACCCTGGCGAAGTTGGCCAGATCGGTGAGGAAGATATTGACCTTCACCGCGTCGTTCAGCGTCGCACCGGCAGCGACAGCGACGGCCTTGAGATTTTCGAAGACGCGCACAACCTGCGCATCGATGCCATCTACCATCTGCATGCTGACCGGATCGAGGCCGATCTGGCCCGACATATAAACGGTGGCGCCGACCTGCACCGCCTGCGAGTAGGGCCCAATGGCCGCGGGGGCGGCAGCGGTGGAAATTATTTTGCGGCTCATGGCATGCTTCCCTTTCAAGATTTGTGGCCGTCAGGCCGCGCGTTCCAATGCCTGATCCAGGTCCCAGAGGATATCGTCGAGCGTTTCAAGGCCGACCGACAGGCGCACCAGATCCGGCGTCACGCCGGAAGCCTGCTGGTCGGCCTCGCTCAACTGCCGGTGCGTGGTCGATGCCGGATGGATCACCAGCGTCTTGGCATCGCCGATATTGGCCAGGTGCGAGCAGAACTGCAGGGCGTCGATGAAGCGCTCGCCCGCCGCCTGGCCTCCCTTGACGCCGAAACACAGCAGCGCGCCGGCACCCGGATGCCGGGGTGAGCCGAGGTAACGCTGCGCCAGCGCATAACCCGGACTGGCGGGCAACCCCGGGTAGTTGACCCAGGCTACGCGCGGATGGCGCTCCAGATGCTGCGCCACGGCCAGTGCATTCTCGCAATGGCGCTGCATGCGCAGCGGCAGCGTCTCGATGCCCTGCATCAATTGCCAGGCCGAGAACGGCGAAAGCGCCGGGCCGAAGGTGCGCAGGGTTTCCATGCGCGCCTTCATGGTGAAGCCGAAATCGCCGAAGGTCTCGAAGAACTTGATGCCGTGATAGCCGGCCGAGGGTTCGGTCATGCCGGGAAACTTGCCATTGCCCCAGTCGAACTTGCCGGACTCGATCACCACCCCGCCCAGCGTGGTGCCGTGACCGCCGAGGAACTTGGTCGCCGAGTGCACGATGATGTCGGCGCCGTGTTCGAAGGGACGGCACAGGTAAGGCGAAGGCACGGTGTTGTCGATGATCAGCGGCACGCCATGCTGGTGGGCAATTGCGGCCACTGCCGCGATGTCGAGCACGTTGAGGCGCGGATTGGCCACCGTCTCGGCGAAGATGCAGCGCGTGTTGTCCGCCAGCGCGGCGCGAAAATTTTCCGGATCGTCGGAATCGACGAAGACGGTCTCGATGCCGAGCTTGCGCAGGCTGACATCGAGCTGCGAAAAGCTGCCGCCGTAGAGCGAGCGCGCCGCGACGATGCGGTCGCCGGCCTGGCACAGGGTCAGCAGCGCGACGATCTGCGCCGCGAGACCGGTGGCGGCAGCGACCGCGGCGCGGCCTCCCTCCAGCGCCGCCATGCGCTCCTCGAAGGCGGCAACGGTCGGGTTGCCGATGCGCGAATAGACGTTGCCAAAGGTCTGCAGGTTGAACAGGCTGGCCGCGTGTTCCGCCGAATCGAAGACGAAGGAACTGGTCTGGTGGATCGGCAGCGCGCGCGCGCCGGTTGCCGCGTCCGGCTGGGCGCCGGCGTGCAGGCAGAGTGTTTCGATACCGAATTGGCGATCTGTCATGGTTCGTGGTCAGGACGATTTGGGTCGATAATGGCGGCCCCTGCCGTTGCGCATGATACGCGATCAATCCGCCGCCCGAGCCATGTTCCTGCTGAAGAAGATCCTCACCGCGCTGATCCTGCCGCCCACCGGACCGGTGCTGCTGGCGCTGTGCGGGCTGTGGCTTGCGCGATCCTGCAAAAGTCGGCGCTGGCAACACGGCGGCACAGCACTGGCGACGCTCTCTCTGGTCTCGCTGCTGCTTCTGTCGCTGCCGGTGGTCGGCAATGCACTGATGGCGCCGCTGGAAAGCCACGCGCCCATCACCCCGGCGCAATTGCAGCGCGCCCAGGCCATTGTCATTCTCGCCGGCGGCACCTACTTCGCCGCGCCGGAGTATGGCGGCGACACGGTCGGCTACGCCACGCTGGAACGCCTGCGCTACGGCGCGCGCCTGGCGCGCGAATCCCGCCTGCCGCTGCTGGTCACCGGCGGCGCGCCGACGGGAGGGCGGCCGGAGGGCGAGATGATGCGCGAGGTGCTGGAGAACGATTTCGGCGTCAAGGTGCGCTGGGCAGAAACCGCCGCGCGCGACACGACGGAAAATGCCAGCCTGTCCGCGGCGATGCTGAGAGCGGCCGGCGTCACGCGCATTGCCCTGGTCAGCCACGGCTGGCACTTGACGCGGGCGATTGCTCTGTTCGAGAAGCAGGGCCTGGAAGTCACGGCGGCGCCCACCGCGTTCAGTACAGGATCGCCATCGCTGGTCGAGGAACTACTGCCCGGCGGACTGAGACTCAGCCGTTGGGCGCTGAAGGAATACCTCGGCCAACTCTATAACCGTCTCAAGGAATGATGATGAACAACGAACTCGTAATCGGCCTCGTCTCGATCTCCGACCGCGCCTCCAGCGGCGTCTATGAAGACAAGGGCATCCCCGCGCTGCGCGAGTGGTTCGGCCTGGCGCTGATTTCGCCCTGGCGCATGGAGGCGCGCCTGATTCCCGACGAGCAGGCGAAGATCGAGCAAACCCTGATCGAACTCTGTGATGTCGCCGGCTGCCACCTGGTGCTGACCACCGGCGGCACCGGCCCCGCGTTGCGCGACGTGACGCCGGAAGCCACGCTGGCCGTGGCGCACAAAGTCATGCCGGGTTTCGGCGAGCAGATGCGGCAGATTTCGCTGGCCTTCGTGCCGACCGCAATCCTGTCGCGTCAGGTCGGCGCCATCAGGCAGCATGCGCGTGGCCAATCGTTGATCCTCAATCTGCCGGGACAACCGAAGTCGATCAGGGAAACCTTGGAAGGCGTCAAGGACGCCGACGGCAAACAACGCGTGCCCGGCATTTTCGCCGCGGTGCCCTACTGTCTCGACCTGATCGGCGGGCCTTACGTCGAAACCAGCGAATCCGTGGTCAAGGCCTTCCGGCCGAAGTCGGCGATCCGGCCGGCAAGCTGAAGCGGACGATCAACTGAACGACTGCACGAAAAAATTCGCAACGACGAAATCGGCGCCCGTGACCAGCGTCTCCCGCGGGTGCAGTCGGGCATTCTTGCCGTCGAGGGTAAACAACAGCGCCACGTTGTCCTCAAGCACGTTGGCCGGCAGCGCCATGC
>JBIJDJ010000009.1:0-39050 GCA_044344175.1 Sulfuritalea sp.
CAGGTCGCGCTGCAAGGGCACGGCGGCGGCCCATGCCGCCTGGCGCCGGTGTCCGGCGACTTGAGACAAGGCCCCTGCCGCGGCCAGCATGTCGAGATCGCCCCGGCCGAGTTCCGCGCGGCGGGCCAGGTCGGCGAGATCGACAAAGGGCACAGCCGCACGCGCGGCGGCGATGCGCTCACCGGCGGCTGAAGAAAAGTTGCGCACCTGCTGCAAGCCGAGGCGAATGCAGAAAAGTTTTTCGCCTTCCAGCGTACTTTCCCATGCGCTGGCCGTGACATCAACCGGCCTCACTTCGACGCCGTGGCGGCGCGCGTCCTGCACCAGTTGCGAGGCGGAATAGAAACCCATGGGCTGCGAGTTGAGCAGCCCGACGAGGAAAGCCGCCGGTTCGTGGCGCTTCAGCCAGGCCGAGACATACACCAGCAGCGCGAAGCTCGCTGCATGCGATTCGGGAAAGCCGTATTCGCCGAAGCCCTGGATCTGGCGATACAGCGCTTCGGCGAACTCGTCGGCATAGCCGCGGCTTTTCATGCCATCGAGCAGCCGGTCGCGAAAAGGCTCCAGACCGCCCTTGCGCTTCCAGGCGGCCATGGCACGGCGCAGTTGATCCGCCTCGCCGGGCGTGAAACCGGCGGCAACGATGGCGATCTGCATCGCCTGCTCCTGGAAGATCGGCACGCCCAGGGTGCGTTCGAGCACGCCGCGCACCGCCTCGGACGGATAGACCACCGGCTCCAGCCCCTGCCGCCGCCGCAAATAGGGATGGACCATGTTGCCCTGGATCGGCCCCGGCCTCACCAGCGCGACTTCGATGACGAGGTCGTAGAAGCAGCGCGGCTTCAAGCGCGGCAACATGGCCATCTGTGCGCGCGATTCGATCTGGAACACCCCGACCGTGTCGGCGCGCGAGACCATCTCGTAGGTCGCGGCATCCTCGGCCGGCACGTCGCCCAGGGCGAAGGGCCGGCCATGGCGCAGTTCGACCAGGGCCAGCATGCGGCGTATCGCGCTGAGCATGCCCAGTGCCAGCACGTCCACCTTCATCAGGCCCAGCGCATCGATGTCGTCCTTGTCCCACTGGATCACCGTGCGCCCGGGCATCGCAGCGTTTTCCACCGGCACCAGGCGGTCAAGCCGGCCGCGACTGATGACGAAGCCGCCGACATGCTGCGACAAGTGGCGCGGGAAACCGATCAGCATTTGCGCGATGGCCAGCCAGCGCTGCACGCCCACAGCGGTCGGGTCGAGCCCGGCCTCCAGAAAACGCTGCGGCAGCTCGTCGCGCTTTTCCCGCCAGGCCAGGTTGCTGGCCAGTCGGTCGATCGCGGTCAGTGGAAAGCCCAGCGCGCGCCCGGCATCGCGCAGCGCACCGCGGGAGCGATAGCTGATCACGGCGGCGGCCAGCGCGGCGCGTTCGCGGCCGTATCTGGCGTAGATATACTGAATCACCTCCTCGCGCCGCTGGTGCTCGAAATCGACGTCGATGTCCGGCGGTTCGTTGCGCTCCTTCGAGACGAAGCGTTCGAACAGCATGGCGGCGCGCGCCGGATCGACCTCGGTGATGTAAAGCGCATAGCACACCGCCGAGTTCGCGGCCGAGCCGCGCCCCTGGCACAAAATGCCCTGCCCGCGCGCCCAGGCGACGATGTCGTGCACCGTGAGGAAGTAAGGCGCATAGGCCATCTCGGCGATCAGCCGCAATTCGTGTTCGATCTGCACCGTCACCTTGTCGGTCACGCCGGCCGGATAGCGTTTCGCAAGGCCCTCCGCGGTCAGTTGCCGCAGCCAGGAATCCGGCGTCTCATTGGCGGGAACAACTTCCTCGGGATATTCGTAGCGCAATTCGGCCAGGGAAAAATCGCAGCGCGCGGCGATCTTCAGCGTCTCTTCCAGCAGTTCGGACGGATACAGGCGCGCCAGCGCGCAGCGCTGCCGCAGGTGACGCTCGCCGTTGGGGAACAGGGCGTGTCCTGCTTCTGCCACCGTGGTGTTCAGGCGCAAGGCCGCCAGCACATCCTGCAAGGGCCGCCGCGAACGCGCATGCATGTGCACGTCGCCCGCAGCCACCAGCGGCAGTTGCACGACCGCCGCCAGTTCGCGCAAGCGTGCCAAACGCTCGTGGTCGTCGGGTCGCAGGTGGCGCTCGAAGACAATCCAGGCGCGGCCGGCGAAGTGCGCGGCCAGCCAGCGCGCATCGCTGTTCCAATTCGCCGTCACCTGCCCGCGAAGCGGAATTCCAGGTGCGCAGAGCGAGCCAGCGCCGACTTTTCCATCGGTCAGCGGCATCCACAGCGCCAGGCAATCCGGCACGCCGCCGCCGTCCCAGCCGGCGAGGTCATTGCGCGTCAGGCAATAGGCGCCCTTCCGCGCGCGGCGACGGCCCAGGGTCACCAGCGCCGAGAGGTTGCCGTAGCCGGCCCGGTTCTGCGCCAGCAGCACCAGCTTCATGCCGCAGGCCAGATGCAGTTCGGTGCCGTGGATCAGTTGCAGCCCCGCATCCCGTGCCGCCAGGTGGGCGCGCACGCTGCCGGCAAAGCTGCATTCGTCGGTGATCGCCAGCGCCGCATAGCCCAGCCGCACGGCGCGCGCCACCAGTTCGGCGGCGTGGGAGGCTCCGCGCAGAAAGCTGAAGTTCGACAGGCAGTGGAGTTCGGCGTAAGCCGGCAGGGAAGTCATGGCTGAAACGATAACTGTTGTTTTATACAGTCTAGCGCAAACCTGCCTGCAAGGTCGCCAATGCCCACCCGGCGCAAACGACCGGCTATCTGCACCAACATTGACTTCTATCAATATTGCATCGCACAAACAGCGAATAGTGTTGTTCCATTGGATCTTTCACATCAACATCAACAGAGGAATCATCATGAAAAGAACTGCACTGTTTCTGAGCCTGACCGCCATCGGGCTGACTTTCGGCACGGGTTCCGCCCTCGCCGCCGACCCGGCCAAGATCAACTGGTCGAAGCTTGCCACCACCACGATTCCGATGTTTTATCCCGGCCAGTCCAGCTACGAGTGGCTGCGCAGCGACGAGCACAAGAACGCCGCGAAGGAAGTCAAGCGCGGCGATGCCTGCCTGTCCTGCCACGACGAAAAGGATGCCGAAAAGGACATGGGCGAAAAGATCGCCAAGGGCGGCCGGCTGGAGCCGATGCCGGTTCCGGGCAAGTCCGGCTACAAGGACCTCAAGGTGCAGGCCGCCTACGACGCCAAGAATCTCTACCTGCGTTACCAGTGGAAAACCGACAACGCCCATGCCGGCACCGAACACCAGTACCTGCGCTTCGACGGCAAGGAATGGAAAGTCTGGGGCTTCCCCAAGCTCGACAAGATCGTTCAGGATCGCCAGATGCAGGGCATCTACGAAGATCGCATGTCGATCATGATCGACGATGGCAAGGTGCCCGGCTTTGCCAAGCAGGGTTGCTGGCTGACCTGCCATGATGGCCAGCGCGACATGGCGAAGCAATTCACCAAGGCGGAAGTCGCCGCCAACCCGATGCTGACCGCGATCAAGAAGGGTGACGTGCGCAAGTACCTGCCCGACACCCGCACCGATCCTTCCGACTGGAAGACCGGCAAAACCGTCGACGAAATCAGCAAGCTCAAGGCCGCCGGCTATTTCGTCGACCTGATCCAGTGGCGTGCGCACCGCAGCACGGCGGTGGGCATGGCCGATGACGGTTACGTGCTCGAGTTTCGACTAGGCGATGCCGGCAAGGACATGTTCAGCGGCAATTCCGATGCCAAGACACATGCGCCAAAGTACATGTGGGATGCGAAGAAGGTCGGTTACAAGTCGATTACCGTCGATCAGTTGCACAAGGGCGGCGACCATTTCCTGATCCGCGAAGCGAATGCGGTGCCCTTCGACCCGAACGCCGGCTGGAAGGAAGGCGACATGGTTCCCGACTACCTCGTCAGCCGCGAGGATGCCAAGGGCTCGGCCGCCGACAACAATGCCATCGCCAGTTGGAAGGACGGCATGTGGACCGTGGTGCTGATCCGTCCGCTGGGGCTCACCAACAACGACGACAAGAATCTGAAGGAAGGCAGCGTCTACAACGTCGGCTTTGCCATCCATGACGACAACATCACCACGCGCGGCCACCAGGTTTCCTTCGAAAAGACGCTGGGGATAGGCGTCAAGAAGGGTACCAAGGTCGATATCAACGCCATCAAGCTGCCGTAATCTGACCTGACCAGGCGCCGCTTCCGCGACGCGCAGGCCGATCGCCAGCCGCTACCGGATCATCGGGGCGGGCTGGCGATTGTTCGACCGGCAGTGCAAAATCACACCATGAACACCAACAGCAGCGTTACCTTCTTCGACCGGCAGTTTCAGCAACAGGTCGAGAATCAGGATTTCCAGCTCAACGCATTCGAGCTGGCCGCCCTGCCGCATCTCACGGGGCGCGTGCTCGACTTCGGTTGCGGCCTCGGCAATCTCGCCATGGCCGCTGCCGCGCAAGGCTGTTCGGTACTGGCGCTGGACGCGAGCCCTTCGGCAATCCACCATTTGCAGCAGCGCGCTGCGGCCCGGGGCCTGCCGGTCGAAGCAATCGAGGCCGACCTGCGCAACCATGAAATCAGTGAGGATTTCGACTGCGTTGTCTCCATCGGGCTGCTGGCGTTCTTCGACTGCCAGTCCGCGTCACGCCAGTTGTCGATGCTGCAGGACCGTGTCCGTCCGGGCGGCATCGCCGTCATCAACACGCTGATTGAAGGCACCACATGGCTCGAAATGTTCGGGACAGCAAGTTGTTGCCTGTTTGCGCGTAACGAGCTGGCCAGCCGCTTCGTCGGCTGGAATGTCCTGCATTCCGAATTCAGCGATTTCGATGCGCCGGGGCCGACCATCAAGTCCTTCGTTACGCTGATCGCGAGCAAGCCCGTGCGCCAGGAGCCATAGCGGTCCGTCACGCGATGAAATCATTTGATACAAAGATCGAGGCGGCGTTCCGTCAACAAAACTCCTTGACCGGCGTTACTTCGGCTATACGGCACTGTTGCCGGTTCGCTGGAGAAACAGGCAATGAAAACCACACGCTCGATTTTGCTCGCCGGATCCCTGCTCCTTTCGCTGGCCGGCCTCACCCCGGCACAGGCAGCGGTCGACGAGGCAGCGGCCCAGGCGCTGGCCAAGAAGAATGACTGCTTCAAGTGTCACGCCGTCGACAAGACCAAGAAAGGTCCGTCCTACAAGAAGATCGCCGCCAAGTACCAAGAAAAGAAGCTTGGCGAACAAGACGCTATCAAGCAGATGACCGAAGGCAAGAAAGTCAAGCTCGAAGACGGCACCGAGGAAGACCACAAGATCATCGACACCAAGGATCCAAAAGAACTGAAGAATCTGGCGCAGTGGATTCTGTCGCGCTGAGGCTAACGCTCAAGCAAATAGCCCGTGCAGGAACCAGCCGCCGGGCGGGCGCGGATCGCGGAAAATCCACAGCTGGCGTCCCGCGCTGTCCTGTGCGATGAAATAGTCGCGGCGCGCGTCGCCGCCGTCCCACCAACCCGATTCGATCCGCTCCGGCCCGGCCGCCAGCGCCAGCGCGCCGTCGCGCTGCGGGCGGCCATGGATTTCACGCAGGGCTTCGGGTGGGTCGAGCAGCCACAGCGGGCGTGGCGGCGTCACCTGCAGCGTGGATGCCGGCTTGCCGGAAACGGGCCGGCTCGCCCGTTCCGGGCGATGGTCGGCATGGCAGGCCAGGCCCTGCACCGCCTGCGGCCCCAGACGCGCGACGAGGCGGTCCATGAGTTCGGCCAGCGCTTCGTGGCGCTGGCCGCCGCCGTCGAACAGGGCATGGCTGCGCTGTTCGCGCGGCACCGCATCGCGCGCGTTCAGGCGCAAGGCTAGCGCCGGGGCGGACAGGCTCAGCGCATCGAAGCGCTCCTTCAACACGCGCTCGATGCGTGCCGCCGTATGCACCGGCGCACTGAAGGTGATCGGTACCGCAGTGATCACGCCATGGCCGTGGTCGATCAGGCATTCGATTTCGCGCACCGCGCCATTCCGCACCGCCAGCCAGCCGGCCAGCGCCGCGATCAGGCGGTGTGCGGCGAACAGCAGCACCGGCGCGGCTGCCACCGGCGCCGGCAGTTCCAGCCCCTGTTCGAAATGTTCGGGAAAGACGAAGCAGACTTGCGGGTCGGCGATTTCGCCCAGCGCACGCGCCAGATCAATGACGAAGGGTTTGCCGAGGCGGGCGCCGAGACCGGCGCGCGGCAGCGCCAGCACATCGCCGAGGCGGCGCAGGCCGCAGCCTTCGATGCGTCGCACCAGCGACGGCGCCAGTTCCAGCGCAGTCAGCGGCACGGCGGCGAGGGCTGCGCGCGTGGCCGGCAGGTCGACGCAGATGGCATTGTCGCCCGCCCGCCCCAGCCACAACGCGGCCAGCGGCGTGGCGGCCACGGCCAGATGTGCGCGGAAATCCATCGCGACAAGATCCGCGCGCACTTGTTGCAGCAGCGCCGGCAGGCCGCCGAACAGGCGCAGGCTGCCACTGATTTCGAGGCGCAGCGCCGCCGGCGCAAGATTGACGTGCGGGGTGTAGCGGCCCGCCCAGCAGGCCAGTGCCGGAGCGGGAAATGCGGCGGCCGGAGTGGCCGGCGCTTCAGGCGGCGACGCGGCTTCGTCGTCGGCTGTTGATCGCGTCGGGCAGCACAGCGCCAGCCACAACATGGGAAAACCTCTGCGCCAAACCCGCGGGACGCGGGACGTCGAGCAGGATCGCCTGCCGCGCCGGCGGCCCGCGCCGCTTCAGCAGTTGTACGCGCAACTGCCCGCCTGCCGGCTGCAGTTGCAGCCGCAGCGGCGCCGGCGAAGCCGCAACCGCGAGTTGCGCCGGACGGAAGCAGAATGCCCCGCCACCACCCTCGCCCGCCGCCACCTGCAGGCGGCGCAGGCTGTTGGCCGGCAGGCCGCCGCGAAACATCCCGTCGAGCCACAGCAGCGTCGCCGCCACGCCGCCGCAACGCAGAGCCTCGACACCGGCCCACAAGGCATCGCGCGGGCGACGTGGGAACACCAGGTGCAGGCAGTCAAGACGAATCCCGGCGGCGGCCCAGGCCGGTGCATGCGCGCAGTGCGGCGGCGCGATCAGCACCACGGTCTGCCCGGCGGCGGTGAGCGTCGCCAGCACCGGCAGCAGCAGGCCGAGTTCGCCGATGCCCTCGTGTTCCGCCAGCAGTTCGGTCAGTGCCCCGCGCGGCCAGCCGCCGCCGGGCAGTTCGGCATCAAGCCGGGAAAAGCCGCTGGCAAAAGTCGGCGCCGACGCCACGGCGAAAGCATCGCCGCGACGGATGTCGCTGCGTTCCAGCAGATGGGCCAAGGCGGGATTCATGCTAAAAAAACAGTTGAACCACAGAGACACAGAGGCACAGAGGAAAAGCCAGGCGAGAAAAACAATTCTTTGCTTTTGAAGTTCTCTGTGTCTCTGTGTCTCTGTGGTGAAGCCTTTTCACAGTGTCCGGCCGTCGCGGATCAGGCCGACCGCTATGCCTTCGATGGTCAGCGGCTCCTTGCGCGTGTTGACCAGGATGGGCGCGAAATCGCGATTCGCGGCGATCAGTTCGACCATGTTGCCGCGCCGCTTGAAGCGCTTGACGGTGACTTCGTCGCCGAGGCGGGCGATGACGATCTGGCCGTTGCTGGCCTCGGTGGTGCGATGCACGGCGAGCAGGTCGCCGTCGAGAATGCCGGCTTCGATCATCGACAGACCTCGCACGCGCAGCAGGAAATCGGCGCGCGGCGTAAACAGCGCAGGATCGATGCGAATGTTGCCGAGGCGATTCTCGATCGCCAGCAGCGGGCTGCCGGCCGCCACCGTGCCGATCAGCGGCAGGCCGAGCTGCTCCACCAGGCGGATGCCGCGCGCGGAACCGGGTTCGAGCGTAATCGCGCCCTTTTTCGCCAGAGCCCTGAGGTGGTCCTCGGCTGCATTGGGCGAGGCGAAGCCGAAGGCGCCGGCGATCTCGGCGCGCGTCGGCGGCACACTGAATACTTCCATGCTGTTGCGGATAAAATCCAGAATCTCCTGCTGGCGGGACGTCAGATCGTTGGCCATGAGCGTGCTCCTGTAACTGTTTTTTCGTACAGTACAGCAAAGCGAAGCTTCAGTAAAGGCTAAGCATTGTCCAATGGGGTATGAGTCTGAGCGGGGAACGTGAATCCAATGGGGTACCCAATGGCCGTTTCCCGTCGGAGGCTGTGTGGAAACGTCGTCAGGTGCATGCAATCTTAGGCGGCGCACAACGGCGACACATTTTTGCGAGGTTTATGGCACGATGCTGACCGCTACCATGGGTGTGGCAGCATAAGGCATTAGGAATTGACCAGCGACAACCCAACCTGCAAAGACTGCATCCACTTCTTCGTCACCTACGATCCGCGGTTTCCCTACGGCTGCCGAAGCATGGGCTTCAAGAGTCGGCGCTATCCACACTTCGAGGTGCAGGCGGCAAGCGGCGAGCCGTGTCAGGGGTGGGAGGGGAAGATGACGCCAGGCACAGGATCCGACGTGGAGTAGAACCACATGCCGCCGCCCTTCATTACTTACCAGCTCAGAATCGCAGTCGCACGTCCGGTTGAGGTTACCGTTGGTCAGCTCGGTGAATTCCTTTTTCCGGCCGGGCGCTACGTTTATACCGGCAGCGCAAAACGAAACTTTGAAGCCCGCATTGCCCGGCATTTGCGCACCGAAAAGACCCTGCGGTGGCATATCGACTGGCTTCTGGCTGCTCGCGGCGTGAAGGTTGTGGATGTCAGGCGCTCAAGGAAAGATGAATGCATTCTCAATCACAGCGTTCGTGGTCATATCGTAGCACCGGGATTCGGAGCCTCGGATTGCCGCGAAGGGTGTGGAAGTCATCTGCGGTATCTTGGCGGACTGAGATCAAGCGATTAGCTGTTATGGAACGGCATATGGATTTTGAACACCTACTGAAGCAACTTGCTGGTGCCATTGAGACGGGAAACGCGGCGGCTCTTGCAGCATGCTTCACCCCTGACGGCATCTACGAGGACTATTTCTTTGGTCCCAAGCAAGGTCCCCAGGGACTGAGGGAGATGCTCGACCATTTCTACGCGGGCGGGCGGAATTTCAAGTGGGAATTCGTTCAACCAGTATGTTCGGGTGATCTTGGCTACGCCAGCTATCGATTCAGCTATGAATCCTTGCAGCCCCAGACGCTCGGCCGACGGGTCGGATTCGACGGCATAAGCTGTATCGAACTTCGGGACGGCCTGATCAGTCACTACCGTGAAGTGTTTGACCGTAGCATGGCGCTGGTGCAGCAAGATTTTGCTCCCGAGCGTATCGCCAGGATTATCTCGAAACACTCCGGGGCCTTGCGTCAAAAGGCCGAGTGGGCGGCGCACTTTTTGTCCGAGTCATAAGAAGCTGGTGGGCCCATAGGTCACTATAGACTTGCCGATGCTCATTGGTCCGAGATTGGCGACAACGCAAAAGGTGAGCCCACGGCACAGATGTCACTGGATCGCATTTGGGCTTCAATTGTTTCTGCGAAAGCCTTGATAGGAATCGCAACGCCCAAGACCTTCTGTCCAACCTCAAAACGTTCAACAACAATTCCAGCCGCAACCAGATCTCCATTGCCATCAACAAGCAGCGGTCCGCCTGACATTCCAGGGCGAACGGTACAATCAAGCAAGACTACGCCATTGACCTCCATCGAACCGTGAAATCGAGACCGATTTACGCAATGTTCCTGTACCTCCAGGCGCGGCCTCTGGCCCGTCATCGGGTATCCGGCAATCGAAAAGGTCGCCTTGCCGGGTACTGGCGAACCTGGATAGAGGAGCTTGAGCGGCTCGATTCCATCAACCGGATGATTCAGTTCGATCAAGCCCCAATCCTGGGACTTTGAATTCAGGTCTAGCGCCACTGGCACCTCACGCATGACGAAATCCGGGTTGGTTGCTACAACACGTCCCCCGAGAGGCGAGGCAAGTCCAGCGGACGGCACAAACCGAACAGCGGTGCCGATCTGTGCGCTTTTCCCCACTTGTGCCAGTACATGCGCCGCGGTCAGGACGTGGCAAGGACTTATTAGGAAGCCAGTGGCTAACTTGACGGGCTGTCCTTGACCCCCAACGGAAACCATCCCGACAGCCCCCAACCTGCCGACAAGAAGGGAGGCTGGAAATGTGGCCTGTCGTTCGTTGTCAAGATCGGCCAACGCGACTTGCATAGGCCAGAGAAGGAAGACCAGGAATAACCGGCATGAGGCAGGCAGATGTGTAAATAAGTCGCTCAAGTCAAAGTTGCCGAAGCTAGCGCTGCTCTGCAATTCTCAGCGTGACTTCCCCCAGTTGCACACTGTCAGTCTCCGAAATCCAGGTTTCCGACGAGATCGGCTTACCATTCAGAAGCGTACCGTTCGTGCTCGCTATGTCTGTCAAGAAGAAATGATTGCTTCGCCATTCGATCTTGGCATGCCATCCACTGATGTAGGGCTCATCAATCACGATGTCGCAGTCGGACTTACGTCCGATCACCAGCTGAACTCCTTGGGTAGGGTGCTCGTACACCCGATAACTTGCCATCTATACCTCCCCCTCAATCTTGGCACCGCGCCTCAGGGAACTCCATCATGGTGCCGTGTTAGGTCAGTTCCTCCCCCGATCCGCTTAGCGCAACCCTCTACCAATGATCTCCGATGCTCCTCGTTACGGTCAATGATATCCTTGGGAGGGCTTGGTAGTTCCGATTGAATGACGGCTTCCGAGGGGCCGGAAAGATTCAATGACCGCTATGGAGGAAGAGCCCGAGCGGCGGATTATTGGCCGAACTGCGACTGCCAGTTTCACCCGAAGCTGCAAGCCAATGGCATTGTGCGCCGCAACGCCAATTATCAATCACGAATTCCGGATGACCACAAAACATGGCGGGGCGAAGTCCGCCGCGAATCAGCTCACGCCCAGTGCCGCGAGCTGCGTGCAGATCAACCGGGCGATCTTCGCATAGCCCGATTCATTCGGATGGACTTCATTGGCCCAGTCCTTGCTGTCCCCCGCGGTTCCGGGAAGCGCCGGCGTAGTGGAACCGCGCGTATCGACGACGTAGATTCCGGCCACGGGATCATGGAAATCCGATATCGCCTTCAGGACCCGGTTGGCGACGCGCTTGATGATTTCATGGCGCAAATCCGCCGGCGCGCCGACATCGACCAGCGGCTTGTAAAGCCAGGTGCCGACCGCCGGCAGCCCCATCACTTCGGCCTTGGCCGGTCGCGGCATCGGCCAGTCGTAGGTATGGAATACATAGGGCGTGGTCTTGTTCATGGACAATGCATGACTGCGCCATGAAATGATTTCCGCGTAGTTCTTGCTTACGTAGGCGATCAAGTCATCGACGGCCCCCCACTTCACATAGGAATCCGGATCGGCCGGGTCGCCGGCGCCGGCCGGCTGAAGAATGTGACCGAAGCGTATTGCGTCGAACAGGTCGTTGCCACCGCCGCTGAGCAGCATGGCCTTGAACCTGCGGTTGCGCATCTCCAGAAGAAATCCGGCGCCGGCCGTCATGCGCGCCATGTCGCCCACGGTATCGCCCGAGTAGGCGTAGGAAATGGTCGCGGTAGGCTTCCCGAAGTCCATCGAGGTCAGGACATTCGGTGAGGGCTTGACGTTAAGGTAGCCCCAGGCGAACCATGAATCTCCTTCGGCCAGCAGCAGATTGGCGTAGTTGTTCTGATTGAACTGGTCCATCTGCTGCGGTTGCAGTTCCGGATAAATCACCTCATTCTTCATCGCAGGCCTCCTTGTCGTGAGTTGCAGGTCTACGCCTGTGCCGGACGGTAGTCAAGGCGCTCCGCCGCTGGCGAATCCCCCGAGCGCGATAAGGCTGTTTATAGGATAATCGGCTCTGGTCGTCGGGAGAGAGTGACACTTTTCCCACCGTCACCGCCGAAGGCGCAACCCCCAGGAACCGCTCAGGCAAAAGGGCCGACGACGCAGCACAAATCTGGAGAGCGGCAGCTCATTGCTTAGCGTGAAGCCTGCCCGCCGACGGAGTAAATCTCTCAGGCGCCAAGGACAGATGGGGATGTGACGGAGCCCCGTCGCGTTTGTTGTCGCCATCAGTCCGAGGACCGCCATGCCGCTACGTACCCCGCTCTACGAATCCCACCTCGCCGCCGGCGCGAAGATGGTCGATTTTTCCGGCTGGGAGATGCCCATTCATTACGGCTCGCAGATCGAGGAGCACCATGCCGTGCGACGCGATGCCGGCATGTTCGACGTCTCCCACATGTGCGCGCTGGATCTCGCCGGCCCGGATGCCACGCGCTGGCTGCGACATCTGCTGGCCAACGATGTGGCGAAACTCACCACGCCAGGCAAGGCGCTGTATTCCTGCATGCTGGACCAGGACGGCGGCGTGATCGACGACCTGATCGTGTATTTCTTCACCCCCGAGCGCTACCGCATCGTGGTGAACGCCGGCACCGCCGCCAAGGACATCGCCTGGATGCGCGGCCAACTGACGGGATTCACCGCCGACCTCATCGTGCGCCGCCGGGGCAACGATGATGCGGTCGCCATCATCGCCATGCAGGGTTCCGATGCGCAGGAGCGCCGCCTCACCGGCAGCGATTCGGTGGCGATGATCGCCGTGCAGGGTCCCCGGGCGCGCGAGCGCTTCTGGATGGCCTTCCCCGGCAGCCGCACCGCGACGGAGCCGCTCGGTGTGTTTCAGGCCGCTGAATGGCAGGATTGGCTGGTCGCCCGCACCGGCTACACCGGCGAAGACGGTTTCGAAATCACCATCCCGGCCGACGCCGCCGGACAAGTCTGGCAGAAGTTGCTCGCTGCCGGCGTCAAGCCCTGCGGCCTCGGTGCGCGCGACACACTGCGGCTCGAAGCCGGCATGAATCTTTACGGCCAGGACATGGACGAAGATATCTCGCCCTACGAAGCCGGCCTGAAATGGACGGTCGACCTGAAAGATGAATCCCGCAATTTCATTGGAAAGTCGGCGCTGGAGGGTAAAAATGCGCGGCAAGTTCGCAACCAGTTCGCCGGCCTGCTGCTGCTCGATCGCGGCGTGCTGCGCGCCCACCAGAAAGTCATCACGCCCCGGGGAGAAGGGGAGATCACCAGCGGTACCTTCTCCCCCAGTCTCAACCAATCCATCGCGCTGGCGCGCCTGCCCGCGAGCGTCGCCATCGGCAGCGAAGTCGAAGTCGAAATCCGCGACAAGCGCCTCAAGGCGCGCGTCGTAAAGCCCGTGTTTGTCCGCAACGGCAAAAACCTTATTTAGCCACAGAGAACACATCCTTCGACAGGCTCAGGATGAGCGGAAATACATCAGGGCCGCTCATGGTGAGCCTGTCGAACCATGTGTTCTCTGTGATCCCTGTGGCCCATGATTTTTGGAGGTTATAAATGAACACCCCCGCCAACCTTAAATACGCCGCCTCCCACGAATGGGCCCGGCTCGAAGCCGACGGTACGGTTACCATCGGCATCACCGACCACGCCCAGGAAGCCCTCGGCGACATCGTTTTCCTTGAACTGCCGGCCGTCGGCCGCATGGTCAAGGCCGGCGAGGAATGCGCGGTGGTCGAATCGGTCAAGGCCGCCTCGGACATCTACGCGCCGGTCTCGGGTGAAGTGGTGGAGGCCAACCAGGCGGCCGCCGACGCACCGGAATCCATCAATGCCGATGCCTATGCCAGCTGGTTGTTTCGCGTCAAGCCGGCCGCTGCCGACCAATGCGCCACCGAACTCGACGGCCTGCTCGGCGCCGACGCCTACGCGGCCACGCTTTAAGAGCAAACCTTCACCACAGAGACACGGAGGCACAGAGAAAAGCAATTCCTTGCTTTTGAAGTTCTCTGCGCTTCCTCTGTGTCTCTGCGCCTCTGTGGTTCAACATTTTTTCTTTTGCCCAATCCCATGCACGCCGAGAACCTGACAATACCGCTGAGCACCCTCGAACACCGTGACGAATTCATCGGCCGCCATATCGGCCCCGATGAACATGCCATTGCCGGCATGCTCGCCTCCATCGGCACCGCTTCGCTCAGCACGCTGATCGCCGAAACGGTGCCGGCAACCATTCGCCTGCCGCGTCCGCTGGCCCTGCCGCCGGCGATGCCGGAGCACGCCGCGCTGGCCGCACTGAAAGCCATCGCCGCGAAAAACGTGGTGAAGAAGTCCTTGATCGGCCAGGGCTACTACGGCACCCACACGCCGCCGGTGATCCTGCGCAACCTGTTCGAAAACCCCGGCTGGTACACCGCCTACACGCCCTACCAGGCCGAGATTGCGCAGGGCCGCCTGGAGGCCCTGCTCAACTACCAGCAGATGGTGGTCGACCTGACCGGGCTGGAAATCGCCAATGCCTCGCTGCTCGACGAAGCCACCGCTGCCGCCGAGGCGATGACCATGGCGCGGCGCATCTCCAAGGCCAAGGGCAATGTCTTTTTCGTCGATGAGGCGGCCTTCCCGCAGACCATCGACGTGATCCGCACGCGTGCCGCTTATTTCGGTTTCGAACTGGTGTTCGGCAAGCCGGAAGAAGCCGCGAGTTTGGCAAATGAGCACGACCTGTTTGGCGCCCTGCTGCAGTACCCCAATGCCCGCGGCGAAATTTCCGACCTCACCACGATCATTGCAACGATCAAAGGCCGCGGCGGCGTGGTTGCCGTCGCCTCCGACCTAATGGCGCTGGTGCTGCTGAAGTCGCCCGGCGAAATGGGCGCCGACATCGCATTGGGATCCTCGCAGCGCTTCGGCGTGCCGCTGGGATTCGGCGGCCCGCATGCGGCCTTCTTCGCCACGCGCGAGGCGCACGTGCGCTCGATGCCGGGCCGCATCATCGGCGTCTCGAGGGACGCCCGCGGCAAGACCGCCTACCGCATGGCGCTGCAAACGCGCGAGCAGCACATCCGGCGCGAGAAGGCCAATTCCAACATCTGCACCTCGCAAGTGCTGCTGGCCAACATCGCCGGCATGTATGCGGTGTGGCACGGGCCGCTCGGCCTGCGCACCATCGCCGGGCGCATTCATCGCCTGACGGCGCTGCTGGCCGGCGCGCTGGGCGTCGGCGGCCGCGACTTCTTCGATACCTTCGAGGTAAAAGTTCCGCAGGACGCAGAGCGCAGCGCCGGCGAGACGGCGAGAATCCTCCAGGCGGCGGTTGACGCCGGCTACAACCTGCGTCGCGTCGATGATGAAACGCTGGGCATCAGTCTCGACGAGACCACCACGCGCGAAGATGTCGCCACACTGCTGAAAATCTTCGGCGGGTCCGCCAATAACGGCGCGCCGGTCGAGGCGCTGGACGCTGCGCGCCCTTGCGCGATCCCGATCACGCTGCAGCGGCGCGAGCCGATCCTCACGCATCCGGTGTTCAACACGCACCACACCGAGCACGGCATGCTGCGCTACCTGAAGCGCCTGCAGAACCGTGACCTGGCGCTCGATCACGCCATGATCCCGCTCGGTTCCTGCACCATGAAGCTCAACGCCGCCGCCGAGATGATCCCGGTGTCCTGGCCCGAGTTCGCCCAGATGCACCCCTTCGCCCCGCTGGACCAGGCGCAGGGCTATCTGGAATTGATCACGGGCCTGGAAGAACAGCTCAAGGCCATCACCGGCTTTGATGCCATCTGCATGCAGCCGAATTCCGGCGCGCAGGGCGAATACGCCGGCCTCGTCGCCATCCGCCGCTACCAGGCCGCCAATGATCAGGGCGCACGCAACATCTGCCTGATTCCGAAATCGGCCCACGGCACCAACCCGGCCACCGCACAGATGTGCGGCCTCGACGTGGTCGCCGTGGCCTGCGACGACAGCGGCAACGTCGACCTCGCCGACCTGCAGGCGAAAGCCGCGCTGCACGCCGCGAAGCTGTCCTGCCTGATGATCACCTATCCGTCGACCCACGGCGTGTTCGAGGAATCGGTGAGGGACATCTGCGCCATCGTCCATGCCCACGGCGGCCAGGTGTACATGGACGGCGCCAACCTCAACGCCCAGGTCGGCCTGTGCCGCCCGGCCGACATCGGGGCGGATGTCTCGCACATCAACCTGCACAAGACCTTCGCCATCCCGCACGGCGGCGGCGGACCGGGCATGGGGCCGATCGGGCTCAAGGCGCATCTCGCGCCCTACATGGCCAATCATGCGGTGCAGAGAATACCGGGGCCCCACGGCGGCCAGCACGCCGTCTCCGCCGCGCCCTGGGGCTCGGCCTCGATCCTGCCGATCTCCTGGATGTACATCACCATGATGGGCGGTGCCGGCCTCACGCGCGCCACCGAGATCGCGATCCTCAACGCCAACTACGTCGCGGCGAAACTCAAGGACCACTACCCGGTGCTCTACAGCGGCAGCCAGGGCCGCGTCGCCCACGAGTGCATCCTCGACATCCGCGCCATCAAGGCCGCTACCGGCGTCGCCGAAATCGACATCGCCAAGCGCCTGATGGACTACGGTTTCCATGCGCCGACCGTGAGCTTCCCCGTGGCCGGCACGCTGATGGTGGAGCCGACCGAGTCGGAAGACAAGGCCGAACTCGACCGCTTCTGCGCCGCGATGTGCAGCATTCGCGACGAGATCCGCAGGATCGAGACCGGCGGATGGACGCTCGACGCCAGTCCCCTGAAGCACGCGCCGCACACCGAGGCCGACATGGTCGGCGAGTGGACCCGCGCGTATTCGCGCGAGCAGGCCGTGTTCCCTCTGCCCTGGGTGGCCGAGAACAAGTTCTGGCCTTACGTCAATCGCATCGACGACGTGCATGGCGACCGCAACCTGTTCTGCGGCTGCGTACCGATGGAGGATATATGACCCCCTTCCCCCCGCCCCCTTCCCCGGTAGGGGGTGACGACCGTTCGCGGGCGATGCCCGCTGCCGCGCCGGATCTCGATGTCGGTGCGCTGACCGGGGAACTCGAACGCATCTCGAATGATCTGATGGTCGATATCACTCTTGACGAAACTCTGCGTACGTGATGTACACGCTGCACATCGCCAACAAGAATTACTCCTCGTGGTCGTTGCGGCCCTGGGTGCTGCTGCGCGCGCTGGAGATTCTCTTCGCCGAGCGGCTGCACCGGTTCGGCGCGGAGGACTTCATGGCTTTCTCCCCTTCGGGCAAAGTGCCCTGCCTGGTCGATGGCGACATTGTGGTCTGGGATTCGCTGGCCATCGCCGAATACCTCGCTGAACGCCATCCCGGCGTCTGGCCCGCCGACGCGCAGGCCCGCATCTGGGCACGCTGCGCCGCCGCCGAAATGCATTCGGGCTTCACCGCGCTGCGCGGCCAGCATGGCATGAACGTCGGCGTGCGCGTGGCGGTGTCGCAGCGTCCGCCCGAACTGCTGGCCGACATCGCCCGCATCGAACGCCTGTGGAACGAAGGCCTGGCGCGCTTCGGCGGCCCCTTCCTGGCCGGCCCCGCCTTCACTGCGGTCGACGCTTTCTTCGCGCCCGTCGTGTATCGCTTCCGCAGCTACGGCGTCGCCCCGACCGGCGCTGCCGCGAACTACCTCGCAACGATGCTTGCCCACCCCGCCATGCGCGAATGGGAGGCCGCCGCCCTGGCCGAGGATTTCCGCGATCCGCCGCACGAAGAAGAACTGGCGCAGATCGGCCGCGTGACGTCGGACCTGCGTACGCCTGCCCGGTGAGGACTCCCGAACTGCTGGCCCCGGCCGGCTCGCTGCTGATGGCGCGCACCGCGCTGGATTTTGGCGCCACCGCGATCTACGCCGGCCAGCCGCGCTACAGCCTGCGCGTGCGCAACAACGATTTCGGCACCCTGGAAAACCTGGGCGCAGGCATCGCGCTGACCCATGCGCGCGGCGGCAAGTTCTACCTCGTCAGCAACATCCTGCCGCACAACGCCAAACTGAAAACCTACCTCGAGGACATGGCGCCGGTCATTGCACTCAAGCCCGACGCCCTGATCATGGCCGATCCGGGGCTGATGCTGATGATCCGCGAGCGCTGGCCGGAGATGCCGATCCACCTTTCGGTGCAGGCCAACACGGTGAACCATGCCGCGGTGCGCTTCTGGCGCAGCATTGGCGTGACGCGCGTCATCCTCTCGCGCGAACTCTCGCTCGACGAAGTGGCCGAGATCCGCCAGGAATGCCCGGACACGGAGCTCGAAGTCTTCGTGCACGGTGCGCTGTGCATCGCCTACTCGGGCCGCTGCCTGCTTTCCGGCTACTTCAACCACCGCGACCCGAACCAGGGCAGTTGCACCAACTCCTGCCGCTGGGACTACAAGGTACATGAGGGCAGCGAAGACGCCGCCGGCGATGTCGCCCCCGCCGCGCCGCGCCCGCTCGCCGTAGCGCCGGCGCCGACTTTTCCGGGCGCCGCGAAGCAGAACACCCTGCGCCGTCCCGGCGCCACCTGGCTGCTCGAAGAGAAGGAGCGTCCCGGCGAATACATGCCGATCGAGGAGGACGAGCACGGCAGCTACATCCTCAACTCGAAGGACCTGCGCGCCATCGAATACGTGGGCCGGCTGACGGAGATCGGCATCGATTCGCTGAAAATCGAGGGCCGCACCAAGTCGCCCTACTACGTCGCGCGCACCTGCCAGAGTTACCGGCGGGCGATCGACGATGCCGTCGCCGGGCGGCCCTTCGACGCACAACTGATCGGCCAGCTCGACGGCCTCGCCAACCGCGGCTACACCGCCGGCTTCTACGACCGCCACCCCGACCGCGATTATCAGAACTACCTCTCCGGCAGCTCCGAATCCAGCCGCAGCCTGTATGTCGGCGACGTCATCGGCTACGACGCCGCGGGCCTGGCCGAAATCGCGGTGAAGAACCATTTCGAGGTGGGAGACCGCATCGAGATTGTCCACCCCGCCGGCAACCTCGATCTAGTCATCGAGGCCATGCAGAACCGAGAGGGTGAACCGGTCACGGTTGCCCCCGGCAACGGCCACCTGATGCGCATCGCCCTGCCACCGGGCTGCGCAGGTGCCTTCGTCGCCCGCTATATTTGACGGCGCGATGGGCAAGATCGTCGAGGTCCGCATCCCGATCTACCCCGAGTGCTGGGACACCTGCGGCAGCTGTGCGCAAGGCGATGTGGTAGTCGAGGAGGTACTGGTCAATCCCGGCGACACCGTCCAGTTCGATGACAACCTGATCATCCTCGAAACCGGCAAGGTGGCACTCGACATCCAGTCGCCCCATGCCGGGCGCGTGGTCGAGGTCTTCGTCGCGGCTGGCGAGGAAGTGGCCGAGGGCGCCGTGATCCTGACCATCGAGACGAACTGAGGCATTACCACCAATTGACGCGCATGATCGATGCGCGTAAATTACGCGCATCAGTAACGCAGGAGATCAACCGCCATGAACGCCCATCCGAAAAAAGCTGCCAACCTGACCGTCCGCGCCGACCTGCTGGAAGAAGCCCGCGCGCGCAAGATTAACCTCTCGCATACGCTGGAAGTGGCTCTCGCCGCAGAGCTGAAACGCCAGCGCGAAACCGAATGGCTGGAGCAGAACAAGGAAGCCATCGAGGCCTACAATCGCGAGATTGCCGAACACGGCCTGTTTAGCGATGGCTTCCGCCAGTTTTGCCGATGAGCCAGTTCGACGTCTATGCCAACACGGACCCGACCACCAAGGCGCGGATTCCCTACGTCGTAGCGCTGCAAAGCGACCTGCTCGACGCCATCGAGAACCACGTCGTCGCTCCGCTGCGGCTGAAAGGTGACAAATCCATCATCCCTGTCGTGCGCCTCAATCCGGTGATGGTCATCGGCGGCAAGGAATACCTGCTGCGCGTGCAGGACATCGCGACCGTGCCGCGCCGCATGCTGAAAAAACCCGTCACCAACCTCTCCCCCCAGCGCGACGAAATCCTCGCCGCGCTGGATCTTCTCTTCACCGGACTTTAAAGAAACCCATGGCCCAATACGTCTTCACCATGAACCGCGTCGGCAAGATCGTGCCGCCGAAGCGTCAGATTCTCAAGGACATCTCCCTCAGCTTTTTTCCCGGCGCCAAGATCGGCCTGCTCGGCTTGAACGGCTCGGGCAAATCCACCGTGCTGCGCATCATGGCGGGCATCGACAAGGACATCATCGGCGAGGCAACGCCGATGCCCAACCTCAGCATCGGCTACCTGCCGCAGGAACCGCAGCTCGATCCGGACAAGACCGTGCGCCAGGAAGTCGAATCCGGCATGGGCGAGGTCATGGAAGCGCAGGCCAAGCTCGAAGCCGTGTATGCCGCTTACGCCGAAGAGAACGCCGACTTCGACAAACTGGCCGAGGAACAGGCGCGCCTCGAAGCCATCATCGCCACCTCCGGCGCCGACACCGAACATCAGCTCGATCTCGCCGCCGACGCCCTGCGCCTGCCGCCGTGGGACGCCAGCATCAAGACCCTTTCCGGCGGCGAAAAGCGCCGCGTCGCACTGTGCAAGCTGCTGCTGTCGCGCCCCGACATGCTGCTGCTGGACGAGCCGACCAACCACCTCGATGCCGAATCGGTGGAATGGCTGGAGCAGTTCCTCACCCGCTTCCCCGGCACCGTGGTCGCCGTGACCCACGACCGTTATTTCCTCGACAACGCCGCAGAGTGGATCCTCGAACTCGACCGCGGCCACGGCATACCGTGGAAGGGCAATTATTCCAACTGGCTGGAACAGAAGGAAGCCCGGCTGGAGACCGAAGCCAAGCAGGAAGACGCGCACATGAAGGCCATGAAGCAGGAACTGGAATGGGTGCGCAGCAACCCCAAGGCGCGCCAGGCCAAGAGCAAGGCCCGCCTCGCGCGCTTCAACGAAATGTCGGAAACCGATTACCAGAAGCGCAACGAGACGCACGAACTCTTCATCCCCGTTGCCGAGCGGCTGGGCGACAAGGTGGTCGAGTTCCATGACGTCAGCAAGGGCTTCGGCGACCGCCTGCTGATCGACAAGCTCTCCTTCACCGTGCCGCCCGGCGCGATCGTCGGCATCATCGGCCCCAACGGCGCCGGCAAGTCGACCCTGTTCAAGATGCTTACCGGACAGGACAAAGCCGACAGCGGAGAAGTCGTGGTCGGCCCCACGGTGAAGATCTCCTATGTCGACCAGAGCCGCGACTGCCTCGACGGCAGCAAGACCGTGTTCGAGGAACTCGCCGACGGCGCCGACATCATCACCATCGGCAAGCTCGAGATCGGCAGCCGCGCCTATATCGGCCGCTTCAACTTCAAGGGCGGCGACCAGCAGAAGAACGTCGGCAATCTCTCCGGCGGCGAGCGCGGGCGGCTGCACCTGGCCAAGACCCTGATGACCGGCGGCAATCTGCTGCTGCTCGACGAACCGTCGAACGACCTAGACGTCGAGACGCTGCGCGCGCTGGAAGACGCCCTGCTCGAATTCGCCGGCTGCGCGATGATCATCAGCCACGATCGCTGGTTCCTCGACCGCATCTGCACCCACATCCTCGCCTGCGAGGGCGACTCGCAGTGGAGCTTCTTCGCCGGCAACTACCACGAGTACGAGGAAGACAAGAAGAAGCGCCTCGGCGAAGAGGGCGCGAAGCCGAAGCGCATACGCTACAAGCCGATTACGCGCTGAGCCTGGGCATGAAAAGTCGGCGCTGGCGGGACGGCGACAACGGCTGCCAACAGCCTCGACCTTAGCTCTCGCCGATCACCACGCGGCTGTCGCCTTCGAACCGGTAATCGGGGATCACCAGATTGCCCGGGGCAGGACCGTTGCGAAACACCCGCCCGGCCAGATCGAACTTCGAGGTATGGCAGGGACAGAGGAACTCGCTGCGATTGGCGGCGCCACTGCGCAAAACAGGCGGGCAGCCCTGGTGCGTGCACTGGCCGACGGCGATGAATACCTCGGGGCGCAAGGAACGATGCGGATTGCGGCAAGCCTCCGGCTGCAGCGACAGCAGGGAAGCGGGGTCGAGCAGTTCCCTCTCGTAGCCCGCCAGCGCCGCGATCTCGTCGGCGCTGCGGCGCAAGATCCACACCGTGCGGCCGTGCCAATCCACGGTCATCAATTTCCCCGGTGCCAGAGCGCCGAACTCGACCGGCAGCGGATGCCCGGCCGGCGGCTGCGGCCGCGTCATCACGTAACGCGCCACGCCCAGCCCGACCCCCAGAGCGCAGACCCCCCCCAGCAGGTACAGGCGCCGACGCTCGATACCGGCAATGCGCTCCTTGCTCATGAAGCACGACTCAACGACATGGACATCTGCTCAGCATACCGCGTTCAGAAACATCCGGCGAAGCACCCGTCGCCGTCCCGGCTGCGCAGCGAAAGCCAGCCGCCTGCCACGTAGCACGGCTCCCGGGTGAACCGACTACAATTCGCCGCCTGCCTTCCCGCCTCCTGCCCAGCCTGCCTGTGACCGCACCCACCGCCACCCTCGAACTGCTCGCCCCCGCACGAAATGCCGAGATCGGCATCGAGGCGATCAGGCACGGCGCCGATGCGGTGTATATCGGCGGGCCGGCCTTCGGCGCCAGAGTCGGTGCCGGCAATACGGCGCAGGACATCGAACGCCTTACGGCCTTCGCCCACCGCTTCCACGCGAAGATCTTCATCACCCTCAACACGATTTTCCGCGACGAGGAAATCGAGGAAGCGCGCCGCCTGGCCTGGCAGATGTACGAGGCCGGCGCCGATGCGCTGATCCTGCAGGACATGGGTCTGCTGGAAACCGACCTGCCGCCGGTCGAACTGCATGCCTCGACCCAGACCGACATCCGCACGCCGCAGCGGGCTCGGTTTCTCGCCGATACCGGCTTTTCGCAGATGGTGCTGGCGCGCGAGCTGTCGCTGCCGGAGATCCGCGCGATCCAGGCGAAAGTCGGCGTCGGCAACACGCCGAATCCGCCGCCCGTCCTCGAATTCTTCATCCACGGCGCGCTCTGCGTGGCATTTTCCGGCCAGTGCTACATCAGCCACGCCCACACCGGACGCAGCGCCAACCGCGGCGAATGCTCGCAGGCCTGCCGCCTGCCTTACAACCTCGAAGACAAGCAGGGCCGCATCGTCTCCTTCGACAAGCACCTCTTGTCGATGAAGGACAACGACCAGAGCGCCAACCTGCGCGCGCTGGCCGACGCCGGCATCCGCTCGTTCAAGATCGAGGGTCGGCTGAAGGACATGGCCTACGTCAAGAATTCGACGGCGCATTACCGGCAGTTGCTCGACCGCATCATCACGGAGGCTCCGGAGCTCTACTCGCGGGCTTCTTCCGGGCATTGCAGCTACACATTCGATCCGCGCCCGGAGAAGACTTTCAACCGCGGTGCCACCGACTACTTCGTCAACGGCCGCCACGCCGACATCGCCGCCTTCGACACGCCGAGCTTCGCCGGCGCGGCCAGCGGCACGGTGACACGCATCGGCCCCGACTGGTTCGAGGTCGACAGCGAGGAGGACTTCGCCAATGGCGATGGCATCTCCTACCTGTCGCGCGGCAGGAAACTGGCCGGCCTGCGCATCAATGTGGCGCAGGGCAAGCGCCTCTTCCCCAACGAAATGCCCGACGATCCCGAAGGCTTCAAGGTCGGCATCCAGATCCACCGCAACCGCGACCAGGCCTTCGAGCGCCTGCTGGAAAAGCAGTCCGCCGAGCGCCGCATCGGGATCAAGGTGGAACTCAGCGAAACCGCCGGCGGCTTCGCCCTGACGCTGAAGGACGAGGACGGCATCGAGGGCCGCGCCGCCATCGCCCATGCCAAGGAAGCGGCAAAGAACGCCGAGCGATCCCTGGTCGCCATCGGCGAAAGCGTCAGCAAGCTCGGCGCCACCGACTTCAAGGCCACGGACGTCAGGATCGTCCTCGCCGGGCCCTGGTTCCTGCCCGCCTCGGCGATCAATGCCCTGCGGCGCGAAGCTGTTGAACGCCTCGTCGCCGCGCGCGAAGCCGCCAGGCCGCGCCCGCGGCGCGCCCTGCCGGTCGAGCCGCCGGCCGTGTATCCCGAGCGCGAACTCTCCTATCTGGCGAATGTGCTGAACGGCAAGGCCCGCGCCTTCTACAAACGCCACGGCGTGGAAATGATCGCCGACGCTTACGAGGCCGACACCACGCCCGGCGAAGTCTCGCTGATGATCACCAGGCACTGCCTGCGCTACAGCCACAGCCTCTGCCCAAAGGAAGCCAAGGGCTGGGTCACGGGCGTGAATGCCGAGCCGATGACGCTGGTGAACGGCAAGGAGAGGCTGACCCTGCGCTTCGACTGCAAGAACTGCGAAATGCACGTCGTCGGCAAAATGAAGAAGGGCCGCACGATCAGCATCCTGCCGGCCGCGCATTGAGAAAACATCAAAAGTCGGCGCTGGTGATACGGCGATTTTTGATCGCTATCCGGGATTCACGATGAGCCGCATCGTCCTCGCCCCGATGGAAGGCCTCGCCGACGACGTTCTGCGCGCGGTACTGACGTCCGCCGGCGGCTATGACTGGTGCGTCACGGAGTTCGTCCGCGTCACCACCACGCTACTGCCGCATTCCTGCTTCACCCGCCTCTCCCCCGAGTTGAAGACCGGCTCCTGCACCGCCAGCGGCACGCCGGTACGCATCCAGCTGCTCGGCTCCGATCCGGGGAGAATGGCCGCCAACGCTGCCCACCTGGCGCTGCTCAAACCGCATGGCATCGACCTTAACTTCGGCTGCCCGACGCCGCTGGTCAATCGTAATCGCGGCGGCGCGGCCTTGCTCGACGAACCGGAACTGCTGCAGCGCATCGCCGCCGCGGTGCGCGCCGCCGTGCCGCCATCGATCCCGGTCACCGCCAAGATGCGCCTGGGCATCGAGGACACCGGCCGCGCCCTGGACTGCGCGCTGGCGCTGGAAGCCGGCGGCGTGCAGGAACTGGTGGTGCACGCCCGCACCAGGGCCGACGGCTACCGGCCGCTGGTGCGCTGGGAATGGATCGCGCGCATCCGCGAAGTCGTCAAGCTGCCGCTGATCGCCAACGGCGAGGTATGGACCGTCGCCGACTACCGCCGCATCTGTGCCGCCACCGGCTGCGATGACGTCATGCTGGGCCGCGGCGCTGTGGCTGATCCGCTGCTGGCGCGGCGCATCCGCAATGGCGGCGAGCACGCCACCGACGCCGACTGGCAGGAACTGCGCGGCATGATTGCGGAGTTCTGGCTACGAGTGCAAGTCAAGCTGACGCCGACGCAGTCGCCGGGCCGCCTCAAGCAGTGGCTGGGCATGATGCAGCGCAGCTATCCGCAGGCGACACAACTGTTTCGCGAAATCCGCGAGGCGCGCCGCGCCCCCGAGGTCAGTGCCGGACTGCAACGCTGCGGCATGCCATCCCCAACTTGTTACACTTCGCACCTGAAACCGCCCTTTCGAGCCGGCAAGCAGACTTGAGCGGAACTGAAACGGCCGGGAATTCCCGGGCTTGTCCGATTGAAACCCTATTCTTGAACGCAAAATGGAAAGTCCCCACAAAGGTAAAACCGGTCTGGTGCGCCTGAAGAACGCTTTCGGCTATTCGCTGGCCGGATTCCGCGCGGCCTACAAGCACGAAGATGCGTTCCGCCAGGAAGTGCTGCTGGCCGCCATCCTCGTCCCGCTGGCCTTCTGGTTGCCGGTTGGCAATCTCGGCAAGGCGCTGATGATCGGCAGCGTCCTGCTGGTGCTGATGGTCGAGTTGCTCAATTCCGCGATCGAGGCCACGGTGGACCGCATCTCGCTGGACAACCACGACCTCGCCAAACGCGCCAAGGACATCGGCAGCGCCGCCGTGCTGGTCAGCCTGATCAACGTGCTGGTGGTGTGGGGGCTGGTGCTGGCGGGGTGAAAACAGTTTCCTGCCGGACACTTCCTTGAGAAGCCACCTTATGCGATTCCGCTTGCCTGCGCAGAGCTTGACCGGCAATACCCTGATAGTGCTGGTGGCGGTGTTCCTGACCGTTTCCGGCAACCTCAGTTTTTTCGGCAAGGTGCTGGATACCTATCAGTTCACCGCCGGCAATGCCCCCGCGCTGATCTCGCTTGCCGCCATGGTCATGGCGATTACCGTTTTGCTGCTGGCGCTGGCGTGCTTCGGGCGCACGACCAAGCCGGTGCTGATAGTCATCCTGCTGCTGTCGTCCCTTGCCGCCTGCTTCATGGACAGCTATGGCATCATCATCAACACCGAGATGCTGCAGAACGCCGCGCAGACAAACATGGCGGAAGCGCTCGACCTGCTCAACTTCAGGCTGCTCGCCTACTTCGTCGTGCTCGGCGTCGCTCCCGCCATCGTCGTCGCCCGGATTCCCATGCATTGGCGCGGCATGCGGGCCGAGGCGCTGGCGCGCGGAAAGCTCCTGGCGATCGTGGTGGTGCTGATGGTGGCAACGGTGCTGGCATTCGGCAGCTTTTATGCCTCATTCATTCGCCAGCACAAGTCACTGCGGTTCTTCACCAACCCCGCCACCTATATTTACTCGACAGCCAGATTTGCCGGTGATGCCTTCGCCACGAAGAGCGGGCAGGCCGTGACCGTGATCGGCTCCGACGCGCACATTCAGGCCCACCACTCCATCCACCGCGAGTTGTTCATCCTGGTGATCGGCGAGACCGCGCGGGCGGACCGCTTTTCGCTCAACGGCTACGAGCGCGACACCAATCCGCAACTGCGCCAGGCCAATGTCGTCAATTTCCCGAATTTCTGGGCCTGCGGCACCTCGACGGCCGTTTCGGTGCCGTGCATGTTCTCCCTGATCGGTACGGACAAGTTCGATACAAAATCTGCGGCGGCCCAGGAAAACGTGCTCGACGTGCTGCAGCGTGCCGGGGTGAATGTGCTATGGCTGGACAACAATTCCGACTCAAAGGACGTGGCGCTGCGCGTGCCGTACAAAAGCTACAAGTCGCCGGAAGTGAATCCGGTGTGCGACCCGGAATGCCGCGATGTCGGCATGCTTCCTGCGGTTCAGGAATATATCGAGGCGCATCCCGCGGGCGACATCCTGATCGTGCTGCACCAGATGGGCAACCACGGACCGGCCTATTTCAAGCGCTATCCGCCGGCCTTCGAAAAGTTCAAGCCCGCCTGCCAGAACGCCGATCTCAGCCAGTGCAGCCGCGAGGAGATCGGCAACGCCTACGACAACGCCATTCTTTACACGGATTTCTTCCTCGGCAAGGTCATCGATCTGCTGAAAGCGAATCAAAGCAGGTTCGAGACGGCGATGCTCTACATGAGCGACCACGGCGAATCGCTGGGCGAAAACGGCGTCTATTTGCACGGCCTGCCGCGCGCCATCGCGCCCGATGCACAATTGCACGTGCCTGCCGTCATGTGGTTGGGCGGCGGTTACGACCAGGTGGATGTGGCCGCCTTGCAGAAGAAGCGCGACACCCGGTTTACCCACGACAACCTCGCCCACACGATCCTCGGCTTTCTGGAAGTCAGGACATCGGTCTATCGTCCCGAAATGGACATGCTCGACGGAGCCCGCAAGCCGGGGACACTCACGCCACCCACCATGAGCGCAGAAAAGGCCAAGCCATGAAACCACACGCAGCCGGAACAACCGATTCCGGCGCGCCGTCCCTGCGCCTCGACCTGGTCGCCGGCCTCACGGCGGCGGCGGTGGTTCTGCCCAAGGCGATGGCCTACGCCACGGTCGCCGGCCTGCCGGTCGCCGTCGGCCTGTACACCGCCCTGATTCCGATGACGATCTACGCCCTGCTCGGCTCGTCGCGGGTGCTCAGCGTCAGTTCCACTGCCACGTTGGCGATCCTGGCCGCAACGCAACTCGGCCTTGCGGTGCCCGATGGCGATGCGGCAAAGCTGATCACCGCCGCGGCGACTCTGGCCGCACTGGTCGGCGTGATGCTGTTGCTGGCCTCGGTGCTGCGCCTGGGCTTCGTCGCCAACTTCATTTCCATGCCGGTGCTGACCGGCTTCAAGGCGGGAATCGGCCTGGTGATAGTGCTCGACCAAGCGCCTAAACTCCTCGGCCTGCACATCACCAAGCACGGCTTCTTCCACGATGTGCTGAGCCTCGTGCAGCACCTGCCCGACACCTCCCTGCTGACGCTGGTCGTGGCCGCGGCAACACTGATCGTGCTGCTCGGCATGGAAAAGCTGTGGCCGCATTCGCCGGCGCCCCTGGTCGCGGTGGGCGGCGGCATCGCCGCTTCGTGGTTCTTCGGCTTCCATGCGGCGGGGGTCTCCACCGTCGGTCTGATTCCCCAGGGCCTGCCCTCGCTGACCCTGCCCGATCTGGCGCTGGTCGAGCAACTGCTGCCGGGGGCGCTGGGCATCGCCCTGATGAGTTTCACCGAGTCGATCGCCGCCGGGCGCGCTTTCATGGCGGGCGGCGATCCCCCGATCAATGCCAACCGGGAGCTGATCGCCACGGGCGCGGCCAACCTCGGCGGCGCTCTGTTCGGCGCCATGCCGGCGGGCGGCGGCACCTCGCAGACGGCGGTTGTGCGCATGGTGGGCGGCCGCTCGCAGAAGGCCTCCCTCGTCGTCGCCGTCACCGCCGCCGCGACCATGCTGCTGCTGGCGCCCCTGCTCGGCCTGCTGCCGAACGCCACGCTGGCGGCGGTGGTCATCGTATATTCGGTGGGGCTGATCCAGCCGCTGGAATTCGCCGCCATCCGCAAGGTGCGCACCATGGAATTCCGCTGGGCGGTGATCGCCTGCCTCGGCGTGCTGGTCTTCGGTACCCTGCAGGGCATCGTCGTGGCGATCGTCGTGTCGCTGATCGGGCTCGCCAGCCAGGCCGCCAATCCGCGTGTCTGGGTCATCGGCCGCAAGCGCGGCAGCGGTGACGTGCTGCGTCCGCTCTCGCGCGAGCATCCCGACGACGAGACCTTCCCCGGCCTGTTGATCCTGCGGCCGGAGGGGCGCCTGTTCTTCGTCAATGCGCAGACCGTGGCCGACCGGATCAAGACACTGATCGCGAAGCACCAGCCGCGCGTACTGGTGCTCGACCTGAGCCGCGTGCAGGACGTCGAATACTCGGCGCTGCAGATGGTGGTCGAAGGCGAGCAGCGGTTCGCGGAGCGCGGCGTCACCCTGTGGCTGACCGGGCTGAATCCCGGCGTGCTGGAAATCGTGCGGCATTCAGGACTGGCGGAGCGGCTAGGCCGCGAGCGCATGCCCCACAACGCGCATGCGGCCATCGAGCAATTCCAGACAATGCAGACTGCCCCCGGTGGCACAGGCCCGATTGCGGCCGCCTGAGCGCACGTCACGCGGCAAGGCCCCGGGAGGGCAGGCGGCCGGACTTCTCTATAATGGCGGCCTGGCTAGCGGTGGCCCGGCGCGCCGTGCCGCCAACGCCGACTTTTCTCCCTTCCTCAACGACCCTAAATGACCAGCCCTGACACCCGTTCGCAGCCCAAGTACGAGTTCGCCGAAAAATACGATCCCGAGCACGCGAAAAAGTATTTCGAAAAGCACAACACGGGCTTCTGGCGGCGCTTGTCGACCTGGCGGGAAATCGACAATGCGCGCAAGGCCCTGGTCATGGCCGGACGCCCCAAAACGGTTCTCGACCTGCCTTGCGGTACCGGCCGCTTCTGGGAAATGCTGGCCGAGGAGCCGGGCCGCAGGATCTACGCGGCGGACAACAGCCGGAACATGCTGGATGCCGGGATGGCGCTGCGCCCGACGGCCGTCACGGCGCGCATCGAAAAGGCCTTTCAGTGCTCGGCCTTCGCCACCGGCCTGCCGGACAACTTCGCCGACTGCGTTTTCTGCATACGGCTGCTGCATCACATCCAGAAAAGCGAAGACCGGGTTCTGATGCTCAAGGAGTTTGCCCGCGTCAGCGCCGGCACGGCCATTGTTTCTCTCTGGGTGGACGGCAACTTTCGCGCCTGGCGCCATCAACTCAAGCAGGAACGCAAAATGCGCGAACGCGGCACGGAAGGCCCGCGCGACCGCTTCCTTGTCGAAAGGGCTGTGATAGAAAGTGAGTTTTCCGAAGCCGGCCTGCAGGTCGTCGGCCATGTCGATTTCCTGAAATACTGGGACAAGTGGCGCACCTACGTGCTGCGCGTAGAAAAGCCCTGATTGTCCATGGATGACTTTGTCGCAGGGCACTGGCGCTCCATCCTGGCCCACAACGGCCTGCTGGATTTCGATGCGCTGTGGCAACTCGAAGCGGCATGGTTCGAGGAACCCAACCGGCGCCGCGGCGGCTGGAGCGGCGTCGCCCGCTGCGAACTCGATCTGCCCGGGGGCGGCAAGCGCGCCGTGTTTCTCAAGCGCCAGCAAAACCACGGCACCTTTTCGTGGCGGCATCCGGTGCATGGCGTCCCCACGTTCCAGCGGGAATTTCGCAAGATCATGCATTACCAGGCCTGCGGCATCCCGACACTGGAGCCGGTGTATTTCGCCGTGCGCAGGATCGGCAAGGACCAGCGTGCCATTCTTGTGACCGAGGAGCTGAGCGGCTTTGTCTCGATGGAAGACCGCGTCCGCGACTGGCTGAAAAACGGCGCGCCGACGCGGCCGGTACGCCTGCGCTTTCTGCGCGCCGTCGCCGATCTGCTGCGGCAAATGCATGCCCGCGGCATCCAGCACAACTGCTTTTTCCCGAAGCATGTATTCACGCGCATGAATCCGGACAGCAGCGTCGAGGCACGCGTCATCGACCTTGAAAAGTCGCGCTGGCGGCCATCCAGCACTGTTTGCGCCCGGCGCGACCTTTACTCCCTGACCGGCCAGTCCCTGAACTGGAGCCGCACCGACCGGCTGTGGTTCTTCAAGACCTATCTCGGCATCGCGCGCCTGACGCCCTATGCGAAATGGCTGTGGCGCCATGTCGAGGCGCGTGCGCTGAAGAAGAACCGGGGCCATTCAACGCTGCCGTTTCCGGCGGCGAAGCCCGACGAAAGCAAGTGAGCGGTGGCCGGATGCAGCTCGCTTTCACCCTTTTCAAGTACTTTCCCTTCGGCGGCCTGCAGCGCGACTTCCTGCGCATCGCGCTGGCCTGCCAGGCGCGCGGACACGCCATCCGCGTATACGCCCTGGAGTGGCAGGGCGACGTGCCCGTCGGCTTCGAAGTGGTTCGCGTCCCGGTCACGGCGCTGAGCAATCACCGGCGCTACGAAAAGTTTGCCGAGTGGGTGCGGCTCGACCTGGCTGCGCGGCCCGTCGACCGCGTGGTCGGCTTCAACAAGATGCCTGGCCTCGATGTGTATTACTCCGCCGATCCGTGCTACGAGGACAAGGCGCGCACCTTGCGCAATTCCTTCTATCGCCTCTCCGGCCGCTACCGGCATTTCTCCTCCTTTGAGCGCGCCGTATTCGGGCCGGACAGCCGGGCCGAAATCCTGCTGATCTCCGCCCTGCAACAGCCGCTGTTCGTCAAACACTACGCCACCCCGGCCGGACGCTTCCACCTGCTACCGCCCGTCCTCGCCCCCGACCGGCGCGCGCCGCCGGATGCGACGGAAATCCGCCAGGAGTTCCGCAGCGAATTCGGTCTTGGCGCCGAAGATCTGCTTCTGGTGCAGATCGGTTCCGGCTTCAAGACCAAGGGACTCGACCGCAGCCTGAAGGCACTCGCGGCCCTGCCTGCCGCACTGAAGGCGCGCACGCAGCTGATCGCCATCGGCCAGGACGAACCGCGCCCCTTCCTCCGGCAGATCAGGCAACTGGGCCTTGCCGACCGGGTAAGCATCCTCAAGGGGCGCGACGACATCCAGCGCTTCCTGCTCGGCGCCGACCTGCTGGTCCATCCGGCATACAACGAGAATACCGGCACGGTGCTGCTCGAAGCCGTCGTCTCCGGCCTGCCGGTATTGACCACGGCCGCCTGCGGCTACGCCCACTACATCGAGGAAGCCGGTGCCGGCAGCGTGATCCCCCTGCCCTTTGCCCAGGCGGCCCTTGATGCACGCCTCGCAGCCATGCTGGCCGACGGCGCGGCGCGCCGGCAATGGAGTGCCAGCGGACTCGCCTTTGCCGCGCATGCCGACCTTTACAGCATGCCGGAGCGGGCTGCTGATATCATTGTGGGTCAATCTGTTGAATAAACAGCCCAATTCACCCGAAACCGCTCCATGCACGAACACACCCCGCGCCATACCTCGCAGATTCAAAGTTCTACCGATCGCTCTTTTGGATTCGTCTTTGCCGCAGTCTTTCTGATCATTGCCCTCTATCCGCTGCTCCATGCAGCGGGCATCAGGATCTGGGCAATCGCGGTATCCGGCGTCTTCCTTCTGCTGGCGGCGCTTGTCCCGCAAGTCCTTGCCCCGGCCAACCGGCTATGGACAAAATTCGGGCTGCTGCTGCACCACATCGTCAGCCCGATCGCGCTCGGCATCCTTTTTTTCCTCGTCGTCACCCCGACCGCCCTGCTGATGCGACTCTTCGGCAAGGATCCCTTGCGCCTGCGTTTCGATCCTGCCGCCGACAGCTACTGGATCAAGCGCGATCCGCCGGGACCGGCTGCCGACTCGCTCAAAAATCAGTTCTAGGAAACTTTCATGTCCTTCATCAAGGAACTCTGGGCGTTCATGCGCGCCCGCAAGAAATACTGGCTGCTGCCTATCGTGGTCATGATGGTGTTGCTCGGTGCGCTGATCGTCCTGGCGCAGGGCAGTGCGGTGGCGCCCTTCATCTACACCCTGTTCTGAGAGCTTATGAATAAATCTACTGCGCGTGCCGGATCGGGGCTTGGGCGGTGCTCGCTATCCTCATGTACAACTACGTACATTCCGGTACCTGTGCTCCGGCCGCACCCCGCTGCGGCCCGCTCGCTACGATTTCTTCACAAGCTCTGACCTCGCAATATGTACATCCTCGGCATTTCCGCCTTCTATCACGACAGCGCCGCCGCCCTGCTGAAGGACGGCGAGATCATCGCCGCCGCGCAGGAGGAACGCTTCACGCGCAAGAAGCACGATCCGGGCTTCCCCGGAAATGCGCTGGAATACTGCCTGGGCGAAGCGGGCATCGGCTGGCAGGATGTCGATCATGTGGCGTTCTACGACAAGCCCTTCCTCAAGTTCGAGCGTCTGCTGGAAACCTATGTGAGCTTTGCACCACGCGGCTTCGAGTCCTTCCGCATGGCGATTCCGGTCTGGCTGCGCGAAAAGCTCTTCCTCAAGGATCTGCTGGTCAAGGAATTGCGCCGCTATGCCCCCGATCAGGACTGGGACAGCAGGCTGCGCTTCTCCGAGCACCACCTGAGCCATGCCGCCAGCGCCTTCTTCCCCTCACCCTTCGAAGAGGCCGCCGTGCTGACCATGGACGGCGTCGGCGAATGGGCCACCACCTCGCTGGCCATCGGGCGCGGCAACAAACTGGAAGTCCTCAAGGAAATCCACTTCCCGCATTCGCTGGGCCTGCTGTATTCGGCCTTCACCTATTACACCGGCTTCAAGGTGAATTCGGGCGAATACAAACTGATGGGCCTGGCGCCTTACGGCGAGCCCAAGTATGTCGACAAGATTTTCGATCACCTGGTCGACCTGAAGGCGGACGGCTCGTTCCGGCTCGATCAGTCCTATTTCAATTACTGCACCGGCCTGACCATGACCGGCCCGAAGTTCCACGAGCTTTTCGGCGGCCTGCCGAGAGCGGCCGGCGAGCCGCTGACGCAGCACCACATGGATCTGGCCGCCTCGATCCAGGCCGCAACGGAAAAAATCGTGCTGCAGCTGGCGCGTGCTATCCGCGCCGAAACCGGCATGCGCAATCTGTGCCTCGCCGGCGGCGTGGCGCTGAACTGCGTGGCCAACGGCAAGGTGCTGCGCGACGGCCAATTCGACGACATCTGGATACAGCCGGCCGCGGGCGATGCCGGCGGCGCGCTGGGCGCGGCCCTGGCGGTGCATCACATTCACCTCGGCCGGTCCCGCGCCGCGGATGGCAGCGACCGGATGCGCGGCTCCTACCTCGGCCCGGAATTCGCGCAGGCCGACATCGAGCGGCGCCTGACGGCGGCCGGCGCAAAATTCCAGGTCCTCGCCGATGCGGAGTTCTACCAGGCCGGGGCGACGGCCCTGGCCGAGGAAAAGGCGCTGGGCTGGTTCCAGGGACGCATGGAATTCGGGCCGCGCGCTCTGGGCGGGCGCTCCATCCTCGGCGATGCCCGCTCGCCGGCCATGCAGTCGGTGCTCAACCTCAAGGTCAAGTACCGCGAGTCCTTCCGTCCCTTCGCCCCGGCCGTGCTGCGCGAAGACGTTGCCGACTGGTTCGAACTGGACGGCGACAGCCCCTACATGCTGCTGGTCGCCGACGTGGTGGAAAAGCGCCGGCGGCAAATGACCGAGGCCGAGCAAAAGCTCTTCGGCATCGAGAAGCTGAAGGTGCCGCGCTCGGATATCCCCGCCGTGACCCATGTGGACTATTCGGCACGCATCCAGACCGTGCATGCCGCAACCAATCCGCGCTATCACGCCCTGATCTCGGCCTTCAAGCAGCAAACCGGGTGCCCGGTAATCGTGAACACTAGTTTCAACGTTCGCGGCGAACCCATCGTCTGCACGCCGGAGGATGCTTTCCGCTGCTTCATGGGCACCGAGATCGAAGCGCTTGCCGTGGGCAACTGCTTCCTGAAAAAAGAAGACCAGAATCCGGCACTCAAGCTGAACTATGAAACCGCTTTTGAACTCGACTAGCCGCTACCGATTGGCGCAAGCAATGGGTTTTGCGTTGATCGCACTGATCTTCTATGCAATGCTGGCCGCCATCGGACTGGCGACAAGCTTTGTGTTGCTGCAAAAGGGCATTGCATCCGATCTGCCCTGGATTTCACAGATACAGAAACACATCTACATGAAAGGGGCCCGCAGCCTCTGGCAACACAAAATTGACTGTGTCGATTTCGACGCTGACGTGATCTACAAGCCGAAGCTGGGTGCCTGCCAGTTCAACAATGTTGAGTTTCGCACGACCTTGAATTTTTCCGCGGAAGGTAGATTCACGGGAATTAAACCCGCTGGCAAGGGCATTGCCGTAATCGGCGACTCCCACACGATGGGCTGGGGAGTGCAGGATGAGGAGGCCTACGCTGCGGAACTGCAACGCTTGAGCAAGCGCCAGGTGTTCAACCTGGGTGTCGCCAGCTACGGAACAGTACGCGAACTGCTGCGCCTGGAAAAATCGGGCGTGCTGGACAAAGTCGATACGGTCATCCTCCAGTACTGTGGCGATGACCTCAACGAAAACCAAGCCAATCGAATCAACAGTGCCGCCGAGAATCAGGAGAAATTCAACAAGATCACTGCGGGAAAAATGAGCACAACGCGGTTGCTGGGCATGTTCCTCAAAGCTTATGGATATGCCTTCAGCCTGCCTTTCCCGAGCTTGAGGAAGCCCGGACAGGCAACTTCCGACTTTTATCCACACTACCAAGCCCTCATGGCGGTCCTCAAAGCTCACCCCGGCCTGAAAGACAAACGCATCCTGATCATTTACAACAACGGGCACGGGCAGCCATTCCGCAACTTTCCGAGCGGAAAAGACAAATTGTTGCCGAATGTCGAGTTCGTCAATATCAATATCGATAGCGGCGAATATTATCGGCTCGATGATCACATGACACCCGCCGGCCACAAGACCACGGCACAACAGCTATTCAAGTCGCTCGGCAACCCCAGGTAGCCATGAGGTTTTCCGGGCGCAATAAACTGCTGCCGTTCTCGCTTGCCGTAATTTTGATAGGGCACGCGCTGCTGTTTTACGGCTTGCCCCTGCCGGCACTGGTCACGCTCTGGTTGCTGCTCTCCGTATGGCTTTATCTGGCCGGGCACGCGCCCGCCCTCCTGGCGGCATTTTCAATTGGATTTTTCACTCTGCTGCTCAACGTTTTCATCGGCATTTCCGGACTGGAGCGTAGTATCCGGACTGGAGCGTAGTATTTACTATCGGCCGCACGAACAAATGAAAGCCCGTAATGCAGACTATGGCGAAACTTTCAAACCGAACACGCAAGCAAGCATGCGTGCCTTGTTCGGCGATATCGAAGCCTTGGAAAAGGTGGGTATCAAGGAGCCTCATGAAATCGCCTATGTCACCGACAGCCTGGGATTTCGCAATCCCGCCGATTACCACGGACAGGGTTTCGTGCTGGTAGGTGACTCCTTTCTCGCGGGTGCCAACGACACCCAGTCCTGCCTGATCAGCGAACAACTGCGCCAAAAACATGGCCTCGACACCTATAACCTCGGCTTTCCCGGCAACATGGATGAATATGTACAACGGGTCCGGGCTTTTCGAAAGGCCAACGGGGAAAATTTCAAAATGGCGCTGTTTGTTTTCGAGGGCAATGATTTCAACCCGTTCACCAACAGTCCGGTGGAAGAAAAAGCCTTTCTGAAAAGCTACCACGCGTATTTCATGCACAGCAGCTTGTGGCGTTATACACGCTGGCTGTATTTGCGTACGCAGAAGAAACAGGGCGCTCCGAAAAGCAATCCTTTTGTGCGCAAGATCGGAAAGGAGGACGTGGCTTTCCTCAGCAGCGACCCATCTCTTGCCGGCAGCAGCACTCCGCTCGACGAGTCCCGCCTGCATTTCGTCGATGCCCTGAACATGCTCAAACCCAACCTGGTGCAGATCTTCTTCATCCCGGTCAAATATCGCGTCTATGCCAAGTGGCTTGTTGACAGGCCCTTGCCCAACACGCAGCTGGATTATCTACAGCAAGCGGCAAAGCAGGCCGGTATCCCGGTGTTCGATCTGACACCCGCCCTGATGCAGGAAGCGGAACGCGTGCTGCCGCAGGGCCAATATGCGTATTGGCGCGACGACACCCACTGGAACTGCAACGGCATGCGCGCCGTCGCAGCGCCGGTTGCCGGCCAGTTGCGCTTGCATTGATACATCGAGTATTCACCGAATCGCGACACTATCTCACTGTGCGCCAAGAGAACATCACCCGTCTTAAGGAACCCTTCCGCTCGCGCTGGGCCGGACAGGATCCGTTTGCCGCCGCCGAAGCCTTGCAGGGCCAGGTGCTGCGCGCACTCGAAGGGCGCCGCACCTTGCGCACCGAAATCGATGGCCGCGGTTATTACGTCAAGATCCATCGCGGCATCGGCTGGCGGGAAATCTTCAAGAACCTGCTGTCCGGACGCCTGCCGGTGCTCGGTGCCGGCAATGAATGGCGTGCGCTGGAGCGACTCACGGCCGCCGGCGTCGATACGATGCGCGCAGTGGCCTTCGCCGAACGCGGCGACAACCCGGCACGGCGGCATTCCTTCATCATTACCGAGGAACTCGCGCCTACCGTCAGCCTCGAAGATTTCTGCCGCGACTGGCCGCAACATCGGCCCGCCCCGGCGCTGAAGCACGCGCTCATCCGCCGTGTCGCGGAAATGGCGCGACGCATGCACGGCAGCGGCGTCAATCATCGCGATTTCTACATCTGCCACTTCCTGCTGCACCTGCCGGTCGCCGCAAGCGCGCCGCGCCTGTCGCTGATCGACCTGCATCGCGCCCAGGTGCGCACGAGCACACCCCGGCGCTGGCGTGACAAGGATCTGGCGGCGCTTTACTTTTCCGCCCTCGACATTGGCTTGACGAAGCGTGACCGCCTGCGTTTCCTGAAAACCTATTTTGCCCGCCCACTGCGCAGCATCTTGCGCGACGAGAGCGCGCTGCTCGGGCATCTGGAAAGCGAATCGGTCCGACTCATGGCGCGCTACCGGCGCAAGTACGCACCGGGAGCCGGACAATGAGCCAGGCCAAGGACTGGCGGCTGATGCCCGATGTCGACCCGGCGGCGGCAGAACGCTTCGTCGACCTCGACAGCGTATTCGCCCTCGAAGGCGAGATGGTCGCGCTGGATTCGATGACGCGCACACTGCGCATCGAGATCAACGGCCGCGGCTACTACGTCAAGCGCTATGCCGGCCTCGGCAAGAAGCCCCTGCGTCGCTGGTTCGCCACGCCGCGCGTGCAACTCGAGTGGGAGAACCTCGGACATTTTGCCGACTGGGAAATTCCCACCGCGCGCCTGGTCGGCTACGGCCTGCAAAGCCAGGGCGGGCGCTTCCTGCGCGGCGCGCTGATCACGGCAGAGATTCCCGACACCACCGACCTGAGCGTGATCGCCCGCAGCGGCGATCCGCGCCTGAAAAGTCGGCGCTGGCTGGACGGCGTTTCCCGCCAGCTTGCCGACATCGCCCGCCGCTTGCACGACCGCCGCTTCGTGCATGGCGACTTCAAGTGGCGCAACCTGCTGGTGGACAAGGCCGACAGGCTGCATCTGATCGATTGCCCCAGCGGCGGCTTCTGGCGGCCGCCCTTCCTCGAGTACCGCATCGTCAAGGACCTGGCCTGCCTCGACAAGCTGGCCAAACGCTATCTTTCGCGCGGCCGGCGCCTGCGCTTCTACCTCGACTACGCGCAGAAGAAATCCCTCGATGCCGGCGACAAGCGCCGCATCCGCAAGATCATCGGCTTTTTCACCGGCCGTGACGAACTCGTCGCCACTGCCGCCTCCCTGCGCGCCGCCGGGCGCAACCCGCTGCCGCAAATCAGCATCGCGCTCGATGACGGCCGCGTATTGTCGGTCGGGCACTGGCACCGCATCCTCCCCGGCAAGCGCCTGACCGGTAGCGGTGAATGGCAGGGCCGCAAGGTGCTCGCCAAGCTGTTCATCGCGGCACACGGCAGCGAACGCCACTGGCAGCGGGAATGCCGCGGCGCCGAAACCCTCGCGACGCACGGATTGCCGACCCCGGCGTTGCTCGCCTCGGGACTGCTGTCCGATGGCGGTAATTACGTCCTCTACGAGCACCTCGATGGCGCGCACAGCCCCGACAGCGCATCGCTCGACGAACTGGGCCGGGTTTTCGCGCTGATCGGCCGCATGCACGCCAAGGGCCTGGTGCAGGAGGATGCCCACCTCGGCAATTTCCTGCTCAAGAACGGCTGGCTTTACGTCATCGACGGCGATGCTGTCCGCGAATCGGCATCGCCGGCAGACTGCATGGACAACCTTGCCCTGCTACTCGCCCAGTTGCAACCGCAGGCCGAAGCCGTGCTGCGAACCGCCCTGCTGGAGGCCTACCGCAACGGCAACCCCGGCGTCACCATCGATGAGGTGCGACTCACTGCAGCGAGTGCCCGTGCCCG
>JBIJDJ010000087.1:0-12217 GCA_044344175.1 Sulfuritalea sp.
GCGACCCCCCGTGAAAACCATGATTCTCGCCTATGGCGAGCAGGTGTTGGCTATCCCCCCGGCCCCCTTTCCAAGAAAGGGGGTGACTGATTGGGGTTCGCGCCAAGCGCGAACCAAGGCTACTACTCACTGCGCCTCCCGAGGCTCGCGGCATCCATGGTGTAGCCGAGCACGGTGATCTTGTCCTCGATGCGGTCGAGGAGTTTGCGCAGCGGCGAAAGTTCGCTGTAGCGTTCGCAGGCCTTGCGCAGGTAGCGCGCCACGAGCGGCAGGTCCTTGAGGTAACCGTCCTTGCCGTCGCGATGGAAGAGCCGGGCGAAGATGCCCAGCACCTTGACGTGACGCTGCACGCCCATCCATTCATAGTCGCGGAAGAATTCGCCGAAATCCGCAGCGACCGGCAGCCCGGCCTTGCGCGCTGCCTCCCAGTAGCGCACCAGCCAATCGAGGGCAAGGTCTTCGTCCCACTCGATGTAGGCATCCTTCAGCAGCGATACCATGTCATAAGTGATCGGCCCGTACACGGCATCCTGGAAATCGATGATGCCCGGATTGCCGGCGCCAGAGCCATCGGTGTGCATCAGGTTGCGCGAGTGATAGTCGCGATGCACGAAGACCTTCGGCTCGGCCAGATTCACGGCAAGGATGCGGTCGAAGACGGCTGCCAGGCTCCGGCGCTCGCTCTCGCCGAGAACCACCTTATGGTGCTGCGCGAGAAACCACTCGGGGAACAAATCAAGTTCCCGGCGCAACAGCGTCGCGTCGTATTCCGGCAGCACGCCGGGTCGGCTGGCCTGCTGGATCCTGACCAGCGCAGCTATTGCGTCAGCATAGAGCGGCGCGGCGTTGTCGGCATCCAGCACCTGCAGGTAGGTCTTGGCGCCGAGATCGGAGAGCAGCAGGAAGCCCCGCTCGAGATCGCGGGCCAGAACTTCCGGAACGTGGACTCCGGCCGCCTGAAAAAGCTGCTGTACATGCAGCCAGGGCCGGCAGTCTTCGTTCGCCGGCGGCGCGTCCATGATGATGCGCGTCGTGCCGTCATCCAGGGTGGCGCGAAAATAGCGGCGGAAACTGGCGTCGGCCGACGCCGGCGCCAGGGCGAAGCTGCGGCCCGGCCACAATCCGGCAAGCCACGTTCTGATTTGCTGCTGGCGTTCCATATCGAAGGTGCGCGAAGGTGCGGACGATGCCTGGACAGGCGCAAAAGCTCTGGCGGTGAGAGCTTTGCGCGGGCACGAAGTGTTAGAATTATCGATTCTAGCATCGGCCGACAAGAGCTTCCCCGGCATGCAGCGCGCTCCAATTGCGTCTGCATTGTTTCGTCACCGTTGCACTTACTCGCAGACACAGCATGCCTCAATCGCATCGCGGACAATTCGGCCCCGGCTCACTGCTTGCCCTGCTGGCGCTCGCCGCAGGTTCCGCCGTGGCAGAACCCCTGCCGCCCCTGCGCGTCAATCCCGCCTTGCTGGGCGCCGGCACGCCACCGCCGGCAACAGTCGTCGCCGAACCTGTCGTCTCGGTCAAGCCGGCCGGCCCCGCCCCGCTGGCGATCGAGCCGCCGCCGACAGCACGCGTCGACCTGATCGCCGAACCGTCGCGGCCCTCTGCTGCACCCGCATCCGCGCCTGCCCCGCAGGCGCGCAGCGCGCCTGCGGCGAAGCCCGCAGCGCCGGCTGTAACAAGCACCAAAGCGAACCCTGCATTGCCCACTCAACCGCCTGCGCCTTTGCCGGCACCAGCGTCCTTGCCACCGGCAGCAATCGCCGCAGCACCGCGCCGTCCGCCTGAGCCGCAGCCGAAACCGGAACCACTGCCTCCGGCCGCACCGCAGGTAACGCCGGTGGAAGCCATCCAGAAGGCGCAAGAGCCGCCGCAAGTGGCGGAGCCACGCAATCTGCCACCGCTCTATTCGGCTCACCTTGCCGCCGGCGAACTGCCCGACCCCAGATTGAAGTCCACTTCGGGCATCATGCCGTGGCTCGCAACGCTGGGAGAACAACTGCCGACCTTTATCGCGGCAGATCAAATCGCCGGCCAGACCGACGCCGAACTCGTCGCCGACGGCAACGTCGAATTGCGCAAACGCAATTCCATTCTGCAAAGCGATCGGCTGACCTATCGGCAGCAAACTGACGAGGTTGAAGCCGAGGGCAATGTCCGCCTCTCGCGCGACGGCGATCATGTGCAAGGGCCGCGGATGCGCATGCAGATGGATGACAGCACCGGCTTCTTCGAACAACCCGAGTACAGCATCCGCCGCATCAAGACCGGATCGGCCCCGACGCTATGGACCGGCAACGAGGAACGCCCATCGACGGATCTCACTACCGGACAGGGCACAGCCGCTCGCATGGATTTCGAGGGCAATGGCCAGTACCGCCTCACTGATTCCACCTACAGCACCTGCGCCCCCGTTGCCGGGCGCGATCCGGACTGGTTTGTGCGCACCACCGATTTGCACCTTGACTACGATTCGGAAGAGGCCACTGCGCGCAACGCTACGCTGGTTTTTCAGGGTGTACCGATCTTCTACTCGCCCTGGTTGAATTTCTCGCTGAACAATGAGCGCAAGAGCGGACTGCTGACTCCCACCGGCGGCACCACCAGCCGCGGCGGCAGCGAATTCAGCCAGCCGTTCTACTGGAATATCGCGCCCAACATGGACGCAACGATCACACCGCGCATCATGGAAAAGCGCGGCACTTTGTTTAGCACCGAATATCGCTATCTGGAACCCAATTACCGCGGCGTCGTGCATGGCCAGTATATCGGCCACGACCAGCTCACGAACAGTCAGCGGGCGTCCTATTCGCTGGCGCACAGTCAGAACCTGGGTTATGGCTTTTCCGGCACACTGAATTTGAACGGCGTTTCCGACAACACGTTCTTGAGCGATTTTGGACACGGTCCGGCCATGACGTCGAAGACCAACCTGCCGCGCCAGGGCACCCTCAGTTACGGCGGCGGCTGGTGGTCGGCCAACCTGCTGGTGCAAAGCTTCCAGACCCTGCAGGATCCGGACCAGCCTCCGGTAACCGTGCCTTATTATCGTCTGCCGCAATTGACGGTCAACGCCTATCGCGGCGACCTTCCGCTCGGAATGACCTTTGCATTCGCGGGCGAGTACGTGGACTTCCGCATCCCGACGCAGGGAAAAGACGAGGGGAAGCGCTTCACCTTGTATCCACAGCTTTCCCTACCCTTGCAGACCGACATCCTCAGCATCACGCCCAAGATCGGCCTGCATTCCACCCGCTACGATCTCGACACTCGTTACGATCTCAACGGTCAGCCCACCGGTGGGACCGAGAAGCTGACTCGTACCCTGCCGATTTTCAGCGTGGATTCGGGAGTGACCTTCGAGCGCGATTTCGACTGGCAGGGCAAGGCGCTGACGCAGACACTAGAGCCGCGCCTTTACTACCTGTACGTGCCTGACCGCAACCAGAACAATATCCCGGTATTCGATACGGGTACAACCGACTTCAACTTTGCCCAGATCTTCGCCGAGAACCGCTATAGCGGCGGGGACCGCGTCGGTGACGCCAATCAGCTCACGACCATGCTCGCATCGCGCCTGCTGGATCCGGAAACCGGTGCCGAAGCCGTGCGTGCCGCCATCGGTCAGCGCTTCTATTTCACCAGCCAAAAGGTGGTGCTCCCCGGCGAAGCAAAGCGCAACGACCACGCCAGCGATTTGCTTGGCTTCTTCTCCGGTCGCATTCTGCCGAAAACGTCCCTCGATGTCGCCGTGGAATACAACCCGCAGTCACGCTGGCTGGAGCGTTTCAACATCGGCGGGCGCTATCAGCCTGAATCGGGGAAAGTACTGAACGCCGGCTACCGCTATACCCGGGATCAATTTGCGACGCCCGGCTTGAGCCAGTTCGACATTTCGGGTCAGTGGCCGGTTTACGGCGGCTGGCACGGGGTCGGGCGCATCAACTATTCGATCAAGGATCAGCGCATGGTCGAAACTGTCGCCGGCTTCGAGTACGACGGTGGCTGCTGGGTGGGTCGGGTAGCGTTCCAGCGCATCGCAACGCAGGAGAATACTTCCAACACGTCCTTCTTCGTCCAGCTCGAATTCAACGGCTTTGCAAAAGTCGGTACCAGCCCGCTCGACATCCTCAAGCGCAATGTGCCCGGCTACGGTCTGATTGGCCAGCAAAATCCCGAGGATCAGATCATTACGCCATGACATTTCGTTTTCTGCTGTTCTGCCTGTCCTCCGCCCTGATATTCAGCCAGGCCCACGCCCAGACGCGTCGCGCCCAGCCGCTGGAGGTTGACCGCATTATTGCCGTGGTCAACGACGAGGCCCTTACCGCCTATGAGCTGCGTGCCCGCCTGGTCACGGTGGAACGCCAGTTGCGCGAACAGAAGGTGCAGTTGCCGCCGCGCGACGTGCTGGAAAAACAGCTCCTGGAGCGCATGATTACCGATCGTGTGCAACTGCAGTTCGCCAAGGAAACCGGGCTGCGCATATCCGACCTCGAACTCGATGCCGCCATGCGCCGCATTGCCGACGGCAACAAACTCTCGATGCAGGATTTCCGTGTCGCGCTGGAGAAAGACGGTATCGCCTGGACCAAGTTCCGCGAAGAGATTCGCGAAGAGATTGTCCTCTCGCGCCTGCGCGAACGCGAAGTGCAAAGCCGCATCGTGGTCTCCGATGGCGAGATCGACAATTACCTGGCGAACCCCGATGCAGGCAGCGGCAGCGGCAACATTGAAGTGCAGACGGCCCACATCATCCTGCGGGTGCCGGAACAGGCGACGCCGGACCAGTTGATGCGCATCGGTGCGCGGGCGCGGGCGGCGCTTGAACAGATCAACCGCGGCGAGAGCTTCGCCAAGATCGCCGCCAGTTACTCCGATGCGTCCGACGCGCTCTCCGGCGGGATCATGGGCGCGCGCCCGCTCGATCGCCTGCCGCCGCTCTATGCCGATGCCGTAAAGAAACTCAAGCCCGGCGAAGTCAGTGACATCTTGCGCAGCCCGGCCGGCTTTCACATCATCAAGCTGATCGACAAAAAGGTCGAAGGCGGCCCCCAGCCGGTGGCGACACTGAAGCAGACCCGTGCCCGCCATATCCTGATCAAGGTCAACGAACTCGTGTCCGAAGCGGAGGCCAGGCGCAAGCTGGTCGGACTCAAGGAAAGGATCGACAACGGCGCGGATTTTGCCGAGCTCGCGCGCCTGCAGTCCAACGATCTTTCCGCCGCAAAAGGCGGCGATCTCGGCTGGCTGTATCAGGGCGACACCGTTCCCGAGTTCGAGGCGGCGATGGATGCGCTGAAAATTAACCAGATCAGCCAGCCGGTTCAGTCACCCTTTGGCTTCCATTTGATCGAAGTGCTGGAGCGTCGCACCGAGAATGCCACGGACGAACGCCAGCGGCTCGCCGCACGACAGGTACTGCGCGATCGCAAGTCCGACGAGGCCTATCAGGACTGGGTCCGACAAATCCGCGATCGCGCCTATGTCGAGTACCGCGTCGAAGAGCGCTAGCCGTTTTCCGCTGCCGGTGATTGCGGTCACCTCCGGCGAACCCGCGGGAATCGGACCGGACATCTGCCTGCGACTGAGCGAGTGCAAATGGCCGGCACGGTTGGTGGTGCTGGGCGACCGCGATCTGCTGGCTGCGCGCGCCGTGCAACTCGGACTCAACGCCAGTCGCATCGAGATCAGGCACATCCCTCTGCAAAAGTCGGTGCTGGCGGGACGGCTCGAACCCGCCAACGCGCGCTACGTGCTCGACATCCTCGATGCCGCGCTCGCCGGCTGCGTCGGCGGCGAATATGCGGCGATGGTGACCGCTCCGGTGCACAAGGGCGTCATCAATGATGCGGGCATCGCCTTCAGCGGCCACACCGAATACCTGGCCGACCATACGGCAACGCCGCGCGTGGTGATGCTGTTGGCTGGTGCCGGATTGCGCGTCGCACTGGCCACCACGCATCTGGCGCTGAAGGACGTGCCGCGCGCGATCACCAGCGAAGATCTTGAAATCACCATCCGCATTCTCCATGCCGGCCTGCAGACCAGATTCGGCATTGCCCGGCCGCGCATTCTCGTCGCCGGACTCAACCCCCATGCCGGCGAAGGCGGATACATGGGGCGCGAAGAAATCGAAGTCATCGCCCCGGTGCTGGAAAAGTTGCGCGGTGAGGGAATGAACCTGGTCGGCCCCCTGCCCGCAGACACGCTATTCACAAAAAGTGTGCTCGCCGGCTCCGACGCGCAACTGGCGATGTATCACGACCAGGGTCTCGCCGTGCTCAAGCACGCGGCGTTCGATGAAGGCATCAATGTCACGCTTGGCCTGCCGATCATCCGCACCTCGGTCGACCACGGCACCGCGCTCGATCTCGCCGGTACGGGCAAAGCATCACCGACAAGTCTTTTCGCCGCAGTCGATGCGGCGATCGACATGGCATTGCAGCGTGGCAGCCCGTGAGGGAACATGAAGGCCATGTCGCGCGCAAACGGTTCAACGGCGGCCGCCCGCCATGCCCGCTTAACCCGCCGCGCGGGTTAGCCTTCTCTGAAACTCCGACGAACTGACGTGAGCAGACAAGTCGAGGGCCACAGCGCCCGCCGTCGTTTTGGCCAGAACTTCCTTGTTTCGCCCGGCATCATCCGCAAGATCGTCGATGCCGTCGCGCCACGCGCCGGCGATACCGTGGTCGAGATCGGACCGGGACTGGGCGCGCTGACCGAACCTCTGCTGGAGCGCATCGACCAGTTGCATGTGGTCGAGATCGATCGCGACCTGATCGCGCGCCTGCGGCAGCGCTTTCCGCCCGAGCGACTGAATATCCACGAGGGTGACGCGCTCGAATTCGACTTCGGCGCATTGAAGACGGCCGGTCCGCTGAAGATCGTCGGCAACCTGCCCTACAACATTTCCAGCCCGCTGCTGTTTCACCTGGTGCCGTTCGCGCCGCAGGTGTATGACATGCACTTCATGCTGCAGAAGGAGGTGGTGGACCGCATGGTAGCCACGCCCGGCAGCAAGGACTTCGGCCGCCTGTCGGTGATGCTGCAGTATCGCTACCACATGGAACGCCTGTTCATCGTGCCGCCCGGCGCCTTCAATCCGGCGCCGAAGGTCGACTCGGCCATCGTGCGCATGATTCCGGTCGATTTCTCAAAAGTCGGCGCCGACGCTACGGCGAAAGAGCCGCTGCTGTTCGCCAAAGTGGTGACCGCCGCCTTCTCGCAGCGGCGCAAGATGCTGCGCAACACACTGCGCGACTTCATCAGCGAGGCCGCTCTCGCCACGCTGGGCATCACGCCGACGGCGCGCGCCGAAGACATCGCCGTGGCGGATTACGTGCGCCTCGCCAATACGCTGGCCGACCTTGGCCACCACTGATTCCGTAGCGGCCGGACCTCAGCGCAGCGTCACCGTCATCGGCGGCGGCCCGGCCGGCCTCATGGCCGCCGAAGTACTGAGCGCCGCCGGACTGCAGGTCAATGTCTTCGACGCCATGCCGTCGGTGGCGCGCAAGTTCCTGCTGGCCGGCCGCGGCGGGCTCAACCTGACACACGCGGAATCCGCCGACATCTTCGTCTCGCGCTATGGCTCACGCCGTGCCGAGGTAGGCCGCTGGCTTGAAGAATTCGGCCCGCAGCAACTGCGCGACTGGACGCATGATCTCGGCATCGCCACCTTCGTCGGCAGTTCCGGGCGCGTCTTCCCCCATGAGATGAAGGCCGCGCCGCTGCTGCGTGCCTGGCTGCACCGACTGCGCGCCGCGGGCGTGGTGTTCCACGCACGCCATCGCTGGCTGGGCTGGGCTGCCGACGGCGCGCTGCGTTTCGCCACGCCGTCGGGCGCGACAAAAGTCGGCGCTGACGCCACGGTGCTGGCGCTGGGCGGCGGCAGTTGGGCGCGACTCGGTTCGGATGGCGCCTGGGTAGCGCTGCTGGCGGCGCGCGGGGTCGCGGTGCAACGCCTGCGTGCGGCCAACTGCGGCTTCAACGTGGCGTGGAGCGAGCACCTGGGCCAGCGTTTTGCGGGGACGCCGGTAAAGAACGTCAGCGCCACATTCACGGCGACGGACGGATCGGTGGCAAAGCACGAAGGCGAATTCCTCGTCACGGCGCACGGTGTCGAGGGCCATCTGATCTATGCGCTATCGGCGGCGCTGCGCGATGCCATCGAAATCGCCGGCAGCGCCACGCTGAACGTCGACCTCGCGCCGGGACGCGACCTGCCGCGCCTCACCGAAGACCTGGCGCGACCGCGCGGTCGTGATTCGCTGGCCAATCACTTGCGCCGGCGAGCCGGCATCACGGGTGTCAAAGCGGCACTGCTCCACGAATATGCCGCGCCGGCTGATCTCGCAGCGCCGGCGCGACTCGCCGCCCTGATCAAATCGCTGCCGCTGCGACTGGTTTCGCCGCGCCCGCTCGACGAAGCCATCAGCAGCGCCGGCGGCGTCGACTTCGCTGCGCTCGACACAAACCTGATGCTGCAGGTACTGCCCGGCATTTTCTGCGCCGGAGAAATGCTCGACTGGGAAGCGCCGACCGGCGGCTACCTGCTCACCGCCTGCTTCGCCAGCGGCCGTGCCGCGGCGCGCGGCGTCCTGCGCTGGCTCGGTCAAGTGCAAGCAGCCGCGCCTCGCTAGTTCAGCCTTGCTGCTTCTTCACCGCGCAGCTGCTGAAACCGAACATCGCGTAAGGCGGGCACCAGCCGATCGCTCCGGTAGCCAAGGGCAGCGCGCCGATCCACGCCCATACCGGGCCACCCGTGGCGGCCCAGCCGACCAGTCCGAGACCAACAACGATGCGCAGTACGCGGTCTATGCCGCCAACATTCAGTTTCATGGTTTTCTCCTTGAGGGGTTGTGCAACAGAGGGTGCATTACGCCAGCCGACTAAGCTCGGCCACGTTCATGGCGACTGCAGATCGAATGTCGCCATCACGGGTGCATGATCGGACGGTCGTTCCAGCTTGCGCGGCGCCTTGTCGATGATGCAGGCCTGGCAGCCGGCGGCGAGCGGCTTCGACAAGAGGATATGGTCGATGCGCAGGCCGCGATTGAGGCGAAAACCCATCTGCCGGTAATCCCACCACGAATACAGCTTTGGCGGTTGTTCGAAGAGGCGGAAGGCATCGTCAAGTCCGAGAGCTACAAACTGCCGGAACGCGGCGCGCTCGGGTTCGCTGCAAAGAATCTTGTCCTTCCATGCGACCGGGTCATGCACATCGCGATCTTCCGGCGCAATGTTGTAGTCGCCGAGCAGGGCCAGTTGCGGAAAGCGCTGCAATTCATCGCGCAGATAGCCGGCGAGTGCCGCCAGCCAGCGCAGCTTGTATTCATACTTTTCGCTGCCTACTTCCTGCCCGTTGGGCATGTAGGCGCAGACGACGCGCAGACCATTGACCGTGGCCGCAATGACGCGCTTCTGCGCGTCGGCGAAATCGGCGATGTCGTAGCAGATGTCCTCCAGCTTGCCGCGCGCGAGGATGGCGACACCGTTATAGGTCTTCTGTCCGTTGTGCGCGGCATGGTAGCCGGCGGCTTCCAGTTCGGCATGGGGGAAGACCTTGTCCTCCATCTTGGTTTCCTGCAGGCAGAGCACATCGACCTGGCTTGTCGCCAGCCAGTCGATGACATGCGGCAGACGCACCTTCAGCGAATTCACATTCCATGTGGCGATCTTCATGCGCCGATGATACCCGAGCAGGACCGCCGTCTATAATGAAAACTCGGGCCAACCCAGCCCGAGGAAATGGAGGTGCATCATGTTCGATTCACCTGTCGCACCCTGCCCTGCCTGCGGAGAGATGGTGCTGCTGGACGAGACCCAGCGCGAATGCGCGCGCGAGCACGGCTGCCATCCGGACGCACCCTGCCCGCTGCAGAAGTATTTCACCGGCATCGATTTCAGCGTCGAGCAGCCCAAGCAGAAGCTGCGCGAAAAAGGCTACTGAGCGCTGCAACAGTCGGCGCTGGCTCGCTCTGCGTACCCGGGATTCCGCTTCGCGGGCAAGTAACGGCGATTTACGCCGGGACCGCCATCCCGTTATGCCGCAACAAGGCATCGGGTCGTGGCTCCCGCCCACGGAAGGCCTTGAAGGATTCGAGCGCCGGACGCGAACCGCCAACCGACAGGATCTCGCGCCAGAAACGCTCGCCGGTCGCCGCGTCAAGCGTGCTGCCACCAGTCTTCGCCGCCTCCTCGAAGGCTTCGTAGGCATCGGCCGACAAGACTTCGGCCCACTTGTAGCTGTAATAACCCGCCGCGTAACCACCGCCGAAGATGTGCGAAAAGCTGTGCGGAAAACGGTTCCATTCCGGCGGCGGCAGCACCGCCACTTCGCCGCGCACGACAGCAAGCAGATCCATGAAGCTGCGATCCTTGCCCGGTACGAACTCGCTGTGCAGCAGCAGGTCGAACAGCCCGAACTCGATCTGGCGCAGGATCTGCAGGCCGCTCTGGAAGTTTTTTGCCGCGATCATCTTGTCGTACAGTGCGCGCGGCAGCGGCGCCCCGGTTTCGGCATGGCCGGTCATGCCGGACAGCACATCCCATTCCCAGCAGAAGTTTTCCATGAACTGGCTCGGCAACTCGACCGCATCCCACTCGACGCCGTGGATGCCAGACACCGGCAATTCCTCAACCTGCGTCAGCAGATGGTGCAGGCCGTGGCCGCATTCGTGGAACAGGGTGATGACATCGTCGTGGCTGAAGGTCGCCGGTCGCATTTGCGTACCCTCCCCCACCGGCGCCGGGAAGTTGCAGTTGAGATAGGCCACCGGCGTCTGCAAGCCACCGGAAATGCGACGGCGGGTGATTGCCTCGTCCATCCACGCGCCGCCGCGCTTGGTTTCGCGCGCATACAGGTCGAGGTAGAACTGGCCGATCATCTTTCCGTCGCGCTCGATGCGGAAAAAGCGCACGGCGGGATGCCACGCCGGCGCCGCATCGGGCGCCAGCTTGACGGCGAACAATGATTCGATGACGCGGAACAGTCCGGCCAGCACCTTGGGTTCGGGGAAGTACTGCTTCACTTCATCGTCGGAAAAGCTGTAGCGCTGCTGCTTGAGCTTTTCCGAGGCCCAGGCCAGATCCCAGCTTTCCAGCGTCGCCATGCCGAGTTCCCGGCGGGCGAATTCGCGCAGTTCGCTGACATCGCGCGTGGCGAAGGGGCGCGCCTTTTTGGCCATGTCGCGCTGGAAAGCCGCGACCTGGGCCGGCGTATCGGCCATCTTGGTTGCCAGCGAGACTTCGGCAAAATTGGCGTAGCCGAGCATCTTCGCTTCTTCGTTGCGCAGGGCCAGCAGGCGATCGATCAGCGGGCCGTTGTTCCAGCCTTCCGGGCCGAACTCCGAAGCGCGCGTGGCGTAAGCGCGGTACATACGCGCGCGCAGATCGCGGTTGTCGCAGAACTGCAGCACCGGAATATAGGACGGCGCGTGCAGGGTGAACTTCCATCCTTGCTTGCCATCCTTTTCCGCAGCAGCCTTTGCCGCGGCCTTGGCATCTTCCGGCAAGCCCTTGATCCCGGCTTCGTCCTCGATCCATTCGGCATGGGCGTTGGTCGCGTCCAGCACGTTCTCGGAGAATTTGGCGCCCAGTGCGGACAGTTCTTCCTGGATTTCCTTGAAGCGAGGCTTCTGTCCTTCCGGGAGTTCCGCGCCGGACAGCCTGAAGTCGCGCAGTTCGTTTTCGATGATGCGGCGCCGCGCCGGCGAAAGCGCGGGGAATTCCGCGCCGGCGGCCAGCACTTTGTATTTCGCGAACAGGGCCAGGTTCTGCCCGAGATCGGCGTAGAAGCTCGACACCTCGGGCAGCATGGCGTTGTATGCCTCGCGCCAGGGCGGCACGTCATTGACCGAATGCAGGTGGCCGACGATGCCCCAGGCGCGCGACAGGCGCTCGCCGGCATCGAGCATCGGCTGCACGAAGGCATCCCAGGTCGCGGCCGTTTCCGGCGCAATCAGGCGTTCGATCAGGGCGCGGTTTTCGTCGAGCAACTGGCGGATGCCGGGGGTGACGTGTTCGGGCTGAACGGCGTCAAAGCGGGGCAACCCGCTGAAGTCGAGCAATGGGTTCATCGTATCCAGATTGGGGCGAAGAAGGAAACTGCAATGCCTCGTCGTTTACTCGACGAGATCCTTGTAGGCATGAAAACTGGCGTGTCCGAGCCAGGGCATGACAACTACCAACCCGACCAGCGCGGTGGCGA
>JBIJDJ010000088.1:0-12215 GCA_044344175.1 Sulfuritalea sp.
CACACCGGGCAGGCGGGGCAGGTGGCGGGCGCGGGACATGCGGCAAGAGTCGGCGCCGGTTCGACGGCGGCCGGCCCGGGTTTGACCGGGCTTTGCGAGCAGCCGGCCATGGTAAACAGCGCCAGCAGGACGATCAGGGCGGGGAAGAATCGGGACATGATTCTGCTAAAGTGAGCTTCCTTCAATGGCCCGCAAGCTTAACCGATGTCCGATCCCGCCCGCGCATTTGCTCCCCTGATCGACCGCCTCGATGCGCTGTTCGATCGTATCGAGGCCATCCTGCCCACGCCCCTGCCGCCGACCGACTGGTCGGCCACGGCATTTCGCTGGCGCACCCGCGGCGGGCGCGGCTGGCTGGAGGCGGTGAAGCAGCCGCACCGCATCCGCTTCGAGGACCTGCAGGGCGTCGAGGACCAGAAGCAGCGCATCGCGCAGAACACCAAACAGTTTGTCGCCAAACGCAGCGCCAACAATGTGCTGCTGACCGGCGCGCGCGGCACCGGCAAGAGCTCGCTGGTCAAGGCCGTGCTGAACCGGTTCGCTGCCAAGGGCTTGCGCCTGATCGAAGTGGACAAGGACGAGCTGGTGCACCTGCCGGAGATCGTGGATCTGATCGCCGGCCGCAAGGAACGCTTCATCATCTTCTGCGACGACCTCTCCTTCGAGTCGGGCGAGCCCGGCTACAAGGCGATGAAAAGCATCCTCGACGGCTCGATCACCGGCATGCCGGACAACCTGCTGGTGTATGCGACTTCCAACCGCCGCCACCTGATGCCGGAAAAGATGTCGGAGAACCTCGAAACCAAATACAACGCCGACGGCGACATCCATCCCGGCGAAACCACCGAGGAGAAGGTTTCGCTCTCGGAGCGTTTCGGCCTCTGGCTGTCCTTCTATCCCTTCGGCCAGGACCACTATCTGGAAATCTGCGCGCACTGGCTGGGCGAGTTCGGCATGTCGCCGCAGCAGATCGAAGGTGCGCGCGGCGAAGCCCTGCAATGGAGCCTGATGCGCGGTTCGCGCAGCGGCCGCGTCGCCTGGCAGTTCGCCCGCGACCATGCCGGGCGTCATGCCGGCAAGTCGCCTCGGGCCGTCACCAAGAAATGAAGCTCACCGAGGTTGCCGCCGCCGTCATCGAGCGGCGGGCAGCCGATGGCGCAATGGAATTCCTGCTTGGCCAGCGCGCGCCCGGAACCTTCTATCCCGGTTACTGGGAATTTCCCGGCGGCAAGGTCGAGCCCGGCGAAACGCCGCATGCGGCGCTGGTGCGCGAGCTGGGCGAGGAGCTGGGCATAGGCGTGACGCGCGCCGATCCCTGGCTGCGCCGCGAGCATGTCTACGAGCACGCCCACGTCCGGCTCAACTTCTTCCGCGTCCGCGACTGGTGCGGCGAATTGCACGACCATGTGCATAGCGCGCTGGCCTGGCAGCGCGCGGACGGTCTGACGGTGTCACCGATGCTGCCGGCCAACGCGCCGGTGCTGGCGGCGCTGGCCCTGCCGGATTTTTACGCCCTCACCCATGCCGGCGAGATCGGCATCGATGCCCAGTTGCTGGCGCTGGCGCACGCGCTGGAGGGCGGTCTCAAGCTGGTCCAACTGCGCGAGCCGCAGCTCGATGCCGCGCGGCGTTCGGCCTTCGTGCATGCCGCCGTCGACCTGTGTCATCAGTACGGCGCCCGGGTGCTGGTCAATGGCGATCTTGGGCTGGCGGCTGCCGCCGGGGCGGATGGGGTGCATCTGCCGGCACGACAATTGGCGGAGCAAACGACGCGGCCGGATTTTGCGCTGGTCGCGGCCTCCTGTCATTCGTCAGCGGAACTCGAACACGCGGCGCAGCTCGGCTGCGACTTCGCGGTTTTCGGTCCGGTGCGGGCGACGGTCAGCCATCCGGGCGTGGCGGGTATCGGCTGGGACAATTTTTCCGCCGCGCTCGGCGTGTCGCCACTGCCGACTTTTGCCCTGGGCGGGATGTCGCGGACGGATCTCGATGCCGCGCAACGCGCCGGCGCCCACGGCATTGCGGCGATTCGCGCCGCCTGGGAAATGTAGGGCCGACTTCAGTCGGCCAAGGGTGGATGGCGTCGCAGGGCCGACTGAAGTCGGCCCTACAGCCGCGCTACTCCGACTGATCTGCCGGATGCGGCTCTTCGGTGGCCGCGACGCGATACTTTTCCGTGGCCCACGCGCCGAAATCGGTGCCCTTGCAGCGCGCCGAGCAGAACGGCCGGTGGCGGTTTTCCGCGAGCCACTCGACGGGCCTGCCGCAACTCGGGCAGGTGACGACGCGGGGTGCGGCGGGACCTACAGGTTGCACAGGGTGAGTTCGAAGTTGACCATTGTGTCGACCAGCCGCGGCCGCTGATCCATGTCGGGGCGCAGGAAGCGGATGTTGATGGCGAACTTGCCGGCGGAAATCTCTGGCATGCAGGGGTCTCCCGGGCCGGTCTTGAGGCGGATCAGTTGCGCGCTGCGACCGCCCAGCATCAGCTGAAAGGTGCCGCGCTGGGCGGTTTGCTGCTCGGAGCGGCCCGAGGCGCGCAGCAGGCGCAGCACGATTGCCAGTCCGGCGCGGATCGGCAGCATCGGCGCGAGCCAGCCGCGGATGTCCTGCTGACGCAGCGCTGCGTCGCGATGCCGCCAGTAGTGGTACCCCGGCAGGTCGAACTCGCAGACGCCACCGGGAATCGCGGCGCGGTTCTTGATGGTCATCAGCCATTCGTTTTCACGCAGGTAGTGGCCGATCTTGCCGTGCATGGCCAGCAGCAGCGAACTGGCCTGCTCGATTTCGTAGAGGGCACCGGAGAGGGCGTCCTCGGAAATATCGGGGTTGTTGCGGAAGGAAAGCAGTATCTGGCGCTGACGTTCGAGTTCCTGTACCAGGTCGAATTTCAGTTCGGCGCGGCCGGCGACCTCGAGAATTTCAAACAGCGTGACAAGCGCGACGTGGTGCTCCATGGCACCTTCTGCAGCAGCGAAATGAGTGACCTTGTCAAAAAGATCTTCGAGCCGCAATAGCGTGCGAACGCGCTCGCTGAGAGGGTATTCGTAAGTGATCACGCGTTTGCCGAGTGGAGAAAATTGCTGAGATTGTGACCCAATTCAGTGCAAATCTCAACCAAGCCGCTGCGACAATGCCAAATAGTTCACATGCAGACGCTCTATCTGTGCAGGCAGGGCGGCAAGGTCGCCGTCGTTGTCGATGATGTCGTCGGCTGCCGCGCGGCGCTCGCTGCGCGTTGCCTGCGCGGCCAGGATACGTTCGATTTCGGGCCGGGCCAGCCCGCTGCGGCTCATGACACGGGTAATTTGTGTCGCCTCGGCGCAATCCACCACGGCGATCCGGTTAACCCGCTTGCGGTAGTCGCCGGACTCTATCAGCAGCGGCACCACCAGGATGGCATAGGGTGCCGTGGACGCCGCAGCCGTGAGCTGGCGTTCGCTTTCGCCGCGAATCAGCGGATGCAGGATGGCTTCCAGGCGCTTGCGCGCCGGATTTTTCGTCGACTCGTCGGCGAAGACCATGGCGCGCATCGCGGCGCGGTCGAGCGCGCCGTCGGCAGCCACCACCGCGTCACCGAATCCGGCGCGAATGAGTGGCATGGCAGCGCCGCCGCCTTTGGTCAGGGCATGGGCGATGGCGTCGGTGTCGATCACCGGAATTCCGTGCGTGGCGAACAGGTCGGCCGCCGCGCTCTTGCCGCTGCCGATGCCGCCGGTGAGTCCGACCACCCAGGTCACGATGGACAATCGCCGACGGTGGCATCGGCATAGGGTGCGATCAGCTGGGGCAGTTGCCGCAACAGTTCCTGGGCCGGTCCGCGGGCTTCGACGCGGACCTTCGGTGCGGGCTGTTCGCGGCTGTCCACGCGGGCCGACTTGATTCCGCGCTTCACCAGGCCCTGCAGCAATTCGCGCGCGGACGATTCGGTCGGGAAACTGCCGAGGACTATTTCATAGCGGCCACCCTCCAGTTCGACGGCGGTTTGTTCCGCGACCCCGAAGCGGGCCAGTTCTGCCATCTTCTTCTCTGCGGCGACCTTGTTGGCCAGGTCGGAAATGATCACCAGATGAGGCTTCGGCTCCGCCAGCGGCAGGATCGTCGCCTCGCCCCCGCCGGCTTTCATGGCTGATTTGAGGTTCTCGGCTTCGGTCGGGTTCAGGCCATTGATGATACGGCAGGCCGGATCCTGCTTTTTCGTCCCGGCCGCCGTTATGTTGGGCACGATGCGCAGCTTCTCGGCCTGCAACTGTCCCGCGATTCGCTGCGGTTCGCGGTTGTCGTCGATCTGGCCGAAGTAGCCCTGCGCCCAGGCAAAGAACAGCAGGTTGGCAAAAACCAGCAGGAAGAAAAACAGCCGAATAGCCATGGTTTTCTAGTTCGTGTGGGCCGGCGTCGCCGGTTGGATCGCGCCGCGCTTCACATCGTGGCGCACCACGCGTTGCGGCTTGAATTCCGCTCTCAGCGCCTCGTAAGCGGCTTCCGCGGCAGCGCGATTATCCTGGCTATAGTTGCAGACGTAAAGGTCGAGCGTCACCGCGTTCAACTCCGGCCAGGTGTGGATCGCCAGATGCGATTCGGCCAGCACCAGGGCGCCGGTTGCCCCGGCGGCGGGGAACTGATGGAAGGCTTCGGCGACCACCGCCAGCCCGGCATCGGCGCAGGCGCGACGGCACAGCGCGGCCAACCGCGCGGCGTCGTGCAGCAGGCGGCGATCGCCGTCGCAGGCGTGAAACTCGGCAAGGATGTGCAGGCCGTTCATAGCGAGGACACAAAGGATACGCCGAGCCGGGCCAGCGTGCGCTCGGCGGCCAGCACGCCGCGGTAATTGGCTTCCTCGAACAGCGACAGGCCGGACACATCGGCATGGGCGAACTGGATGCCGGCCCTGCCCTGCTCGAAAACCTGGCGGTTGCCGCCCCACAGGCGGCCGGGCTGCGGGCGAATCATGGCGTGGGCATGGCGGTGGATGTCGATCCGCGTCGTCAGCTCGCGGATTTCGGGATGCGGTCGCGCCAGGTCGGCGAGTATCTCGCGTGCCCAGTCCTCGTGCGAGTAAGAAAGTCGGCGCTGACGGGACGCCGATTCTTCCTGCAGCGCACGGTACCAGGTGATCACCGTCGGCCCCGGTGCGTAACGCAGCTGCTGGTGGGTCGCCACCACGTAGCCCAGCGCCGCGCTGTCGTGCAGCACGTTGTCCCAGGCCAGCGGGTGTCCGGCGCGGGTCTGTGGCGCTTCCGTCAATGTCAGGTTGGCCACGATCCAGGGCGCGTACTCGGCGCCGCGGATCGCCGCCAGCCATTCCGGGGGCGGCGCGACGAACACATGCGGAATCAGGAACAGCGGCGCGGCCCAGATCAGTTCGCGAGCGATGATGCGAACGCTGCGGTTTTCCGCGGCGAAGTAGACGTCGCAGGCGGCGTCTCTCTTGCGCTGCTCGACGCGGAACACAATCGCGTTTTGCTGCACGCGCCCCGCCGCCGCGCGCGCCAGTCCGCGCGCCAGCCAGGCGTTGCCTTCCGGCGCGGTCAGCACCTGGCCGTCGCCATCGCGGCAGGCAAAGTAGTGCAGTCCGGCCCAGGCCGAGGTCTGCGCGGCGGACGTGCCATAGTCGTCGCGGCAGGCGTAGTCGGCGAGCCAGAGCAGGCCCGGTGCGGTGTAGCCCTCGCGCAGCAGCCACTCGCGCAGCGTGATGCGGTCGAGCGCCAGCAGTTCCGGAGCGCGGCCGGACAGCGCCAGCGGCAGCGCGAAGGCGCGCCGGCCGGACGCGTCGCGGTGCTGGCGCAGCCCGGCGACATGGTCCTGAAAGCGGGTGTATTGCGCGCGCTGGGCTTTGGGCACGCCGAGCGTCGGCCACAGGCCGTCCTGCCAGTAGCCGTTGGTGTAAAGACGTTCCTGCGGCGCGTGACACAGATATTTTTCGTCGTAGGCCGGATGCGCGGCATTCGGGTCGCCTTGCAGCACGCCGAGTTCGGCCAGCAATTGGCGCGTGGCGCGCGCTTCGCGCGGTGGCAACGGTAAATAATGCGCGCCCAGCGGATGCGCCGAAACCTCGTTCTTTCCGGCACGGGAATTACCGCCGGCTTCGCTCTCCATTTCCAGCAGCAGGAAGTCGTCGCAACCGGCGCGCGCCAGCTTCCAGGCCGCCGAGAGCCCGCCGATGCCGCCGCCGACGATTGCCACGGAAGTGTGCCGCGTTTCCGCCGGCGCCGGGAAATCGGGTTTGCGCAGGCGGTGGCCGAGGGCGTCGTTGGCACCGGACAGAATTCCCGGCGGCAAGGGAGGTGCAGCCTTGGAACCGCAGGCCGCCAGAGCGGCAGCGGCCGATGTCGCGGCGAGGAAGTCGCGCCTGCGCATCAGTGCGTCTGCACCCTGCCCCATTCCCGCTCGAACACACGCACCAGATTCTGGTTGTCGAGCCGATTCGGTTCGGCGGGAATGCGCGCCATGTCGGCGGGGAAGTGGAACAACGCCGGCAGCGCGTCCGGGGTGATGAAGCGTGTCGGTACAGGAATGGACACGGGCGGCCGATACTCGCGGCGGCCGGCGAGGATGTAGCCCCATTCGCCGAAGCTGGGCACCAGCGCATGGTAGGGCGCGGTCTGCCAGCCGGCGGCTTCCAGCGTGGCGACCACGGTCCAGAAGCTTTCCCGCGCATACATCGGCGAGGTGGCCTGCACCACGATGCGGCCGGTTTCGGCGACGTGCTGTTTCAGCAGGCGATAGAAGGCGGTCGAGTAGAGTTTGCCCAGGCTGTGATTGGACGGATCGGGGAAATCGGCGACGACGAAGTCGAACATCTCGTGCGATTGCTCGAGCCATTGCAGGGCGTCGGTATTGATGATCTTCAGCTTCGGCGAACTCAGCGCGCCGCCGTTCAGCCCGACCAGCATGGGCGATTGCGAAAACAGTTCGGTCATGCGCGGATCGAGGTCGACCAGCGTGATGCTGTCGACCTGCGGGTACTTGAGGATTTCGCGCACCGCCATGCCGTCGCCGCCGCCCAGCACCAGGATCTTGCGCGCGCCGGGCAAGGCCGCCAGGCCCGGATGCACCAGCGCCTCGTGGTAGCGGTATTCGTCGCGGGAGGAAAACTGCAGGTTGTGGTTCAGATACAGCCGAATCTCATCGCGCCAGCGCGTGACAACGATGCGCTGATAGGGGCTCGACTCGGCATGCACGATGTCCTCGTTGTAGAGGTTGGCTTCGGCCAGGCTGACGAAGGTCCCGGCGAAACCGAAGGCGATGGCGAGCGCGCCGATCACCGCGATGCATTGAGTGCGCAGTACGACCATGGGCCCTATTTGCAGACGGAACAGCCACAGCGCCCAGGCGGCGACGGCCGCATTGAGCAGGCCGAACAGCAGCGCGCTGCGGACCAGTCCGAGGTGCGGCGCCAGCAGCAGGGGGAACAGCACCGATACCGCCAGCGCGCCGATGTAGTCGAAGGTCAGCACCTGCGCGACGAGATCCTTGAACGCTACCTCACGCTTGAGGATGCGCATGATCAGCGGGATTTCCAGCCCGACCAGGATGCCGATCAGCAGCACCAGCCCATACAGCGTGAAGCGGAAGGGGCCGGCGTGAAGGGTAAACAACAGGAACAGCAGTCCCGCCGAGAGGCCGCCGAGCAGGCCGACCAGCAACTCGATCTGGATGAAGCGCACCAGAAGGCCGGACACAGATGCGCTGCCGACATGTTTGGAAAGCCAGGAGCCGATGCCCATGGCGAACAGGTAAACGCCGATCACGGTGGAAAACTGCATCACCGAATCGCCCAGCAGGTAGCTCGCCAGCGCGCCGGCGATCAGCTCGTAGGCCAGCCCGCAGGAGGCGACGATGAAAACGGAAACCAGCAGGGGGCGTTGCATCAGGACACTTTTACTTGTGGAACGCCCGCGCTGCGTTGGCGGAACGCACCGGCTGGGCTTGGGCATCGTCGGAAAACAGACTCCAGCCCAGGTATTGCCCGTAATTGAACAGGGCGAAGGCGGCGATGCTAATGATCATGGCGAGGCGCGGCATCAGTCGTCGCCTCCGGCATCGCTGTCGCCACTGTCGTCCGAACCGAAGTCGGCGCCGGTGGAAAGGAAGTCGGCATCCTTCCAGCGCTCGGCCTCGAAGGCCTGCAGCCGGTAGCGGCTGAACATCGGCAGCAGGGCGAGGAAGATCAGCAGGAAGAAGAAGTTGCTCCAGGCCGCCTGGTCGCGGATGACCTTGACGCGGTCGGCCACGTTGACCGGCTTCTCATCGGAAATCTCCGGATCGATGACGAAATAGTAAGTGCCGGCCGGCAGGTCGCGAAATACCAGCTCGCGGGTGCGGTCGCCTTCGCTCCAACTCTCGCCGCCATCCGAGCCGTGCCAGTAGGCGACGTCGCTTTGCGCGACCCAGGCCTTGCCGCTGTTTTTCTCGACCAGGGTCAGGTCGAGGCCCAGCCAGTTGTTGTCGAGATCGGTGTCGTGGCGCAGTACGAGGTTGCGTGCCGGCTTGTCGAGCCGGAACGTCTGCGTCGTGACCGGCTCGTCGTTCGTTGGCGAGAACACCATGCGCTGGTCGAGCAGCGTGCGGCCGCCGAGGATGAAAAACCAGAGCAGTTGCGCGATGATGGCCAGGCCGAGGAATTTCCAGAACATGCTGCAGATCTTGCGATGGCTTTCCGCACGCGGATTCGGCTGGTTGATGCCGATACCGACCGGTGCCGGCAGCGGGGTTTTCAGCTTGAAGGCGGCCTCCACCTCCCCGACGGGCAGGTACTCGCTGAGCGACCAGGTGGATTCGGTGTGGCTGGCTTCGCGGCTGAGCATTTTCGGCGGGGCGATGAAGTCGGTGACTTCCCAGGTTTCGCCGACCTGTACCTTCCAGGTGAATTCGCCGATCACGTAGCGGGTCTCGGCGGAACCCGCCGAGTAGCGCGTGTACATTTCGCCGTTGTAAATTGTCAATGGCAAGCCGGTGTGGTAACGCGGCGGTTTGGTGACCGGACTGACCCAGCTCCAGTGCCCCGTCGATTCGACCAGCCAGCGAAAGCCTTCCTGCGGATGGTGCAGGAGGAATTCCTGCCACGGATAGTCGATGCCCTCTGCCGTGATGACGCGCTGCTGAAAACCGATGACGGTCCAGTCCTTGCCGAGGAATTTGCCGACGCTGCCGAGCGCAATCAGCGGTTCGATGGGGCGCGCGGCCGTGGCCTGTTGCAGGATGCGCAGGCTGTCGTCGGCGGGTTCGAGCACGGTCAGGCAGGACGGACAGGCGACGCTTTGCACGGCTTTGTCGTGCAGTGTGATGGCGCTGCCGCAGCGCGGGCATTGCAGCGCCTTGACGCCGGCGGCCTTCACCATTTCCGCGCCGCGCAGATTGGCGAAGGCGAAGGACTCGAAAGGCAGCGATTCGCCGACGAAGAACAGCGGCGGTGTTTCCGAGTAGTCGATGCTGGCGAAGGCGGATTCGGCTTCACCGGTGGTGCGCAGGTCGGCCAGTTGTGCCGGGTAGCCGGCGCCGAAGGCGAAGGGCAACTCGCCTTCGCCCGAGATACACAGGGCTTCTTCGAGGTCGGTGACGATGAAGTCGCGGCCCGCGAGCTTGAGCTCGTCGTTCGGCATCAGCGTGGCGAACCCGGGCAGCGTCGCGCCCGGCGGCGTCAGAAAGGTGACTACGTATTCGCCATTGGCATCGGACAGCCAGCCGCCCCGCATATCGTCAAACAGCAGATGCCACTCGTTCCAGAGCCCCGATTCGTAGCGCAGCTGTATGCGCCCGACCACGGCAAAATGCACGCCGCGATAGCGGCCCTCGGTGCCGAGCTGGAGCGGCGAGGCATCCTCGAGCAGATCGGCCATGCGGCCGAGGTTTTCCAGGTTGCCGCCGTGGCGCACCAGGGTGCTGCGACAGAACTCGCAGACACAGTGGAAGGACGCCGACGACTTGAAGACGACCGGCGCGCCGCAGGATGGGCAGTTGGCGGAAAACGGCATTAGCAGAAAACCTTTTTAGCCACAGAGGACACAGAGGGCACAGAGAACGGCAAACCCAAAAGATTTTCCTCTGTGATCTCTGTGTCCTCTGTGGCTAATGGGTCTTACCCAAGCCTCTTCAACAGCTCCGCCTTCTTCGCGTCGAACTCGGCTTGTGACAGCATGCCCTTGCCGACCAGGGCGTGCAGCTTTTCTATGGTGGCGACGATCTCATCGGCCGAGACGGGAACTGCGGGAGCAGAAGTCGGCGCTGGCGACACGGCGGCCGGGGCTGTAGCGGGAGCAGCGGCCGGGTTCAGCGACTGCGCCATCGAGGCGGCGACCTGCTGGCCGACGCCGAAGCCGACGCCGACGCCGGCGCCCAGTCCGGCCAGTCCGCCTTCATTCGCGGCCGCGAGCGGGATCGCCTCGGCGGTCTGGAACTGCGTGTAGGCCTGCATGCCGCCCATCATATTCACGCCGATGCGCTTGTCGAGCATGGCCTGCAGTTCCTCGGGCAGGGAGATGTTTTGCACGTTGAGGCTGTCGAGGCTCAAGCCGTACTGCTGGAACATCGGCTCCATCTTGGCTTTCAGCGCATTGCCGAACTCGACCTGGTTGGAGGCCATGTCGATGAAGGGCACGCCGGACTCGCCGAAGATGTCCGAAATGTGGCCGACGACGGTGTTGCGCAACTGGCCTTCGAGCTGTTCCGAGGTGAAGCGTTCCATGGTGCCGGACAGGGTGGTGTGGAAAGCTTTCGGGTCGGTCAGGTGGAAGGCATAGATGCCGAAGGCGCGCAGGCGCACCATGCCGAAATCCTTGTCGCGGATCGTCACCGGATTCGGCGTGCCCCACTTGCGGTCGATCTTCTGCCGCGTGGAAAAAAAGTAGACATCGGACTTGAAGGGCGACTCGAACAGCTTGTCCCAGTTTTTCAGGTAAGTCAGCACCGGCAGCGTCTGCGTCGTCAGCTTGTACATGCCGGGCCCGAAGACGTCGGCGACCACGCCTTCGTTGATGAACACCGCCATCTGCGATTCGCGCACCGTCAGGCTGGCGCCGTTCTGGATTTCCATTTCGGCCATCGGGAAACGCCAGGCCATGGTGTCGCCATCGTCCTCGGTCCACTGGATGATGTCGATAAACTGTTTCTTGATGAAATCCATGAGTGCCATGGCGGTCTCCTTGATTAGCGTGAAATAACTCGTTCGGAGCGACTGGTGATAGTCGAGCGAAGCGAGCCGATCAGTAGCCCCCCGTGAGGGGGCGAGGCGGGGTTTCGCACCGCATGCGGTGCGCCGCCGCAGCCGGCTGGCTGTGCAAAGCCAGCCGTGGGCCGCGTAGCGGTGGGGGGGCGGGCCTTCAATTTGCTTTTAGCGTGTTTCATCATCGGTGCGTGGCTCTTTGGTGTCATGAGCGTTAATAAGTCATGCAGGCGGCGTTGATCAGGCCGACCGTGAGCGACAGCGCGGCGACGAAAGTGGCCGGCGCCACGAGTCCGGCAGCGATGGCTTCCTTCAGCCGCGGCAACGCCACGCGCGCCACGCCCCAGGCCAGCAGTTGCACGATGCCGGCGATCACCCCCCACACCATCAGGTCGAGCAGCGTGTCGCTGTGGGCAATGACGTTGGCGATCGGCATGGCGAAGCCGAGCAGTGCGCCCGAGAGCGAAATGGCTGCCGCCATGTTGTTGTTGCGGATCAGGGCGATCTCGTCGTAGGGCGTGACGTAGAGATAGATCGCCATGAATGCGGTCAGAAGTACGACGGCGATGCCGAGGTAGGCGAGGAAGTTCGGCAGCGTGGCAAGAAAGTGGGTGGGCATGGGAGGCCTCCAGACGGTATGGCATTGTCTGCCAGGAGTTCGGCGCGATCAAGCGCCACGTGCGAATTGTTGGGAGTTAATGAGGTGTCCGGTTCCGTAGCACGACGTCTGTCGGCCGTCACTGAGCAACGATTGCAGACTATCGCCGTGCCGCCGGCGCCGACTTTCAACGACTATGCAAATTCAATTCGATCCCGGCCCTCTGATCCTCCGCTTCTTCTATCGAGGGCGGACTGCTTATCAAAACAAAATCAATTGCGGCAATCCTCCCACACTCTGAAGGCACACTTGGACTCCGCTATGGATGTGCTACGGCATTGACGAGACCGCACCCCAATTGGACTCGAAATCGAATGAGAGTTGCCGCTGATGCCTGATCGCCAGCAGATAAATGTTCCCGCCAATCTGCGCGTACAGCACCAGGTAATCATCCAT
>JBIJDJ010000089.1:0-12148 GCA_044344175.1 Sulfuritalea sp.
GCGCCTATTTCCGTCGCAGCCCTGGTCGAAGCTCGCGGCCTTGCCGGCAAGCGCGTCGCGGTGGAGCGCAACGGCGAGATCGTGCCGAAGAGCCGGCACGCCGAAACGGCGTTGGCCGCCGGCGACCAGATCGAAATTGTCGTCGCCGTCGGCGGCGGCTAAACACACCTTCTGCACCTTCAGGATTTACTCATCATGAACCCGGATTCTCTCGTCATCGCCGGCAAGTCCTATCAATCGCGCCTGCTGGTCGGCACCGGCAAGTACAGGGACTTCGCGCAAACCCGCGCCGCGATCGACGCCTCGGGCGCCGAAATCATCACAGTCGCCATCCGCCGCACCAACATCGGCCAGGAACCGGGTCAGCCCTCGATCCTGGAAGTACTGCCGCCGGCGCAGTTCACCATCCTGCCCAACACCGCCGGCTGCTTCACGGCCGACGAAGCGGTGCGCACCCTGCGCCTCGGGCGCGAACTGCTCGACGGCCATGCGCTGTGCAAGCTCGAGGTGCTGGGCGATCCGCACACGCTGTTCCCCAACATGCCGGAAACCCTCAAGGCCGCCGCGACCCTGGTCAAGGACGGCTTTCAGGTGATGGTGTATTGCGCCGACGATCCGATCCAGGCGCGCATGCTGGAAGACATCGGCTGCGTCGCGATCATGCCGCTGGCCTCCTTGATCGGCTCCGGCATGGGCATCCTCAACCCATGGAACCTGAAGCTGATCATCGAACAATCCAAGGTGCCGGTGCTGGTCGACGCCGGCGTCGGTACCGCCTCGGATGCGGCGATTGCGATGGAACTCGGCTGTGATGGCGTGCTGATGAATACCGCGATTGCCGGCGCGCAGGACCCGGTACTGATGGCCGGCGCCATGAGGAAGGCGGTTGAGGCGGGGCGCGAGGCGTACCGGGCCGGGCGCATGCCGAAGAAGTTCTACGCAGCGACGCCCAGTTCCCCCGGCGGCGGATTGATCGGCGGCAAGTGAAGCGCCTGTTCGCCAGCGTCGTGATTGCGGCACTGCTGGGTTCGGCGCAGGCCGAGGATGCGCCGCCACCGGCCACACCCGCCGTCATGCCCATGGGCACGGCGGCGGCGCCGGCTCTGGAGGTCAAGCCCGAAAACAGGGGCTATGCCGCCGATCAGCCTGAAATATTCATTCGTCAACGCCTGTTCGGCCGCGCTCACGGGCTGTCCCTGCTGACCGCCGCCTGTCTCGATCTGCCTGCCTATTCAACGGCAGTCCAGGACGCCTACGCTGCCTGGTACGCGAAACAGGCGAAGACTCTCGAAACCATCGTGCACGACCTGGCCGTCTATTATTTCGGGCCGCGTGCCAACCAGGCACACTGGTTCGATCTGGTGCGCGCCTTGAATCTTCCCGACAGCATCCAGCCCGCATTGGGCGAGGTGACCCTGCATTCCGCCTGCGCCTCCCTGCCCGAGGCGATCCCGCGGCCGCGCTACGCGCTCGACAAGCTGCTGGCCGGCATTGCCGACGGGGAGCCCCTGTCGGACGACGTCACCGCCGCAGCGCCGGCGCCGACTATTCAAAAGCCCGCCAAATGAGCGCTCCCCGCCGGACCGTCCCAAGGGGGGCGCAGCCAACACACGGAGCCGCGCAGCGGCGAACCACCATCACCCCCTGCCTTGGGGCGAAGGCAGGGTTTCGCGGAGCACTGCTCCGCGCTGCCGCAGCCGGCCGGCTATGCAGAGCCGGCCGTGGGATCGGGGCTGGGGGGAGGGTAGTCCAATGAGCGGCGCCGGCGACGAGGCGGCGACCGATGAGCGCCGCGCCAGCCACATCCGCAGCTTCGTTCTGCGCCAAGGCCGCGTCTCCGACGCGCAGCGGCGATTCCACGAGGAAGGCATGCCGCGCTGGGGCATTCCCTATCAAGCGACACCGCTCGACCTCGATGCCGTGTTCGGTCGCCGCGCCCACCGCATCCTCGAAATCGGCTGCGGCATGGGTGAGACCACCGCGATCATCGCCGGGCAGCATCCGCAGAACGACTACCTCGGCATCGAAGTGCACACGCCCGGCGTCGGCAACCTGCTGAAGGAAATCGCCACGCGCGAACTCTCCAACCTGCGCGTGATCCAGCACGATGCGGTCGAAGTGGTGCGCGACATGATTGCACCGGCATCGCTGTCCGGCATCCACATTTTCTTTCCCGACCCCTGGCCGAAGAAGCGCCAGCAGAAACGCCGCCTGATCCAGGCCGATTTTGTCCGCCTGCTGGCGACGCGACTGGCGTCCACCGGCTACCTGCACTGCGCCACCGACTGGCAAGACTATGCCGATCAGATGCTGACGGTACTCTCCGGCGAAGCGCAGCTGCTGAACATGGCCAACGGCTTCACGCCGCGGCCCCCGTACCGCCCGCAGACCAAATTCGAAAGCCGCGGCTTGCGGCTGGGCCACGGCGTGTGGGATGTCCTGTTCCGCCGCAGGAACTGAACATGCTCGGCCTCGATGTTCGTTCCGTCATCCTGATTGCGGGCATCATGAGCCTGCTGATGGCGGTGGTGCTGTTCTTCCTGCGCCGCAACTACCCGCCGAGCATCAAAGGTCTGCGTGAATGGGCGACGGCTCCGGTCATACTGTTCCTCGCCACCCTGCTGTTCGGCGCACGCGGCGCAATCCCGGATTTTTTCTCGATCGTGATCGGCAACCTGTTCCTGCTGAGCGGAGCGGTGCTGCTTTACTTCGGCAGCCAGCAATTTCTTGGTTTCAAGCCTTCGGTCAAGTTCTGGGCCGGCGTGATTCTTCTGGCGCTGACACCGCTTTTCTGGTTTTCACTGGTCGAACCTCACTACGGTATCCGCATCGGAATCACTTCCGGCCTGATGGCGGCAATGTCCTTTGCCCACGCCCGCGTGATACTGCGTCATGCGCCGCGGAACTTTTCCACCTACTTCACCGCAACCGCCATGCTGGTGCTTGCGCTGACCCAGACCTTGCGTTTCAGCTCCGCCTTCGGCCTGTCCGCCGCCGACGGAATCTTCAACAACTTTCAGCCGGAGCAAACAGCCTACATCACGGTCTATGCCCTGGCGATGCTGACGACAACCATCGGAATGGTGCTGATGGCCACGGACAGGCTGCGCAGCGAACTCGAACACCTGGCGACACACGATTCATTGACGGGCGCATTCAACCGGCGCGCGCTGCTCGAGGCCTGCGAGCTGGAACTGGCGCGCTGCCGCCGCAATCACGGAATCATGGCCTTGCTGATGATCGACCTGGATCACTTCAAGGCAGTCAACGACACGCACGGGCATCCGGTCGGCGACCGGGTGCTGATCGATTTCGTCGCTCGCGTCAAATCCCTGTTGCGGCAGCCCGACCGGCTCGGCCGTTTCGGCGGCGAGGAATTCGTTGCGCTGCTGCCCGAGACTTCGCTGGATGAGGCCCGCGTCGTCGCGGAACGGCTGCGTGCCACGATTGAGTCGAGGGCCGAGGGTTTACCGCCCTGCACGGTGAGCATCGGAATAACCGTGAGCCGGCCCGACGATGACGGCCTCGATGAAATCATCACGCGCGCCGATGCCGCGTTGTACCAGGCCAAGCGCTCCGGCCGTAACCGTGTCGAGTCGATGGTGCAGCGGGAGCAATGAGGGGTTCCGCACACCCCTTCTGGCTGGTCGGCTTCCGTCCCTTTTTCAGCCTTGCCTGCCTGTCGGGACTCAGTCTGCCGCTGCTCTGGGTGCTGCTGCATCTTGGCGTGCTGCCGGCGCCGGAGACCTCCTTTGGCGCCGTGCAGTGGCACGCCCACGAGATGTTTTTCGGCTTCGGCTGGGCCGTGCTCGGCGGCTTTCTGCTGACTTCGACCAAGAACTGGGTGCAGATTCGCGGTTATCACGGCGCGGCGCTGATCTTTCTGGTCGCGGCCTGGCTGTTCGAGCGCGCCGGCATGTGGTTCGGCGCACGCTGGCCGGACTTCCTGTTCGAGCTTTCCAACAAGCTGTTTCTGGCCACGATCGTCGCCATGCTGCTGTGGACACTGGTGCGCCATCGCAAGGGCGACAGCTACCGCGACAACTATTTCTTCCTGCTGATCCTCCCCGCCTTCCTGATCGCCAAGCAGTCGATGCTGAGTGCCGAGCATTTCCAGATTGGCATCAGCATGGCCACCGGTCTCTTCCGCGTCGCCTTACTAGTCATGCTGGAGCGCACGCTGACCCAGTTCATGAAGAGCATCTTTCAGGTGGACATCCTCCGCCATGCCGCGCTGGACAAGGCCATCAAGCTGCTCGCGCTGCTGCTGGTCGGCGCCGGACTGATGCCGCCGGCGCTGGCGGCCTGGCTTTCACTGCTGCTGGCCCTGTTGCTCGCCGGCAGGTTTTTCTTCTGGAAACCGCAGCTGGCCCTGCAGCGCCTCGATCTCGGCATCATGTACCTGGGCTATGCCGCCATCGTGCTGCAACTGCTGGTCGAATTTCTCGGCCAGGTCGCGCCGCCGGCCTGGGTCGGCGCCTTGTCGACCCATGTATTCGGGCTGGGCGTCATGGGCCTGATCATTCCCGCGATGCTGATCCGGATTGCCAAGGGCCACACCGGCAGAAAAGTGGTCTTCGAACCCATCGACAAGGCGGTGTTGTGGATCATGATCGCCGCCTTCCTGCTGCGCGTCGTCGCCCCGCAGTTTCTGCCGGAAAGCTATGCCCTCTGGCTGGTGCTCGCTGCGTGCGGCTGGCTCATCGGCTTCGGCATCCTGGCCTGGCGCCTGATTCCGCTCCTGCTGCAGGCCCGGGTGGACGGCAAGGAGCATTGACTTTCATGCTGCGGGAAACACCACCCCACAGCATGAAAGTCAATGCTTTTCAAACACCCGCCCCCCTTCGCCCCCCTCGCGGGGGGTTCCTGGTTTGCTCGCTACGCTCGATATCCAACCCGATGCCTAACGGGTTTACTCGTTACCTTCCGCCGCCTCCACGCTCACGTAGGAAGTTCGAGGTCGCTGGTGAAAGGCCGATGCGGGTAGTGAAAGGCCACCGGCCCGTCCGGCTCGGCATGGATGAACTGGTGCACCGAAGGATTCTCCGAACTCAGAAGTTCGTCGGGCGTGCCGGAGGCGACGACCACTCCGCCATGAATGAAGTAGGCATAGTCCACCACCTTCAGGGTTTCCGAAACATCGTAGGTAACGACGATCGACGTGCCGCCGAGCGCATCGTTAAGACGGCGGATCAGTTCGGCGATGACATTCAGCGAAATCGGATCGAGTCCGGCGAAGGGTTCGTCGTACATGGCCAGCATCGGATCCAGGGCAATGGCTCGCGCCAGCGCCACGCGCCGTGCCATGCCGCCCGAAAGTTCGTTGGGCATCAGGGTCCGCGAGCCGCGCAGGCCCACCGCATGGAGTTTCATCAGCACCAGATCGTGAATCAGGTCGTCGGGCAGGTCGGTCAGCTCGCGCATGGGGAAGGCGATATTTTCGTACACGGAGATGTCGCTGAACAGCCCGCCGGCCTGGAACATCATGCCCATGTTGCGGCGCATTTCGTAGAGCCCGTCGTTGTCGAGCTCATGGACGACGCGGCCATTGACGCGGACCAGCCCGCGGTCGGGGCGCCGCTGGCCGCCGATGAGCTTGAGGATGGTGCTCTTGCCGGCGCCGCTGACGCCGAGGATGCCGACCACCTTGCCGCGCGGCACGACAAGCTGGATGCCCTTGAGGACCTGGTTGGTCCCATACGCAAAGTGCAGGTTTTCGATTTCGATCAGGTTCTTCGAGTTGTCATTCACGCTATGGCTTCCTTGCCTGTCGATCACGGTCGATCGCCGGGCCGTATGGTGACATATTTCGCGCCGGCCGGATGAGGATCCGGATTCGGCGAGAAAGCCGCCCGGGAGGCGGTTCAGGAAACGCCTGCTCTGCGCGGTCTGGCGCATCCGGCCGGCCGCGATGTCCGGCAGCACCTCGCGCCGTGCCGCCAGCGCCGACTTTCCCCGTCACGCATAAAATGGCCTGGCGCCGGCCCGCCAAGTCTCGTTGAACCAGCCTCCGGCCTGGCCTTCGCCAACTGAAGCCGCGCCCCCTATGCCGGTTCCATGATGAGGCTATCGATGTCCGCGACCATCTGCTGGTCCGGCTCGACGCCAAAATGCTGTTTGCGCAAACGCCCGGCCCGGTCGATCAGCAGGCTTGTCGGCGTGCCCTGCATCGCGTAGGCGTGCATGGTTTGGGGGATCGGTCCGTCCGCACTTGCCCGGTCTACCGCCACCGGGAAGGGGATGCGGAATTCGTGCAGATAGACCGCGAGTGCCGCCGGCGTCATGACCTCGTGATGTTCGAAGACGGTGTGCAAGCCGATCACCGCGAAGTCGCTGTCCGGCCTGCCTTGTTGATAGCGCTGCCACAAGCGCACCGCCTGCGGACCGGCCTGCATGACGCAGGCCGGGCAAAGCATCTGAAACGCATGGACCAGCACCACCTTGCCGCGCAATTCATCCAGCGTGATGGCGCGATTGCTGTTGAGCCACTGCGAAACGCGCAGGGCGGGGGCGGCGGAACCCCGATTCAAGGGCGCGCCTTGCTGAAGACGAAGCCGGCGTCCTTTTGCGCGATGTGGCACTGGTGACAGGCCGTCAGTGCATTGGCGCCCACGGCGCGTTCGGTGCTGCTGTCGCCCTTGAATCCCTCGTAGCCCCAGCCGCCGGTCGCGGCATACTTGCGCGCGTCGCGATGCATGACACCGACCACCTTGCGCGAACCTTCGACGACGGCGTTGTCGGCCGACTTCGCCTCGAGCAGGTCGAAAACGATGACGGCGCCGTCAGCCCATTTCCCCGTCTTGTAACCCGCCATGGCGGCCTTGTTCGCGTAAAGATGGTGGATGCCGCCGAACGCATCGTAGAGCCCGTGGCCGGGATTGATGACCATCGACTTGACATGGTGCCAGTCGCGGTAGCCTTGCGGATAAGGTACCGGGTTTGCATCCGCCGCGGCGACGGTGCCGCTTGAAACGGCTGCGGATAGCGCCATAATGGACGCCGCAAGAGAGAGTGAGATTCGCATTTTGCGTTCCTTTCGATTGGGTTTTGTGTGAGCAGACAGGAACCAATCTACGAGCCGGTGAAGGTCGCGGCAAGCGGGTACAAACCGGTCGGGTAGGCACCTTTTGGTGCATTTTGTTGATCACAAACGGGAAAAATATTTTCGGCGCATGAGCAGTCCCAACGTTCATCAGATGGTGGAAAGCATCATTGGCTGCAAATGGTCGCTGACCGTTTTGAGCCTGGTGCGAAAAGGTGTGCTCCGTCCCGGCGAAATGGAGCATGCGATTGACGGCCTCAGCGGCAAGGTGCTCAACGAGCGACTGGCCAAGCTGGTGCGCTTTGGCATTCTGGACAAGACCAGCTTCCCCGAAGTGCCGCCGCGCGTGGAATATCAGCTGACCGCCTTCGGCATGCATTTCATCACGCTGATCGATCAGGTTGACGAACTGCAGCAGACTCTGGAGCGCATGACTGTTCTGCGTTCCGGCAACGCGAAATCGCGATAGGTCGCAAGCCCGCGCCGCGGCGAAAAGCCGAACTGCCTACGCCAAGAATCCCGCCAGCAAGCGATTCAGGAAGCGCCGGCCGCGCGGCGTGGGACGAACATGGCCGTCCGCGGTTTCCAGCAGCCCCTCGCGCCGTGCCGCCAGCGCCGACTTTTCGATCACGGCAAGCGGCAGGCCAGTGCGCTCGGTGAACAGCGCCGGCGGAAAGCCGTCGTTGAGGCGCAAGGCATTCATCATGAATTCGCCGGGCAGGTCGGCGCGGGCGATGCTCTGGCGGGTGCTGATGAAGTCGCCGCGCGCGGCACCGGCGAGGTAGGCGCGGGGGTTGCGGTGGCGTGCCTCGCGCCAGATCGTCTCGTGGTTCGACAGCTTGCTGTGCGCACCGGCGCCGATGCCCAGGTAATCGCCGAAGGTCCAGTAGTTGAGGTTGTGCCGGCAGCGCTGGCCTGGCCTGGCAAAGGCGGAAGTTTCGTAATGTTCGAAGCCGGCGGCGCCGAGTTCGGCCTCGACCATTTCCTGCATGTCGGCCGCCAGGTCGTCGTCGGGCAGCGGCGGCGGTGAGTGATGAAAGGGCGTGTTCGGCTCCAGCGTCAGGTGGTAGGCGGAGATGTGGCTGACCCCGCTATCGATCGCCGTGGCTATGTCCTGTTGCGCTTGCTCCAGAGTCTGCTGCGGCAGCGCATACATCAGGTCGAGGTTGACGCGTTCGAAATTGCGCTGCGCCATCTCGATCGCGCGCCTTGCCTCGGCGCCGTCGTGGATGCGCCCCAGTGCCGAGAGCTTGGCGTCGGCAAAACTCTGCACGCCGATCGACAGGCGGGTCACGCCGGCGGCGCGAAAGGCGGCGAACTTCGCCGCCTCGGCGGTGCCGGGATTGGCTTCGAGCGTGACTTCGGCGCCGGGATGCAAGGGCAGGCGCATGCGGATCGCCGCCAGCAGCGCTTCGGTGGTTTCGGCGCGCATCAGGCTCGGCGTGCCGCCGCCGATGAAGACGCTGCTCACCGGACGGTTCCAGATCTGCGGCAGGGCGGCTTCGAGATCGGCAATCAGCGCGGCGAGATAGGCGGCCTCGTCCATTTCGCCACGGAACTCGTGCGAATTGAAATCGCAGTAGGGGCACTTTTTCACGCACCACGGCCAATGCACATACAGCGCCAGCGGTGGCGGAGCCGCCAGGCCCGAACCGTCCAGAAAAGTCGGCGCTGTCGAGACGGCGGCCGGAATTATCGGGATCACGCTCCGGCTCGAAGGCGTGCCAGGAGTTGCGCCAGCGCCTTGCCGCGATGGGACAGGCGGTTCTTTTCCTCGTGCCGCAGTTCGGCCACGGTGAGGCCGGTGCCGGGAACCAGGAAGTAGGGGTCGTAGCCAAAGCCACCTTCACCGCGCGGGGTATCGATGATCTCGCCATGCCATTCGCCTTCCGCAACGATGGGTTGCGGATCGTCTGCGGAACGCATCAGCACCAGCACGGCGACGTAGTGCGCGCGGCGGTCGGCGACGCCGGTCAGGTCGGCCAGCAGTTTCGCGTTGTTGCGCGCATCCGATTTCGGTTCACCTCCGTAGCGTGCCGAGAACACCCCGGGCGCGCCGCCCAGCGCCGCCACGCACAGTCCCGAATCGTCCGCCAGCGCCGGCAGGCCGGTCAGCCGCGAGGCGTGGCGCGCCTTGGCGATGGCATTCTCGACGAAGGTGATGTGCGGTTCCTCCGCTTCCGGCACGTTGAAGGCCGACTGGGGCAATACCTCGAAATCGAAGGGCGCCAGCAGTTGGCCGAATTCACGCAGCTTGCCGGCATTGCCGGAAGCGAGGACGAGTTTTTTCATGTCGAAAAACCTGCTGAACCACAGAGACACAGAGACACAGAGAACGGCCAGGTTTTGACTGGCAACCGATTCCTGCTCAAGGCTTTCCTCTGTGTCTCTGTGTCTCTGTGGTGAATGACTCAGATCTCATGCCGCCAGCGCCGACTTTTGCGCGGTGATGATGTCGCCGATGCCGGCTGCGGCGAGTTCCAGCAGCGCATCGAGTTCGGTGCGCGAGAAAGGCGCGCCCTCGGCCGTGCCCTGCACTTCGATGATGCCGCCGCCGGCGGTCATCACCACGTTCATGTCGGTATCGCAACCCGAATCCTCGGCGTAGTCCAGATCGAGCAGCGGCACGCCGGCGACGATGCCGACCGAGACCGCGGCGACCAGTTCGCGCATCGGGTGGACCGTCAGCTTGCCGGCGGCGACCAGCGTGGACAGCGCGTCGTGCAGTGCCACGCAGGCGCCGGTGATCGAGGCGCAGCGGGTGCCGCCGTCGGCCTGCAGCACGTCGCAATCGAGCGTGATCTGGCGTTCGCCGAGCGCGGCGAGATCGGTGACCGCGCGCAAGCTGCGGCCGATCAGGCGCTGAATTTCCTGGGTGCGGCCGGACTGCTTGCCTTTCGCCGCTTCGCGCGCCGTGCGCGTGTTGGTGGCGCGCGGCAGCATGCCGTATTCGGCGGTCACCCAGCCGGAGCCCTTGCCGCGCAGAAAACCCGGCACCGAATCTTCGACGCTGGCGGTGCATAACACTTTGGTGGCGCCGAACTCGACCAGCACGCTGCCTTCCGCATGGCGGGTGTAGTTGCGGGTAATGCCAAGGCGACGCAACTGGGCCGCTGCGCGGTCCGTGCGGGGGGTGCATTGTGGCGGCGAGGTCATGAGGATGCTCCATTGGGATTGTAGGGAATGCGGCGGCGAATCTCGGCGACGGCAAGATTCATTTCCTCGTCGCTGATCGGGGTGAGCGCCCGCTCCGCAGGTACCGCACGCGACATGTCGCGGGTAGCGGTATCGGGATCTCCCCAGCGCATTGCGATCAGGGTCAGATTGTCTGCCCCCGGGCCCGCTGCGTGTTCGGCGGCGTCGAGCAGATGCGGTACGCTGGCATTGAGCGGCGCGCGCCGCAGTTCGGCCACCAGCGCCTCGCCCAGTGGCGACCAGGCGCCATCGGTGCATAAGGCAATCAGATCGCCATCCTGCAGCGAAACGGCCGGCGACACGTCGATCTGTGGCGGCGTGTCGCCGCCAAGACAGCTGAAAATACGGTTGAGCAAGGGATGGTCGGTGGCTTCCGCATGACTGAGGCTGCCTTCGTCGATCATGCGCTGAACCACGCTGTGGTCGCGGGTCCGCACGACGCCGCCGGCGCTGGGCGCGCGGCCGTGAATCAGGTACAGCCGCGAATCGCCGGCATGGGCCCAGCTCGCCTGCCCGTTCTGCACCACGCAGGCGATACAGGTAGTGCGCGGCGCGGCATGGGGCGGAATGCGGCACTCGGCGGCATAGTTGACGATGGTCTGGTGCACCCGGTTCAGCGCCGCCACCAGAAAACGCGCCGGATCGTCGAGGAGCGTTTTTGCTTCGGCACGAAAGCGCTCGATCATGGTATCGACGGCAATCTGCGCCGCGACTTCGCCGTGCAGGTGGCCGCCCATGCCGTCGGCCACCACCATCAGCACGGCGTCTGCGGTGGCCAGCCAGGCGACGCGATCCTGATTGATCTCGCGACCGCCGATGCGGCTTTCCTGGGCGATGGTGTATTTCATTTAAAGCCGGGCAGACCGAGGCGGGAAAGCCATGAGCCCGGCGGCTTGTCGCCGTCCGTATCGGTGTTGAGAGAAGCCTGCAGGGCGCGCGCGTGCTGCGGCCGGCGCGTCGGTTCAAGGCGCAGGCATTCGTCCATGGTCGCCAGCAAGCGCGGCGAATACTGGGATCCCCAGCGTTGCCGGGCGGGCAGCAGTTGATCGTCGACCATGCGCTCATCGGCCGCCTGCGGCGCGGCGCCGGCCAGCGCTGCATACATGCAGGCGCCGACAGCGTAGATGTCGGTCCACGGCCCCAACGTGAACTTGCCGTGGTACTGCTCGGGCGCCGCATAACCCGGTGTGTACATCGCCCGCGGCTCCGGCGCGCCGATATCCAGCGCATAGCGCGCCGCGCCGAAATCCAGCAGCACCGGGCTGCCGTCGTCGCGCAGCCAGATGTTGGCCGGCTTGATGTCCAGGTGCAGCAGGCCGCGGCCATGGACCTCGCCGAGGCCGTCAAGCATGCCGCTGAACATTTTGCGCATGAATGGCTCGGCCAGCCTGCCGCGCTGGTTGCGAATGTGGTCGCGCAGGGTCTGGCCGGTTTCGAAACGCATGACCAGGTAGACCGTCTCGTTGGCACGGAAGAAATTCAGCACGCGCACCACGTTAGGATGATCCAGCCCGGTAAGCGCCCGCCCCTCTTCGAAAAACAGCTTCAGGCCGTGATTGAAATCCGCCTGGAATTCCGGCGGGATCGTCGGCACAATCTCGCCCTCGCGGCGCAAGGCCACCGCATTGGGCATGTATTCCTTGACCGCCACCGGCGTGCCGGCGGCATCGCGCGCCAGATAGACAAGCGAAAAGCCGCCAACCGAAAGCTGTCGCTCGAAGCGATAGCCTTCAAGTTCATAGCCGGCGGGCAGTGGCGGATTGTTCTGCGAAAACACGGTGGGGGATGTCGGAACGGGTTATATACTCCCTCGATTTTCCTTGTTCGCCCTCTTGCTGTAAACCTTTCGTTTGGGCGGCGGGAACGGAGACTCCACAAAATCATGATCCACAGCATGACCGGATATGCCGC
>JBIJDJ010000090.1:0-12077 GCA_044344175.1 Sulfuritalea sp.
ACGGGGCTTCGCTCCCGTGAAAACCATGATTCTCGCTGCCGGACGTGGTGAACGCATGCGACCGTTGACCGACCGCATGCCGAAGCCGCTGCTGCCGGTCGGAGGCAAGCCGCTGATCGTCTGGCATCTGGAGCGCCTGGCGCGGGCAGGGCTGCACGAGGTGGTGATCAATCACGCGCATCTCGGTGCGCAGATCGAGGACGCGCTCGGCGACGGTGCGCGCTGGGGTTTGTCGATTACCTATTCGCCCGAGCCCGAAGGCGCGCTGGAGACGGCGGGCGGCATCGCCAACGCGCTGCCGCTGCTCGGCCGTGAACAGCCCTTCCTGGTGATCAATGGCGACATCCACTGCGATTGGGATGTGGCGCAGGCAGCGACAGTGCTGAACGCCGGAAATCTTGCGCACCTGGTGCTGGTGCCGAACCCGCCGCAGCATCCGCAGGGCGACTTTTCTCTTCGCGGGCGCGAAGTCGACGCCGACGCAACGACCGGCGGCGGCGCGCGGAGTTGTACCTTCTCCGGCATCGGCGTCTATCGCCCGCAAGTCTTCGCAAGCATCCGGCGCGGTCAGCCGGCGAAACTTGCGCCGCTGCTGCGTGCGGCGATGGCGGAGCAACGCGTCTCGGGTGAACTGCATGTCGGGCGCTGGGTGGATGTCGGTACGCCGCAAAGGCTTGCGGAACTGGATGCCGAACTGCGCTCGCTATAATCAATCGATGGACACTTCATTGCCCCCCGCCGGCCATCGCTTCGCGGCGTGCCACCAGCGCCGACTTTCCCTGATCGAGCGCATGATTCGCGGCGGCGGCGGCGTTGCCTTGATCCCCACGGCACCGGAGCAGCCGCGCAATCGCGACACGCAGTTTCCCTACCGCGCCGACAGCTATTTTCAGTACCTGAGCGGCTTCACGGAACCCGAGGCGGTGCTGGTGATTGTCGTCGGGCGTGGCGATGGCGCGCCGCAATCGATCCTGTTCTGCCGCGAGAAAAATCTGGACCGGGAGATCTGGGACGGCTTCCGTCACGGACCGGACGGCGCCCGTGAAGCTTTCGGCTTCGATGCCGCGCATGCCATCGGCGAACTCGACGGCAAGCTGGCGGAGCTGCTCGCCGATCAGCCTGCACTGTGGTTTTCCATCGGCCATGATGCCGGTTGGGACGGCCGCATCGCTGTCGCCCTGAACAAGGTGCGCGCCGAGAGCCGCACCGGCAAACGCGCACCGGCGGCGATCCGCGATGTGCGCGCCGAGTTGGACGCGATGCGCCTGGTCAAGGATGACGCCGAGCTTGCCATCATGCGCCGCGCCGCGGAGATTTCGACGGGCGCTCATGTGCGCGCCATGCGCTTTGTCGCGCCGGGCCGTTTCGAGTATGAAGTCGAGGCCGAACTGCTGCATGAGTTTCGCCGCCTGGGTTGCGAATATCCGGCCTATACGTCGATTGTTGCCGGGGGGGCAAATGCCTGCGTGCTGCATTACGTCGGCAACGACCAGATCCTGCGCGACGGCGATCTGCTGCTGATCGATGCCGGTGGCGAACTCGGTGGTTATGCCTCCGACATCACGCGCTGCTTTCCGGTGAACGGGCGTTTCAGCGGCCCGCAAGCCGATGTCTACGATCTGGTGCTCGACGCCCAGGCGGCGGCGATAGCGGCGGTGCGACCCGGTGCCACCTTCGCCGAGCCGCATGAGGCGGCGTTGAAAGTTCTGGCGCAGGGCATGCTCGACCTGAAGCTGTTGTCCGGGTCGCTGGATGCCGTGATCGAGTCGGAAAGCTACAAGCGCTTCTTCATGCACCGCACCAGCCACTGGCTGGGCAAGGACGTGCATGATGCCGGCGAATACAAGGAAGGTGAACACTGGGCGCCGCTCGCGCCGGGCATGGTGCTGACCATCGAGCCCGGCTGCTATATCCGTCCGGCCGACGACGTGCCCGAGGTCTTCTGGAACATCGGCGTGCGCATCGAGGATGACGCCGTGGTGACGGCCGGCGGCAGCGAGATCATCACCGTCGCCGCACCGAAAAAGATTGGCGACATCGAAGCCCTGATGCGGGATGCGCGTGGCAACTGACCCCAACGCGAGTGCAACGAGCCTGACTGGTCACCCCCTTTCCGGGAAAGGGGGGCGGGGGGATAGCCCATCAGAAGCCACCTCCAATAATTGCACCGGGCACACGCCCGTTGCAATTATTGGAGGTGGGCCGGCTGGAATGGCCCTGGCTCTGGCCCTGAAACTCCACGGCATTGATACCGAAATCTTCGAGGCCCGGGAACGCGCAGCGGTGCGCCACGATCCGCGCGTACTGGCTTTGTCCGACGGCGCACGGCAGATACTCGACTGGCTCGGCGTCTGGTCCGGTTTGCCGGCAACGCCGATAGCAACCATACATATTTCGCAACGCGGCGGTTTCGGTCGCACGGTCTTGCGTGCAGGCGAGCTGGAGGTCAAGGCGCTGGGCTGGGTGCTGCCGGCCGGCGACCTGATTGCTGCGCTGGACGCCGCGGTGAGCGCTGCCGGAGTTCCCTACCGCGAGAGCTCGAAAGTCGGCGCTGGCGATACGGCGCACTTCAAGCTCACCGCGTTTGCCGAGGGTGCCGTCGCCCCCGATGCCGGCAGGATGCGAGATTACGGCCAGCATGCCGTGCTGTGCAATGTGAGCGTGGCAGCGCCGCATCACAATGTCGCCTGGGAACGTTTCACGGACGAAGGCCCGGTGGCGCTGTTGCCGCTCGGTGAAAGCTATTCGGTGGTACTCACCTGCGCCGACGCCGTGCTTGACGAGGTCAAGTCGCTCGACGACGCGGCGTTTCTTGCGTTGCTGCAGCAGCGCTTTGGCATGCGCCACCGCTTTACCGCGACGACGCCGCGCCTTGCCTATCCGCTCGGTCTGCGCTACCGGCAGAACCCGACAGGCGAGCGCCAGGTCTGGCTGGGCAATGCGGCGCAGACTTTGCATCCCGTCGCGGGACAGGGCTTCAACCTGGCGCTGCGCGACATCTGGGAACTGGCGCAGCACGTGGGTGCCGCTGCCGATCCGGGCGCGCCGGAAGTACTTGCCGCCTATGCGCGCAGCCGCCAGGCGGACCGGCGCGGTGCGATCGCTTTCACCGACTTGCTGATCGATGGCTTCGCTTCCGACTTTGCGCCCTTGAAACATGCGCGCGGTGCCGGTCTTCTGGCCCTGGACCTGTTGCCGGCATTGCGCGGCTTCGTGGCGAAGCGAATGATCTTCGGTGCCCGTGCCTGGCCCTGAAGTTTCGCCGCACTGGATAAAAAGCCTCGATTACCGCCAGCGCGGTTTGCGCTAAAATCGCGCCCTCACCCATCCGCATTTTTCCCGACATGGACTTCCTCGGCTTTCAGTTGCGCAACAACCTGTTTGTCGCGCCCATGGCCGGAGTTACCGATCGTCCTTTCCGCCAGTTGTGCAAGAAGCTTGGTGCGGGACTTGCGGTGTCCGAAATGGTGACCTCCAACTCCCTGCTCTACGGCAGCGCCAAGACGCGCCGTCGTGCCGACCATGAAGGCGAGGTCGACCCGATCTCGGTGCAGATCGCCGGCGCCGATCCGGCGATGATGGCGCGGGCGGCACGCTACAACGCCGACAACGGCGCGCAGATCATCGACATCAACATGGGCTGCCCGGCGAAGAAGATCTGCAATGTCATGGCCGGTTCGGCGCTGATGCAGAACGAGCCGCTGGTGGCGAAAATCCTTGAAGCGGTTGTCGCCGCGGTACCGGATACCCCGGTGACACTCAAGTTCCGCACCGGCTGGAACCGCGACAATCGCAATGCGCCCGGCATCGCCCGCATCGCCGAGGAATCAGGCATCCGCGCCATCGCCATTCACGGCCGCACCCGTGCCGACCAGTATCAGGGTTGCGCGGAATACGACACGATTGCCCTGGTCAAATCGCAGGTGAAGATTCCGGTGATCGCCAACGGCGATATCGATACGCCGCAAAAGGCCCGCTTTGTTCTTGAGTACACCGGCGCCGACGGCGTCATGATCGGACGCGCGGCGCAGGGCCGGCCCTGGCTGTTCCGCGAGATTGAACATTTCCTGGCGACCGGCACGGAACTGGCACCGCCACGCGTGGAAGAGATACACGGCATCCTGCGCGGGCACCTGGCCGAGCTCTATGGTTTCTATGGCGAGGAGACCGGTGTGCGCATCGCGCGCAAGCACATCAGCTGGTACACCAAGGGGCTGGCCGGAGCCGCGCATTTCCGCCATGCCATGAACCAGTTGCAGACGGTGCGCGAGCAACTGGATGCCGCCGACGAGTTCTTCCTCGGTCACGCGGCGGCGAACGAGCGCCTTCATTACGGCGACTGCAACGAGGAAATGAGGGCGGCATGAGCAGTGAAATCAACGACTGCGTTCGGCGCAGCCTGAATCGGTACTTCCGCGATCTCGACGGGCAGGCGCCGCATGCCATCTACGGCATGGTCCTTAAATGCGTGGAACGGCCGATGCTGGAGGTGGTGATGAAGCAGGCGGAAGGGAACCAGACCGTCGCCGCCGATATGCTGGGTATCAGTCGTGGCACCTTGCGCCGCATGCTGGTCGAACACGAACTGCTTTAACACCCTCCAATTCTCTCGAGGTTTCCATGAAAGTTACACAGGCGCTTATTAGCGTTTCCGACAAGCGCGGCGCAGTGGATTTTGCCCGCGGTCTGGCACAACTCGGCATCAAGCTGCTCTCCACCGGAGGCACGGCCAAGCTGTTGCGCGACGCCGGTCTCGACGTCACCGACGTCTCGGACTACACCGGCTTCCCCGAGATGCTCGATGGTCGCGTCAAGACCCTGCATCCCAAGGTGCATGGCGGCATCCTCGGCCGGCGCGACCTGCCGGAGCATCTGGCCGTCATGGCGCAGCACGGCATTCCGGCGATCGACCTGGTGGTGGTGAATCTCTATCCCTTCCGCGAGACCGTGGCCAAGCCCGGTTGCACGCTCGATGACGCGATCGAGAACATCGACATCGGCGGGCCGACCATGGTGCGTGCCGCAGCCAAGAATCATGGCAACGAGCAGGGTGGTGTCGGCGTGTTGACCGATCCCGAGGATTACGCGCCGGTGCTCGACGAACTCAAGTCCGGCGGCGCACTGTCTTACAAGACGCGCTTTGCCCTGGCGAAAAAGGCCTTCACGCACACCGCCCGCTACGACTCGGCGATTGCGAACTGGCTGACCTCGCTCGACGAAGAGAACAAACCCGGTGTTTTCCCGGACAAGTTGCAGTTGGCGTTCGACAAGGTGGAGACTCTGCGCTACGGCGAGAACCCCCACCAGCAGGCCGCCTTCTATCGCGAGACCGCCGCTGTCCCCGGCAGCATCGCGAGCTATGAGCAGATCCAGGGCAAGGAGCTGTCCTACAACAACATTGCCGATGCCGATGCGGCATGGGAATGCGTCAAGGCTTTCGATGCCGCCATCGCGCCTGCTGCCTGCGTCATCGTCAAGCACGCCAATCCCTGCGGCGTCGCGGTCGGTGCCAATGCCGAGGAAACCTATCGCAAGGCCTTCAAGACCGATCCGACCTCGGCCTTCGGCGGCATCATCGCCTTCAACGTGGCGATCGACAAGGCGGCCGCGGAAGCCATCGCCGGCCAGTTTGCAGAAGTCATCATCGCACCGGAAATCACCGCCGAGGCGCGCGCCGTGTTCGCCGCCAAGCAGAATCTGCGCGTTCTCGTCGTTCCCATGGTGGCAAATGCGGGCAAGGTTGCCGGCCTCCTCGACTACAAGCGCGTCGGCGGTGGCCTGTTGCTGCAGAGCGCCGACGAGGCGCGCATCGTCCAGGCTGACGTCAAGGTGGTGACAAAGCGGGCACCCTCTGCGCAGGAAATGGCTGATCTGTTGTTTGCCTGGCGTGTCGCCAAGTACGTCAAGTCGAATGCCATTGTCTATTGCAAGGACGCCATGACGGTGGGCGTCGGCGCCGGGCAGATGAGCCGCGTCGATTCCGCTCGCATCGCCGCGATCAAGGCCGAGAACAACGGACTGACGGTGGTTGGCTGCGTGGCTGCCTCGGACGCCTTCTTTCCCTTCCGCGATGGCCTCGACGTCTTGGCCCGCGCCGGTGCGACGGCGGTGATCCAGCCCGGCGGCTCGGTACGCGATGCCGAGGTTATTGCCGCGGCCGACGAGCAGAATCTGGCGATGGTGTTCACCGGCTTCCGCCATTTCAGGCACTAAGACGATTAACCACAGAGACACAGAGGCACAGAGAAGGACCAAGGCCATGCTCTGTATCTCTCCGTGTCTCTGTGCCTCTGTGGTGGGATTTTTATGAAAATACTCGTTGTTGGTTCCGGCGGACGCGAACATGCACTGGCCTGGCGTCTGGCGCAGGCGCCGGCATTGCAGAAGGTCTATGTCGCGCCGGGCAATGCCGGCACGGCGCGCGAGCAGGAACTGGAGAACCTGCCGATCACCGACATCAACGTGCTGGCCGACTACGCCCAGCGCGAAAAGGTGCATGCCACCGTGGTCGGGCCCGAGGCGCCTCTGGCAGCCGGCATCGTCGATGTATTCCGCGCCCGTGGCCTGCGCATTTTCGGACCGACGAAGGCCGCCGCGCAACTCGAAAGCTCGAAGGATTTCGCCAAGCGTTTCATGACCCGTCACAACATCCCGACGGCGAAATTCAGCACCTTCTCGGACATCAAGGCGGCGCGCGCCTACATCGATGCCGAGGGCGCGCCCATCGTCATCAAGGCCGACGGACTGGCTGCCGGCAAGGGCGTGGTGGTGGCGATGGATGTGGCGGAAGCGCACGCCGCCGTGGACATGATGCTGGCCGACAACAAGTTGGGCGATGCCGGCGCCCGCGTCGTCATCGAAGAATTCCTCGACGGCGAGGAGGCGAGTTTCATCGTCATGGCCGATGGCCGCCATGCACTGGCACTGGCCACCAGCCAGGATCACAAGCGGCTCGAGGACGCCGACCATGGACCGAACACCGGCGGCATGGGCGCGTATTCGCCGGCGCCGGTGGTGACGCCGGAGATCCATGCACGCGTCATGCGCGAGGTGATCATGCCGACCATCAGCGGCATGGCCGCGGACGGCATCGTCTACACCGGCTTCCTCTACGCGGGCCTGATGATCAAGCCCGACGGCAGCCTGCGCGTGCTGGAATTCAACTGCCGTCTCGGCGACCCGGAGACGCAGCCGATCATGATGCGGCTGAAGAGTAATTTCGTCGAACTGGTCGATGCGGCCATTGACGGGCGGCTCAACGAGGTGACGGTCGAGTGGGACCGCCGCGTTGCGCTGGGCGTGGTCATGGCCGCCGCCAACTATCCCGAGACACCGCGCAAGGGCGATGCAATTCACGGCCTGCCGGCAGCCACCTCCGACAGCCATGTGTTCCATGCCGGCACGGCCGAGCACAAGGGCGAGGTGGTGACGGCGGGCGGGCGCGTGCTCTGCGTCACGGCGCTCGGCGACAACGTCAAGGCGGCGCAGAAGCGCGCCTATGAAGTACTCGATCCGATCAGTTTCGACGGCATGCAGTGCCGTCGCGACATAGGTTTTCGCGCAATCAAACGATGAATCCAAATTCTTCACCACAGAGACACAGAGACACAGAGAAAGGCGAAGAATCAATGGGGTGTCGATCCGATACCAATCACCCAACGGGTGAGTGCATGAGACACGGCGAGCACTTGTTTTTCCTCTGTGTCCTCCGTGCCTCTGTGGTTCAACTGAGGTTTTAGGGATGATTCTTCCGCCCGCTACGCTGGGCATGCTCGGTGGCGGCCAGTTGGGCCGCTTCTTTGTCATTGCCGCGCATGAACTGGGCTATCGCGTGGTGGTGCTCGATCCCGATGCGCAGAGTCCCGCGGGACGCATCGCCGACCAGCACCTGGTGGCGGCGTATGACGATCCGGATGCGCTGAACGCGATGGCCGAAACCTGCGCCGCCGTGACCACCGAATTCGAGAACGTGCCGGCAGGCAGCCTGGCCTATCTGTCGAAGTTCCTGCCGGTGCGGCCCTCTGCCGCCGCCGTCGCCATCAGCCAGAATCGCAGCGCCGAAAAAGGTTTTCTCAGGCAGCACGGCTTTCCCCACGCACCCTACGCCGACATACGCAGCGACGCGGATATCGCCGAGGCCGACGCAGGCCTTTTCCCCGGCGTCCTCAAGGTCGCCCGTTTCGGCTACGACGGCAAGGGGCAGGTGAGAGTCGCGAGTCGCGACGAGGCGCTGCTGGCATTCCGCCAACTCAAGAACGAGCCCTGCGTGCTGGAGCAGATGCTGCCGCTCGACTACGAGGTTTCCGTGGTCCTGGCGCGCGACGCGGCGGGGCAGGTGAAGTGCTTTCCCGTCGCCGAAAACAGCCATCGCCACGGCATACTCGATGTTTCCATCGTGCCGGCACGCACTACCGGAGGCATGGCCGCTAAGTTGCCAAATGCCGCGCAGGAACTCGCCGAGGGCATTGCCCGGGAAATGGGCTATGTCGGCACGCTGGCCGTCGAGTTTTTCGTGGTGCGCGGGCAACTGGTGGTCAACGAAATGGCGCCGCGTCCGCACAACTCGGGCCATTACAGCATCGATGCCTGCATCACCAATCAGTTCGAGCAGCAGGTGCGGGCGCTGACCGGGCTGCCGCTGGGCGACGCGCGCGCGCATTCGGCCGCCGTGATGGTGAACCTGCTCGGCGATCTGTGGTATCTGCGCGACCCGCATCACGCCCAGGAGCCCGACTGGGCGCAACTGCTGGCCATACCCGACCTCAAACTGCATCTCTACGGCAAGCACCATGCCCGCCCGGGGCGAAAGATGGGGCATTTCACCGTGATCGGCGCCGACGCGCAGCAAGTACAAAAGTCGGCGCTGGCGGCACGGCGATCGATCGGCATTGTCGATGAATGACCTGTCGCGCGCGGCAGCTTTGCTGCGCGCCGGCGAACTGGTCGCCTTTCCCACCGAAACGGTGTACGGCCTCGGTGCCGATGCACGCAATCCGCTTGCGATTGCCAAAATATTTGCAGCCAAGGGCCGGCCCGCGGATCACCCGGTGATCGTGCACCTGCCGGAGGCTTCACATCTTGAGCGCTGGGCCATCGACATTCCCGATCTGGCGCACAAACTCGTGGCCGCATTCTGGCCGGGGCCATTGACGCTTATTCTCAAGCGTCATCCCGCGGTGCCCGACGCGGTCACGGGCGGCCAGGACACGGTGGGCCTGCGTGTGCCCGATCACCCGCTGGCCCTCCAACTGCTGCGCGAATTCGGTGGCGCGAATGGTGGTGGATTGGCCGCACCCTCGGCCAACCGTTTCGGTCGCGTCAGCCCGACCACGGCGGCACATGTACGCGAGGAACTCGGCGATGCCGTCGCGATGATTGTCGACGGCGGGCCCTGTGCGGTCGGCATCGAATCCACCATCCTTGACCTGTCCGGCACGGCGGCGCGGATTCTGCGGCCCGGCATGCTGGATACCGCGGCCATCGCGACGGTGCTCGGCTACGCGCCGGAATTCGGCGGTGCGCAGGATGCACCGCGGGTTTCGGGCAGCCTCGAAGCCCACTACGCGCCGACTACCGAACTGCAACTGGTCGCGGCGGCGGATCTCGTCGGGATGACGCAGCGCGTGCTGGCCGCCGGCCGGCGCATCGCGGTGCTGGCCGCGCCACCACTCGCCCTTGATCATCCGGACATCGCCTGGTACCCGGCCAGCGCCGATCCTGTGCAGTTCGCCCATGGTCTCTACGCGAGCTTGCGTGAGCTGGATGCGCTAGGTCGCGACCTGATCCTTGTCGCGGCGCCCCCCGCGGAAGAGGCCTGGCGCGCGGTGAGCGACCGCCTGCGCCGCGCCGCGGCCGGTTCGAAATAGGGGTGAAACATTACGGTCATCAAGGTCTGAAGTTTTCCCGCGCCGGCCGATAATTTTCCATCAGGCGGGTTTCCCGCCAAGAGGAGGAAGCCATGGCTGCCAAAGTGCGCAAGGGCCCGCGCCCGGGAAAAGTTCAGCAGGACTCCGAACCGCCAGGCCGCAGCATCGGATCCGCTGTCAATGCCGCCATCAACCAGGGTTTCGTCGTCGGGCGCGAGGTGCTGATCGGCAACATAGCCGGCCTCGTGGTTGGCTACAACATCGCCAGTTTCGGTCCGTTCATCGGCAGCGCCTATCCACTGGTGGTGCGCACCGCCCTGGGCGTGACCAAATGCACGGTGGCTGAGGTGAGCCTTGCCTGAGAGCGTTTTGCGTGCCTGGGACGCGGCTTCGCGGGCAGGCAACTTCCCCTGGCCGATGGCGGTTGCTATAATCCGCAGCGCTCGATGGGGGTGTAGCTCAGTTGGGAGAGCGCGACGTTCGCAACGTCGAGGCCAGCGGTTCGATCCCGCTCACCTCCACCATTTCATGAAGGCCGGACGCTGCTGCGGCGGCCGGGCAATTCAATCTGTTCGCGTTGTGAGCGGACATCGCGGGCCCGGGAGTACACTCGTTCCATGAATACTGCCCAACGGATCGCGCTGGTCGTTACAGTCGTCAATCTGGCGCTGCTCATGATTTTTCCGCCCTACGATTACGTTTCGCTGCAGCGCGGCAACATCCCCACCTTCGACGGCTTTTACTTCGCATTCGGCTCCCACCAGAATCGCGTGCTCAACTCGAATTTTCTCGCGCTCGAACTCATCGTGGTGGCAATCAATGCCGGCATTGCCCTGTTGCTGCTGCGCGACCCGCCGCTACGGGCCAGCCGGAATCCGGGCGGCAACCGGCGGCAGAGAATCGTGCTGGGACTGGTGGCGGTGAATCTGGTGCTGATACTCCTGTTTCCGCCATTCGAGTATTTCTCGGCGATCACCAAAGCCGCCCTGCCTACCTTTGAAGGATTCTATTTCCTGTTTGGCGACAACTCGCAGCGACAATTGATCACAGCGATCCTGTATATCGAGGTGGCCCTGGTGATCATCAACGGCAGTCTGCTCTGGCTGCTGTTCAAGGACAAGACACAGGAGGAAGTCACGGCGGAGGAAGTCACGGCCCTGGCCCGGCGCATCCGTGCAGCACAAAAAAAATGACCCGCGGCAGTGGCTGTCGGTAGCCACTGTCTCGTCGTCTGCGCGTGGCTTCGATCTTGTCTTCACCTGATTCTTGGGTATAATTCGGCCCTCGCAAGCGCCCGTAGCTCATCTGGATAGAGTACTTGGCTACGAACCAAGGGGTAGGGAGTTCGAATCTCTCCGGGCGCACCATAAAACGACAGGGCAGTTAGTGAAGTGATCACTAACTGCTTTTTGCATTCTGGCCCGGTGGTGCAGTTCTTTCCTCAAATCTTCCGTCATTTCCCAACCCGGCCTCATGTTTGGTGTTCCCGTACATGACGATACGCCCGCATTGCCGTGCCGTCTGCGCCGACTGACGCTGTGACATCGTGACGACGGACTCGAAAATCAGCCGGAAGAGATTCGCCTGGGAAGAGCTGCCGGCGCACGATCCTTACCTGCATTGGCGGGTTCGCCGCAGCACGCTGTACGCCTTTCTCGGATCGCTGATTGTGCACGGGCTGGTGCTGTTCGTCGTGCCCCAGCAGCGCGTCGGCAGCGGCGAGCCATCTGAAACAAACCGCAATTCACTGGTTGTGAATTTGCGGCCGCCGGCGTCGGCGCAGAGTGCGCCAAGCGCCCCGGCCGCTGTTCCCGAGACTCAGCCGGCACCGACTGCGGAGCGTCGCCCCAGGACTTCGAGGGCACCGCTCATCGCGCTGAACAAGCCGCGCGAGAGCAGTCTTTCCAGACCGGTGGAGCCGGTGATGCCGGCGGTCCCGCCGTCGCCGGCACCCGCCGCGCCGACGGACATGCAGTCCTTTGTCGACGCGGCAAGAGCGCGGCGCCGGGCCGCCGAGGGATTTTCCGGCAGGGATCAGGTCCCCGCTCCGGCCGCCGAGCGCGAGCCGTCCGAGGATGAAATCCGGATGGCCAACGTCAAACGCAATCTGGCGGCGGGCACCAGCGGCATATTCCAGATCATCAGCAAAGAGTCGAGTAGCGCGGCCTTCTCCTTCCGCGGCTGGACCACCGATTCGAGCAATTCCCGGCG
>JBIJDJ010000251.1:0-3445 GCA_044344175.1 Sulfuritalea sp.
GATAATTTCCATGGCCAAGCCGATGGCATAGGCGGCTTTCGGCGAGATGGATTTCTCGCAGGGCGGCAGCCCGCCGGCTTTCAGTATTCCGTTGATCAGATCCCGCTGCGGCATCGGTTCGCCCTGCGTGATGAAATAGGCTTTTCCAGCGCAGACAGCTCCCGGGGCGACGCGATCCAGCGCCAGCAGATGCGCGTCGACGGCGTTATCGATGTAGATCGAATCGATTCGCTTCAGGCCGTTGCCGACCAGACGCAAGCGTCCGGCTTTTCCGCGTGCCAGGATACGCGCTGTCAATTGCGGATCGTCGGGGCCCCAGATGAGGTGCGGGCGGAGGATCACGGTGCCGAGTTCCGGCCCGTTGGCGGCAAGGATCAGTCGTTCGGCTTCGGCTTTGGTGGCCGGGTAAGCTGTCTCAAAATGGGTCGCCAGAGGTGCGCTTTCATCGACGCCCTCTACGTCGCCGCCGGCGTGGATGACCGATGGCGTGCTGGTGTAGACGAGTCGTCGTATGTCGTTCGCCGCGCAGGCTTCAAGGACGTTGCGCGTACCGAGAACATTGGCGCGGTAGTAGTCCTGGTAAGGTCCCCAGACGCCCGTCTTGGCGGCGATGTGGATTACGGCGTCACACCCCTTTGCCGCCTGGATGACGGCGTCACGATCGGCCAGGTCGGCACGGACGACGTCCACGCCCAGTTCGCGCAGGGCAGGAGAGTCCTGTCGCTGCAGTGCGCGCACGGCGTCACCCCGGGCGACGAGGCGGCGCACCACGGCGCCACCGAGAAAGCCGCTGCCGCCGGTTACCAGAATCACGAGAGTTTTCCCTGTGCCCAGAGCGCCAGTTTTTCGCGGCCGATCTTGGCGTTATGACGGATGTCCACGGGGAAACCCGGGTGGATCAGGAAGTGCGCGATGCCGCGGGTCGGGGCGAATTTCGCGCCCATCGATTGCAGCGATTCAAAGAGATCCTGTTCGTCCAGACTGCCTCCGGAACGCGCTTCCTGATCGAGTTCGATACAAACCACCGGAACGCGCACGCCAGCGACGGTTGTGCCGACCAGCGCCGTGCGGAAGACGCCCGCATGCGTGTTGAAAATCTCTTCGACCGGTGCTGAAAAAAGTGTCCTGTCAGCCAGTTCGACGCGATGCGATTTACGCCCGCAGAACCACAGCCGACCCTCGGCGTCGAAGTAGCCGACATCGCCCATGCGATGCACTGTCTGCCCTTCGCGGTCGATCTTGGCCAGCCGTGTCGCTTCGGGGCGACCGAAATAGGCGCGGGTCACGGTCGGGCCGAGTACGGTGATTTCACCCACTTCACCGACCGGCATCTCCCGCACCTGCGACCACGCGGGCAGGGCGGCATCGGTAATTTCGATGATCCGCACATCGTTGGGCGCGACGACGCGACCGACGCAGACGCCGGCCCCGCCGGTGGTCAATTGACGGGTGTTTGAAAGAATCTCCCGACTGCTGATGCTGGCAACCGGCAGGGCCTCTGTTGCGCCATAGGGCGTGAAAATCTCCGCCGTGGGCGACAGCATGCGGTGCATCCGCTCCAGCGTTGTGGCGGGCACCGGCGCGCCGGCAGACAGCACGCGCCTGACGCTGGGCCATTGCACGCCGTGCTGCACGCCGTGGCGCGCGACGGTGTTCAACAGGGCCGGTGAAGCGAAAACGTTGGTGACCCCCCAGTCTTCGATGGCGGCCCGGATCTTTTCAGGATCGACGTTGGCCGGGCGGGTGAAATCCATCTCCGGCAGGATGGTGGTCATGCCCAGCGCGGGGTCGAACAGTGCGAACAGGGGGAAGGTCGGCAGGTCAACTTCGCCGGGCTGGATGCCGTAGGTTTCGCGGATCAGATCAACCTGCGCCATGAAGTTGCCGTGGCTATAGATCACGCCTTTGGCGACGCCCGTGCTGCCGCTGGTGAACAGGATCGCCGCCGTTTCATCCGCCCGGGTATGCTCCAGAAACGGGCCGCTGCCTTTGCCCGCAATGATGACTTTGGCCAGCGTCGTCCCGCCCCAGCACCAGCGCGGCCCCACCGTAACCAGGTGACGGATGCTGCGGCGCCCCCAGCCGAGCACAATCCGCGCGGCATGGGCCGCAGGAATGCCGATGAAGGCTTCGGGTTCCACCTCAGCCAGACAGGCCTTGAGCTGTTTCACACCGAGGCCGGGATCGATCATCACCGGCACGATGCCTGCCTTGAACAGGGCAAAGGTCAGGGCGAAAAATTCGAGGCTGGGCTTGACCATCAGCACGGTACGCATGCCGCGCGACAATCCGTACGCCTGCAGCCCGCGGGCGATTGCATCGCTTTGTTCGTCGAGTTGCTGGTAAGTCAGACGGTCGTAGGTGCGGCGACCTTCGCGGTCATTCCCGGCGGGAGCAACCACCGCCAGCGTCTGCGGCTGCAAGTGCGCCATTTGCGGCAAGGCAGCAGCGATATTGCAGACGCCGGAGTCGTGGGCATCGCTCATGCGAAATGCTCAGAGGTCGTGAAAAACCGAAAACCTATCGCAGAGGCGCAGAGGCGCAGAGGTTTCGCAGAGAAAACCTGGTAGGGCATTTGGTTTTCTCTGCGTCTTCTCTGCGCCTCTGCGCCTCTGCGGTGGGGGTAAGTGTTTTTTTCACAGCATCTCAGCCCCGAATAAAACCGGAAATCAGCGGGATAACTTCCTCGGCGGCATCTTCCAGCACGTAATGGCCGGCATCGGCGAGGACATGGACCTGTGCCTGCGGCAGATATTTTCGCCACTGGCGCAAGAAGGCATCATCAAATACGAAATCCTTGCCGCCCCAGACGATTATCGCCGGGATGGTATTGAATCGATGCAGATTTGCCGCAACGTTCTCAACGATGTCGAATCCGGCGTCGTCCGGCCCGAGCGGGATGTCCTGCACGAAACGCAAGGTGGCGACGCGGTTGTCCCACGAATCATAGGGCGCACGGTAAGCCTGAGAGATTTCGGGGCTCATCTTGCTGCGCGTGCATCCCACCTTGGTCGCGCCCCAGGAGAAGGCGTTGAATCCACGCACCAGAAACGCGCCGAGGGGTGTGCGGGTCAGCTTCAGGAGTCCGGGCAAGGCTTTCTCTTTGGGCAGGGGGAAAGCGCCGGTATTCAGGATGATAATGCGCGCGACCTGCTCGGGGTGGCGGACCGCCCAGCCGAAGCCGATCATTCCGCCCCAGTCGTGCACCACCAGCGTCACAGGCTCGCTCAGTTTCAATGAGCTGATCAGTGCATCAAGATCGTCGATGCGTTGTGCCAGTGTGTAGGCGTAGGCCGCATCGCCGGGCTTGTCGGACAGGCCCATGCCGATATGGTCAGGCACGATGCAGCGGTGCGTGCCTGACAGCGCCTGCACCAGATTACGGTAATAGAAGGACCAGGAAGGGTTGCCATGCACCATGAGGACGGGTGCGCCCGCGCCTTCA
>JBIJDJ010000092.1:0-12021 GCA_044344175.1 Sulfuritalea sp.
CAGACCCTACAAGATGCTCGACCTGATGAAAGAGCCCAAGGTCAGACCCGATGAACCCTACCGGATCCAGCGCTCCCTGGAGTATGGCTCCGTCGAAATCGACCCGCGAGAGCTGTTCCTGTGAGCGATGCCGGTCCGGTCGCAGTGGCAACGTCTTGCGCTGCCGCTGCGGTTGCAGCAATCCCGTTTCTGGAGGCGCTGCGCGGTCAGGTTGAGGAAAGGCGCGCTGATGGCGGAATTCTGGCCGTCCTGCTCATCGAATGCGGCGTGATCAGTCGCATCGATGCAGTTTGGGGTTACCAAGTCGGCGATTCGGTGCGCGGTCGTGTCGCCGCACTGTTGCGCACCGATGTGCTCCGTCCGGGCGATCTTGTCGGCGACATGGGACGGGATGATTTTGCCTGCGTCCTGTCTACCGTAGATGGGCCTGACGTGGCGCTGCTCGCGGCAAATAAGTCCTTGCGCGAACTGAGCACGCCGTTCTGGATCGGTGAAGATGAAATCTATGCCAGCCCCGCGATAGGAATCGCGATGTTTCCGGCGCACGGGGATCAGGCGGAAACGCTGCTGCAGAGGGCCAAGAGCGCCTGCATCCTCGCCCGCGAACTTCCCGGCAGCATTGCCGACTACGGCGAAGACCGCGACAGCCTGGCGGCGTCGAAGCTGCTTTATGAGAACCGGCTGCGCACGGCCGTCGCGGAGGACGCGATCAACCTTGTATTTCAGCCGCAATATGACCTACGCCTGGGCCAGGTCATGGGTGCCGAAGGCCTGCTGCGCTGGCGCGATCCGGCGCTCGGCCTGATTCCGTCGGAGGACGCATTCGCGGCGGCGGAGTCGGCCGACGTGGTCATCCCGCTGGTCTCCTCGGTCCTGAATCGTGCGCTGCGCAACATCTCTGAATTCCGCTACAGCGCCGGACTGGACTTGCGGGTTGGCGTCAAATTGCCGGCGCGCGTGCTGCGCTACCCCGAGCTCCTCGACGTGGTCGAGCGTGCGCTTGGCACCTGGAGCAGGCGGCCGGGTACGCTGATCCTGGAGATCGGAGAGACTTCGGTGCTGGGCGCGGAAGAGGTGACGAGGGAGACGCTGGGTCGCCTGAAAGCGCTTGGCGTGAAGCTTTCGATCGACGATCCGGGCATGGCATTTTCATCGCTGTTCTGGCTTGCGTCGATGCCCTTCCAGGAAATCAAGATCGATGTTTCGGCGGCAAACGAGCTGACCGGCGGGCCAAAGTCGGAACGTATCCTGCAGTCGATCATCGAACTCGCCCACCACTTGAAGTTCGCCGTCGTGGCCGTCGGTGTCGCCGACGATGCGGCAGCAGCCCGGCTCAAGGAACTGGGCTGTGACTACATGCAGGCCGATTACAAGGGGCCGCCGCTCGCCCCCGCTGCGTTCGTCGAGCGTTTCGGATTCAACGAGGGCTGAAGTCAAACGGATGGCGCCTGCGCGGTCAGGGTAGGGTACATTGCGCTGATGGGCGAAGAATCCGCAGCCGGTTTTGCCGCGCCAACAGGCGCCAAGCCTGATGAACCGCGCTCGGCCCTCACGGTCGAGATGCTCGCGGCGGCGGCCGGCGCGTCCGCCGAGGACGGCATCTGGCTGGACGTGATCCGCAAGATGGACGAGGTCTATAACGACCTGCTGCAGTATGAAGTCGCGCTCGAGGAAAAGAATGCGGCGCTGGAGGATACGCAGCAGTTCATTTCCTCGGTGCTGACCTCGATGTCGGACCTGCTGATGGTCTGCAGCCGGGCCGGGGTGATCGAGAGCGTTAACGCGGCACTGGCCTCCTTGCTTGGCGTCGATGCCGGGTCGCTGCATGGGCGCACGGTGTTCGACCTGTTCGCCGACGAGGAATCCCGTCAGCACGCCGGACGCCTGTTTGCCGATCAGAGCGGGCAGGTCGTGGAAGACGTCGAAATGCTGCTGAAGGCCGCGAACGGCAGCGCAATTCCGGTTTCGCTCAACTGCACGCCGCGCTACAACGGCGTCGGCAAGATGCTCGGGATGGTCATCACCGGGCGTCCGGTCGGCGAACTGCGGCGCGCCTACCAGGCACTGCGGCGCGCCCACGAAGACCTCAAGACCACCCAGCAGCAGCTGATCCATTCCGAAAAGATGGCCTCGCTGGGCCGCCTGGTCGCCGGCGTCGCGCACGAGCTGAACAACCCGATCAGTTTCGTCTACGGCAATACCCTGGTGATGAAACGCTATGCCGAACGTCTGGCACGCTATCTCGTTGCGATTCATGGCGGCATGCCGCCCGCCGAACGCGAAGCCCTGCGCGGCGAGCTGCGCATCGATCGTTTGCTGGATGATCTACCCTCGCTGATAGACGGCACCGTGGAAGGAGCGGAGCGTACCCGCGACATCGTCGATGCCCTCAAGCGCTTCTCCGCCACCGATCGCGACGAGCGGCGCGCCTTCGACCTGGTCGAAGTCATCGAACGCGCCGTGCAGTGGGTGGGCAAGGCCGCGGCGACTGAGTTCGAGGTCAAGCTGAACCTTCCCGCCGCGCTCGAGGTACTCGGGTCGCCCGGGCAGGTGCAGCAGGTGGTCATGAACCTGGTGCAGAACGCCGCCGACGCCACCGAACACGCCCGCGAACGACGCTTGGAGATTTCCGGTCGCAGCGAGGACGGCCAGGCGGTCGTCGAATTTCGCGACAGCGGCCCGGGGATTCCGGCGGCCAACCTCGACAAGCTGTTCGATCCCTTCTTCACCACCAAGCCGGTTGGGCGCGGCACCGGCCTCGGCCTCGCGATCAGCTACGGCATCGTCGAGCGCCATGGTGGCAAGCTCACGGCGAACAACCATCCGAAGGGCGGTGCGCTGTTCTCCCTGCGCTTGCCTTTGGCATGAGCTCTGGCCAGAGCTCATGCATCGATCCGGGCTGCGTCCGGCTGCGCCTGACAATCGCCAGCGGCCGGATCAGCGCGGTCAGCGTGGTCAGCGAACGACCTGCCGTCGCGCAGGCTTTGCGCGGGCGGCCGGCCGACGCAGCGGTGCGCCTGGTGCCGCTACTGTTTGCACTTTGCGGCAAGGCACAAGGCCGCGCAGCGGAGCTGGCCCTGGCGGCAGCGCGAGGCGGGGAATGCGCGTTGCATCTTGATGCGGCGATTCAAGCCGAGGTCATGCGCGAGCATCTCTGGCGCTGGCTGCTCGATCTGCCGCCGCTGCTGGGCGAGGCCCCGCTGCAAACCGAGTTTGTCGCGGCTGCCGGCTGGATCGCCGCTGGGCAGCGCGCCGAACTGGCAACGTTGCTCGACGATCCTCGCATCGAAGCCTTGTGTCGCCGCCTCGCCGCGGTGGCGGACGCCGCCGATCCTGGATTGCGTGGGCTTCCGCCGCTGGATGCGCAAGCGTCGCTGGCGCTGTGGCCGCAATTCGATGCCGGATTCTGCCGCACACCGCACTGGCAAGGCCAGGCCGCCGAAACCGGCGCCCTGGCGCGGCGGCAGGGCAGGGCCGGGTCCGGGGCGGGGGCGTTTGGCGCACGCTGGCTGGCGCGTCTGGAAGAACTGCGCGACTGGGCGGCAGGCATCGAAAAAGTCGGTGCCGGCGGTACGGCGAGTGCGGTGCAGACAGCCGCCGCAAGAGGCCGTGCGCTGGTCGAAACGGCACGCGGCCTGCTGATGCACGAGATTGCGCTCGACGGCGAGCGTATCGCCGACTATTTGATCGTTGCCCCCACCGAATGGAACTTCCATCCCCAAGGCCCGTTGGCCGGCTGGCTGATTGGCCGCGACGCGAGCGATCGCGAAGCCGTGCAAGGCTTCGCTGGGTACGCGGTGGCGGCGCTCGACCCCTGCGTGCGTTGGGAACTGGAATTTTAGGGCCGGCTGCAGCCGGCCATGGTGGGTTGGCCATTCGAAGGGCCGGCTTCCGCCGGCCGAATCGTCCGGCGGACTGAAGTCCGCCCTTGTATTATTTTTCCATGAAGAATTCGACGGATGGCGTGATGTTGCGCAGCAGGTTGCGGAAGGAGCGCGTAGCGCGACTGAAGCAAGCTGCTGCGCGGCGCCACTCGTCATGGCAGCACCCTCGGGGGGCACCCCGAGTCGAGCGGTTGGATGCCGTGTCCGCCCTTGGGCCAAGAGCCCGTGACGTAGATGTTTGCAGCAACCGCTCACCCTCGCATCAACGATCGGACAGTATCTTTGGCCCGGCTTGCCGGCAGCCCGCATTCACAAGGTAGATCATGAGAGGACAAACAATGATTCCATTTCAACTCGGTATCGATGTCGCCAAGGCCAAGCTCGATTGCGCACTGCGCCTGCCCGAGGGGAAACTGCGCCACAAAGTGGTGGAGAATTCCCCGAGCGGCTTTCAGGCCTTGAGCACCTGGCTGGCCAAACAGGGGGCGGGATCCGTCCATGTGTGCATGGAGGCGACGGGGACCTACTGGGAGGCGGTCGCGGAGTACTTGGCCGGCATCGAGGAGGTCACCGTCAGCGTGATCAACCCGGCCCAGATCAAGGCCTTCGGCGCGTCCCGGATGGTGCGCACCAAGACCGACAAGGCCGATGCCAAGCTGATCGCCGAGTTCTGCTTCGAGCGCCGTCCCGAGCCTTGGCAGGCGCCGGCCCCCGCCGAGCAGATCTTGCGTGCGTTGGTGCTGCGGCTGGAAGCGCTGCAGGCGATGCGTACCCAGGAGAGCAACCGGCTCGAGGTGGCCCGCCCTGCGCTCAAGGACAGTATTGCCCGGCACATCGAGTGGATCGACAGGGAGATCGCGCAAATTATCCAGGCGATCCGGGATCACATTGATAACGATCCGGCCTTACACGACAAGCAGCGCTTGCTCGACAGCGTTCCCGGCCTGGGCGAGCGCACCATTGCCGTCCTGCTGGCCTTCTATGCCACGCCGGGGCGCTTCGGCAATGCACGGCAGGCGGTGGCGTTTGCCGGACTCGATCCACGGCAGCATGAATCAGGCAGCAGCGTAAGGGGCAAGCCGCGGATGTCCAAGATCGGCCACACCTTTCTGCGCAAGGCACTCTACATGCCGGCCATGGTCACGCTTTACCGAACCGTCTGGGGCAAGCTGTTCCGCCGCCGCCTCGCTACCGCCGGCAAGCCGCCCATGCTGATCATCGGCGCCATGATGCGCAAACTGGTTCATGTCGCCTTTGGTGTCCTCAAGTCCGGCAAACCGTTTGATCCGGCTTTGCACGGCGTTTGACGGGGATAACAGTATCTACGGCAGCGGTTTGGCTACACCAGGCCGTTCATCAACTGCACCATCACCGTATCGCCGGCGCCGACTTTTTCGCGCTCGTGTTCCAGCACGATGAAGCAGTCGGCATCCGCCATCGAACGCAGCACGCCCGAGCCTTGCGCGCCGGTCGGGCGCACGCACCACTCGCCGTTTTCGCGGAACAGGATGCCGCGCTGGAATTCGGTGCGGCCGCGCCCCTTCTTCATCGCCTCGCTGCAGCGTGCCGGGAACATCGGCACCGTCGGCACGGGGTCGAGGCCGGCCAGTTTGAGAAGGGCCGGCTGCACGAACTGGTAGAAGGTCACCATCACGGCCACCGGATTGCCCGGCAGGCCGAACAGCCAGGCGCCGGGACTGTCGGCGCCGTCGGGCTGCGTTTTACCTATGCGGCCGAAGGCCATGGGGCGGCCGGGCTTCATGGCGATTTTCCAGAACGCCACTTCGCCCAGCTGAGCCATCAGTTGCTTGATGAAATCGGCCTCGCCGACCGAGACGCCGCCGCTGGTGATGATCGCGTCCGAGCAGGCCGCCGCTTCGCGGAAGGCGGCCTCGAGCGCGGCCGGATCGTCCCTGACCACGCCCATGTCGATCACCTCGCAGCCCAGGCGCGTGAGCATGCCCCACAGCGTGTAGCGATTGCTGTCATACACGGCGCCGGGCGCCAGCGGCGCGCCGATCGAGCACAACTCGTCACCGGTGGAGAACACCGCGACGCGCACGCGGCGGCGCACCGAAACTTCGCCGATACCGAGCGAGGCGATGATGCCGATCTCGGCCGGCCGCAGTCTTTTTCCGGCCGGAACCGCAGCCTTGCCGGCCTGCAGGTCTTCACCGGCGCGGCGGATATTCTGCCCGGAACGCTGGCCGGGCGGGATGATGACGGCATCGCCCTCGACCTTCACCACTTCCTGGATCACCACGCAGTCCACGCCGGCCGGCAGCACGCCGCCGGTCATGATCCGCACCGTATCGCCAGCGCCGACTTTTCCGGCGAAGGCGCGTCCGGCAAACGCCGTGCCGATATTCTTCAGGCGCGTTTCGCCCGCAGTTGCGCCCGCAGTTTCGTCGCCTGCGGCAAGGTCGCAGGAGCGCACGGCCCAGCCATCCATCGCCGAGTTGTCGTGGCTGGGCACGTTGATCGGCGAGATAACGTCTTCGAATAGCACGCGATCGAGCGCCTGGCGGACGAAGACGCGTTCATGGCCGGTGACGGGGTGCAGCAGGTCGAGGATCAGCTCACGGGCACGATCGACGGGCAGGGAATCCGGATCGTAGTCGTCGGCGCAGGACAGGGCTTGGAGGATTGAAGTCATGGTGTGGAAGCGAACCGCGAAATCTGGAAAGGTAAGAATCAGCCGCCGATGTAGGACATTTCGATCCTGTCGCGGCCGGGCAGGGCGGTGGCGGCGGTACGGATCTCCGAATAGCGGTCGTCGCGCTGGCGCCAGACCGCGGCGATCAGGCGGCGCAGCCGCTCGTTGCCGCCGCCCTTGCGCAGCGCGTCGCGCAGGTCGTGGCCGCCCTGGGCGAACAGGCAGGTGTAAAGCTGGCCCTCGGTCGACAGCCGGATGCGGGTGCAACTGGAGCAGAAGGCCTGGGTCACCGAGGAGATGACGCCGATCTCGCCGGCGCCGTCCTTGTAGCGCCAGCGCTCGGCGACTTCGCCGTGGTAGTTGGCATCGACGACTTCCAGCGAAAACTCGGCATTGATGCGGGCGACGACGTCGGCCGAGGGCAGCACCTCGTCCATGCGCCAGCCGTTGGAGGCGCCGACATCCATGAACTCGATGAAGCGCAGGATGTGGCCGCTGTTGCGGAAGTGGCGCGCCAGCGGAATGATCTGGTCATCGTTGGCGCCGCGCTTGACCACGCAATTCACCTTGATCGGCGCCAGGCCCACGGCAGACGCGGCGGCGATGCCGTCGAGCACGTCGCCGACGGCGTAATCGACATCGTTCATGCGCTTGAACACGGCGTCGTCGATGCCGTCGAGGCTGACCGTGACGCGGTGCAGTCCGGCATCCCTGAGCGCCTGCGCCTTCTTCTTCAGCAGCGAGCCGTTGGTGGTCAGCGTCAGTTCCACCGGCAGCTTCGCCAACTGCTCGATCAGGTTTTCGATGTGCTTGCGCAACAGCGGTTCGCCGCCGGTAATGCGGATTTTTTCAACGCCCTGTTCGACGAAAATGCCGGCGATGCGGACAATCTCCTCGAAGGAGAGCAGCTTGCTGCGCGGCAGGAAGGCGTAGTCGGTATCGAAGACTTCCCTGGGCATGCAATACACGCAGCGGAAATTGCAACGGTCGGTGACCGAGATGCGCAGATCGCGCACGCGCCGGCCGCGGCGGTCGAGCAGTTCGCCTTCGATCGGGACGAGCAGGTCCTCGTCGCGCGGCGGCGGCGCCTTGAGCGTACTGACGATAGGGATAATGCGGGCGTTGGTTTTCATCAGCTTGCGGACTATAAGCCGGCCGGACGATCCAGACAACACCTGCCGCCGGTCAGGAAGCCAGCAGCGAGCCGAGGTCGAAACCGGTGTCGGCCGCTTGCTGCGGTGTGGGCGAAATGCACTGGTCGAGGAGCTTGCGGCCGGTCAGGTGATCGGGCGACTGGTTCAGCGAATCGATGGCGATCAGCCTGCCGGCCCTGAAGTAATACACGGAGAACTTGCGGCTTGCCGCCGTGAGGTCGGCTGCGCCGCGCATCACGGCGTTGTCGAAGCCGGCGCTGAGGCCCGCCATCTGCAGCTTGACGTCGTACTGGTCGGACCAGAACCACGGCGCGGCGGTAAACGGCCGTTCGCGGCCGAGCAGCGCCACGGCAGCCGACTTGGCCTGTTCCATGGCGTTCTGCACCGATTCGAGGCGACGCAGGCTGCCGTCCTCCAAGCGCCGCACCGTGCAGTCGCCGGCGGCGACGACAGACGGGTCGGATGTGCGGCTGCAGGTGTCGACGACGATGCCGCCAGCGACTTCAAGGCCGGCAGCTTCTGCCAGTTCCGCGTTGGCGATGATGCCGATGCCGACCAGCAGCAGGTCGGCGGGGAACTCGCGGCCGTCTGAGGTCTTGACGGCGGTGATCTTGCCCTTATGGCCGATCAACCCGGAAACTGCGGCCCCCAGCACCACCTCGACGCCATGACTGCCGTGCAGGTCGAGGTAAAACGTCGAGATCGCCGGCGGTACCACGCGCGCCATGAGACGGTCGGCGGCTTCGAGCACCGTCACCTGCTTGCCTTTCCGGCGAGCTACGGCGGCGACTTCGAGGCCGATGAAGCCGCCGCCGATGATCACCACGTTTTGCGCGGTTTCCAGCGCGGCCTTGATGGCGCGCGAATCATCCAGCGAACGCAGGCCGCAGACGCCGCCCAATCCGGCGCCGGCCAGCGGCAGCGGCCGCAGGCCGGCACCGGTGCATAGCGCGAGGCCGTCGTAGGCCAGGGTCGAGCCGTCGTCGAGCGTGACCTGCTTTGCGGCCCGATCGATCGCCGTGACGCCGGCGCCGACTTTTAGCCCGATGTTCTTTTTCTCCATGACCTCCGCCGTGCGCATCATCAGTTGCGCCTCGGCGGTATCGCCCTGCAGGAAGCCCTTGGACAGCGGCGGGCGCTGGTAGGGCGCGTGCGCTTCGTTGCCGGTCAGGGTGATCGATCCTTCGTAGCCTTCCGCGCGCAGCGTCTCGGCTACTGTCAAACCCGCCAGCCCGGCGCCGACGATCAGCATTCCGCCCATGGGTATTCCTCCAAAAAATGCGCAAGTCCTGTTCGATATGGCATCCCATTGTGGGGCAGATCGGGCCGACTTCAGTCGGCCCCACAGGGATTCGTCAACTGCGGCTGCCGATGAACTTCGGTTCTTCGAACAGGGATGCGAATTTGACCTGGCGCACCTCGGGGTGGTCGGGCAGCAGGTACATGGTCGGCGTCAGCATTTCCTCGAAGATGCCGCGCAGGCTGCGCGCGCCGACCTTGTATTCCATCGCCAGGTCGGCAATCTGCTGGAACACCAGCGCTTCGATCGTCAGTTCCACGCCGTCGTTCTGCAACATCTGGCGGTACTGCTTGTAGATCGAGTTCTTCGGCTCGGTCATGATCCTGACCATCATCTCGCGCGACAGCGGGTTGAAGTGGGCGATGATCGGCAGGCGACCGGCAAATTCCTGGATCAGGCCGAATTCGAACAGGTCGGTGGGCTTGATGCGCGAGTTGAGGCGATCGAGCATTTTCTGGTTGTCGCTTTCGGAGGTGGAAATGAAACCGAAGGCGCGGGTTCGCGCGCGATTCTCCTCGAGGCCGACAAAGGCGCCGCCGCAGATGAAAAGAACCTGCGTGGTGTCGATGTAGTGCGCACCCTTGATCCTGACCGGGACGCCCTCCATGATCTTCAGCAGCGCGTGCTGCACGCCTTCGCCCGAGGTGCCGTGCACCGGCCCCTGCTGGCTGCTGATGGCCTTGAGCTTGTCGATTTCGTCGATGAAGACGATGCCGCGCTGGGCGCGCGCTATGTCGCCTTCGGCCTTGTCGATGAGCCGCAGCAGGATGGCCTCGATCTCTTCATTGACGTATTCGCTCTGCGCCAGCGAGGTCGCGTTGGCGGTGACGAAGGGCACCTGCAGCACGCGCGCCAGCGTTTCGCAGATCAGGGTCTTGCCGGTGCCGGTGGGGCCGACCAGGAGCACGTTGCTCTTGATGATCTCCACCTTGTCGGGTTCGGCGAGTGCGATCTTCTTGTAATGGGTGTAAATGGCGACCGCAAGCTGGCGCTTGGCTTCTTCCTGGCCGACGACATGCTGGTCGAGGTATTTGACGATCTGGCTCGGGGTCATGATGGAAACTGTGTATTCCGGCAAAAAATGGACAGGCACAAGATTACCAGCATGGCCGGCTATTCTGCGCACCGATTGAAGTCGATGGCAGCCGGCTGTCACCGCATGCCGGAGCGCAAGCCACGCCCGGCCCGAACTGCTATTCTGTGCGCATGCTTGATCCCCAGACCATCGTCCTGCTCCGGCAACTCGGCGTGGATGCCGCCACCCTCGAGTCTTTGCTGGCGAGCGCCGCCATCCTGACCGTCGTGACGCTGGCGACGGCAATTCCGACCGGCATCATCGCCAGGCGCAAGAACCGTTCGCGTGCCATGTGGCTGCTGTTCGCGTTTTCCATCCCGGTGCTGCCGCTGCTGCTGGTCTGGCTGCTTCCGGCGCTACCCTCCGAGCGGAGTAAAAAACCATGAGCCACCACAAATCCCGTGAAGTCGTGCTGCCGATCAGGATGACGCCGGAACTGCACGCCGCGCTCAACGCTTTGCGCGAAACCTGGCGGCGCGACCCCGCCGCGATTCCGCGCGGCCTGTCCTGTTCGCAGTCCAAGGAAGGTGCTTTCGTCGTGGTCGCCGCCGAATCGGTCTTTGTCACACTGCCCGGCGCCTGCGTCGTGAAAGGCCTCGGCGCGATTGAACTGGTCGGCATCGAGCCCCTGTTCGAACCCGGCGCCGGATCGAAAACCCTGGTGCTGCGCGACACGGAGGAGGGCTGGCGGTTTTCCGTCAAGTTCGTGCCGCCCATCGTGCGCGAGCGGAATACGAAGTCAGTCTAAGCCCCGGTTGGCCACTGGGGGTGCAGGGGGCACGGAGCCGTAACGGGCAAACGGACGATGGTGCGATGTCGTCCCGATCCCCGGACTACGTAGAAACCGCGGATTGGTGCGTAATACCCGGAGACACAACGTGCCACGCTTTTGACACAATTCATCAGTCGAAATGTAGTCGAGCACCCGTTGCCGAGCCCTCCTCGACGTCAGGCGAGTCATCGCGGAGTTATCAACATGCGTCCTATATGTTTCCAACCGTCACGCTACGTTCACGGCTGACCATCTTCTTGCTGGTCGCTTTTCTGATCAGCACCTGGGGTCTTGCGCTCTATGCGAACCGGATGCTGCGCGAGGATATGCAGCGGCAGTTGGGCGCGCAGCAGTTCGCCACCGTTTCTCTCGTTGCGGCAGGCGTCAATGAAGAGTTGAGCGGTCGATTGTCTGCACTGAATACTTTTGCCCCGGACGTTACCCCATACATTTTTGCCAATCCGGTTGCGATGCAGGCTCTTATGGTGCAGCACCCGCTTCTGCAAATCCTGTTCAATGGCGGCACCTTCGTCACCCGCGCTGACGGCACAACGATTGCCTCTTTGCCGCTCTCGGCAGAGCGCCTCGGCGTCAATTACATGGACAGGGATTTCATTGCCGCCACGCTCAAGGACGGAAGGTCGGCGATCGGCCAGCCGGTGATGGGCAAGAAGCTGCTGGCGCCGATTTTTGTCATGTCAGTACCCCTTCGGGACGCGCAAGGCAAGGTCATCGGTGCTCTGGCGGGCGTGACCAATCTTGGCATTCCCAATTTTCTCGACAAGGTTGTAGCGGCCCGCTACGGCCATACCGGTGGCTATATTCTCAGCGCGCCACAATACCGCCTGATTGTTACGGGTACCGACAAAACCCGCGTCATGCAACCGCTCCCCGCCCCCGGGGTTAACCAGATGCTTGACCGCTACATACAGGGCTATGAGGGCTACGGGGTTTCTGTAAATTCCCGTGGGGTGGAAGAACTAACGGCGGCCAAAGGAATTCCCGTTGCGAGTTGGCTCATGGCGGCCGTATTGCCCACCGAAGAAGCGTTTGCGCCGATTCACGACATGCAACAGCGCATTTTTATTGCCATGATCTTACTAACTCTGGCGTCAGGTGGCCTGATCTGGTTGCTGACCTCCTGGACGTTGAAGCGCGAGTTCTCACCGATGCTTGATGC
>JBIJDJ010000093.1:0-11944 GCA_044344175.1 Sulfuritalea sp.
GGCCCTGTTCATTGCGGCACCCTTCCTCGGACTGCTCTACGCCATGCTGCTTCCGGTCGTCGGCACGGCAACCCTGGCGTGGATGGGGGTCAAGGCACTGCGCCGCAACGCCGCAGCGATGCGGGTCGTGTCCTTCATCGCCGCGCCCTTCATTGGCCTGGCCTTCATCATCGCCCTGCCGTTCGTCGGCACCGCAGTGCTGGCCTGGACCGGAGTACGGGCGGCGATAGGGAAAGCCCGAGCCGGCTGATGCAGGCTGATGCAAATGGCAACAAGGGGCAACAAGCGCCACCAGAAGCAAGCTGGTGGCGCTTTTTCGTCTGCATGACGACCCTACAGGTTAAAATTCATCCGCTGCGGGTTCGCTGTCCTGTCAATACGCAAGGCATTTGCAAGATAGCAGGCACGGTTCCGCGACTTCCGGCGACAAGCTGCGTTTAGGGGGAAATCCGATGAGAAGGGCCTCGATCATGGGCAAGACGGCCTGGCATCTTTGCCGGAAGTGTCTTGTTGTCGCCAGCGCCGCCTTGCTGCCGCTTTTCATGGCGGGCGTTGCCCACGCCGAGGAGGAAGGGCTCTCGAAAGAGACCAAAGCCTGCCTGAAATGCCACGACAAGGAGGGCGAGCAGAAGACGCTCGACAACAAGGAGAAGCTTTCCTTGCACGTTTCCACCGGGGCCTTCGAGGCGTCGGAGCACCGCAAGACCGAATGTGAGGACTGTCACTCGGATATCGACGCGAAGACCCATGGCAAGGTCAAGAAGTCGATCGAAAGCAAGCGGGCGTATACCCTGAGCATGAAAGATTCCTGCCGGGAGTGCCACAAGAAGCCCTTCAAGACTTACCAGGACGGCCTTCATGCCGCGCTGGTCAAGGCGGGCGACGAGAAGGCCCCGCTGTGCTCGGATTGCCACAATTCGCATACCCTGCGCTCGGTAAAGATCATCACCCCGATCGCGGAAACACCCTGCGCAAGATGCCATGAGGACATTTATAAGGCCTATGCCAAAGACGTGCATGGCCTCGAACGCGCCGCCAAGGGCAAGGCCGCGCCCATCTGCGCCACGTGCCACAAGACCCACGACGTCAAGGCGGCTTCCTTCGGCGACGGCATCAAGGACAGCTGCCTGGGCTGCCACAAGGAAGCGGCCGCCCAGCACAAGGACTGGCTGCCGAACGCGGCGCGGCACTTCGAGGCGATCTCCTGCCCGGTCTGCCATTCACCGGACGCAAAGCGCCGGGTCAATCTCCGGCTTTACGACAGCGCGGCGAAAAAGCAGCTTTCCGAAAAGACCGGCGTGCCGCGATTCGAAAAGCGCGCCAAGGCCGCCGACGTCGGCAATGCGGGCCTCGACGAGATGGCGCTGTGGAGCCTGCTGACGGAATTCAACCAGGACAGCGGTACCAAGAATACGGTCCTGCGCGGCCGCCTGGAGGTGCGCTCGGGCATCGAGGCGCATCAGATCAGCGAAAAATCCCTGGCGGTGAAAGACTGCAATACCTGTCACCGGCCCGGTGCGGAGGCATTCCAAAGCGTAACGCTGACCATCGCCGGTCCGGATGGCAGGCCGCTGCGCCATGCGGTACAGAAGGACGTGCTGAATTCGCTGACGGCTCTGGAATCGGTCAGGGGCTTCTACGCCATCGGCAGCACCCGGATCAAGCTATTGGACTACGCGCTGCTGGCGGTTCTGCTCGCCGGCATCGGCGGGCCGCTGGGGCACATGACGATCAAGTGGCTGTTCCGGAAGGTGCGGGAAAGACGGCTGGCAACGCAGATCGACGCCCAGGCCATGGCCGACGATCGCCGCAACGACGAAGCCTCGAGATAGGAAGGGACGCCATGCAAAAGCTCTATATCAATCCGCTGCCGGTCAGGATCTGGCACTGGGCCAACGCGATCGGCTTCATCCTGCTGATCGCGACGGGGGTGCAGATCCGCTATCTCGACCTGGTCCAGCTGGTGTCGTTCAGGACGGCCGTGATCGCCCACAACTGGATCGGCTTCGTCCTGATCGCCAACTTCTTTCTCTGGCTGGGCTTCTACCTGTTCTCGGACAAGATCAAGGTCTATCACCCCGAATTGAGCCCGAGCAGATATTTTCGCGCCAGCTTCCGCCAGTTGCAGTACTACGGCTACGGGATATTCAAGGGTGATCCCAATCCCCACCACATAAGCGCCTATCGCAAGTTCAACGCGCTGCAGAGCATGACCTACCAGATCATCATGCTGCTGATCGTTCCGCTGCAGTTCTTCACCGGCGTCTTGCTGTGGGATGTCACGGGCTATTCTTCAATGGTCGAGATGTTCGGCGGGGTGCGCGTCGTGGATACGGTGCATGTGCTGATTTTCATCTTCTTCACCGGGTTCATTTTCATCCATCCTTACCTCGCCAGCCTCAGTCACGCGCCCTGGGCACATTACAAGGCAATGATTACCGGCTATGAGGAAATCGAGGATGAGGCGCCGCAGAGCGGCGGCTAGAACCCTTTCCCGGGGCGCACGCTTGCGCGCCACCCCGGCATCGGATCTCAGGGCAAATGGTATGAACCGCCAACTCCCTCCCCGTCACGGGGAGGGCTGGGGTGGGGGTGGGGTAAACAGACGGTGGAACGGCTGAGGATTGTGCGTTTCCTCCCCATCCCCCTCCCGACCTCCCCCTTGAAGGGGGAGGAGATGAAGCTCCCAACTTCCCCTTGAAAGGGAGGAACGGTGTTTCCAGCATTCTTGTGATTGCCCCGGCATCGGGTCTCAGGCGGGTTCAGCCTCGTCGGAACCGAGTTCGGTATCGCGAACCCGGATGTTGTGCTTTTTCATCAGCGCCTGGAAATTGGAGCGCTGCATGCCGGTTTCCTGGGCGCTGCGAGTAACGTTGGACTCGTTCCGTCTGAGCGTTTCCAGAACAAACAGCTTCTCGACGTCTTCGACCGATTTCTCCCTGGCGATCTTCTTGAAGCGCTTGAGATCCTCGCCGGTCCTCGGCACGTCTACATCGCTGGCGGGGGACCGATCGAGGATGCTGACCAGGTCCGCCTGGCGGATGACGTCGTCAGAAGCGAGAATGGCCGCACGCTGGATAGCGTTTTCGAGTTCGCGAACGTTTCCGGGCCACTCATGATTCGTCAATGCGCTCATGGCGCCGGCAGAGATTCCCGACACGGGTTTTCCCAACTCGGCGCAGAAGATCTTCAGAAAGTGGAAGGCCAGCGCGGGAATATCTTCGCGGCGGTCCCGCAGCGCAGGCGAGTGTATCGGGAACACATTGATCCGGTAGTAGAGATCCTCGCGGAACGAACCGTTGGCGACTTGCGCCTTGAGGTCCTTGTTGGTCGCGGCAAGGAGCCGGACATTGGTCTGCTGGGTGCTGGTGCTCCCCACCGCCCTGAATTCGCGTTCCTGGATGACGCGCAGCAGCTTGGCCTGGGTCGACAAGGGTATGTTCCCGAATTCGTCGAGGAACAGGGTCCCGTTGTTGGCAACCTCGAACATGCCCCGCTTGTTGACCACGGCGCCGGTAAAGGCGCCCTTGACGTGACCGAACAGTTCGCTTTCGAGAAGATTTTCGCTCAGGGTCGCGCAGTCGACCGTGACAAATGAATTGTCCTTGCGCAGGCTGTTGTAGTGGATCGCCCGGGCAATCATTTCCTTGCCGGTGCCGCTCTCCCCGGTGATCAGGACCGTGCTGTTGGTCGGGGCGCACTTCGCTATCAGGCGGAACACACCCTGCATCGCCGGGCTTGAACCGATGATGTTTTCGAAGCGGTACTTCGAATCCACCTCGCTCTTCAGGCTGCGGTTCTCCGCCATGAGGCGCCGCCGCTCCAGAGCACGCTCCACCACATGCTTCAGTTCATCCGGATCGAAAGGCTTGGACAGATAATCGAAGGCGCCCAGTTTCATGGCCTTCACCGCCGTCGCGACCTGGGACAACCCGGTCACCATGATGACTTCGACTCCCGGATGCCGCTCCTTGATCTGCTGCAGCACCTCGAGGCCATCCATCCCGGGCATCATGATGTCGAGGACAACGATGTCGTATTCGCTGTCGCCGACTTTTTTCAAGGCCTTCCGGCCGCTATCGGCCGAATCAACTGCGTAATCGTCGCCGGCGAGTATCCGCAGGCAACTCCGGATGACAATTTCCTCGTCATCGACGATCAATATCCTGGCACTCATTGGGAACTCTTGCCTTCACTGGTTTCGCTGTCACCAAACGGAGAGTTTATCGGCAACAGAATGTGGAATGTGCTGCCCTCCCCGACAACGCTTTCGACGTTGATCCTTCCACCATGGGCCTTGACGATGCCATAACTGACCGACAAGCCCAGCCCGGTCCCCTTGCCAACCTCTTTTGACGTAAAGAAGGGGTCGAATATCCGCTGCAAGTTGGCTTCCGGAATGCCGCAACCGCTGTCCTTGACGACTATTTCAACCATGGGCAAGGCTTCGACACCGGGCTTGGCGGGCGCTTTGGCCATGTAAGGGCGGGTTGCCACCCTTATGCTGCCCTGCGCCTCGATGGCTTGCTGGGCGTTGACCAGCAGGTTCAAAACAATCTGCTTGATCAGGTCGGCATCGCCCCACACCTGCGGCAGGCCGGGATCGAGGTCGGCGGTGATCTCGATCTGCCGCAGGCTTGCCGGCCGATCGGTAAACCGTATCGTCTCTTCGATCACCTGATTGAGGTCGAACCATCCCTTGACCGGCACCTTCTCCCGTGCGAAATCGAGCAATCGCTTGATGATGGCGGCACAGCGCCGGGTTTCGCGGATGACCAGATCCAGGTCCTCCGCGTCCTCGCTACCGTCCGGCATTTTCCGGCGCAACAGCGAAGTGAAGGTCAGCACCCCGGTCAGCGGATTATTCAGTTCATGGGCGATACCGGCGGCCAGCACGCCGACCGATGCCAGTTTTTCCCCCCGCGCAATCTCGGCCTCGGCGACACGAAGTTCCTGGGTTCGTTCTTCAATCTTGAGTTCCAGGGTCTGTACCAGTTCCTCCAGTTCCCGCCGGGAGTCATTCAGTGCCTTGGTCATGGCATTGAAAGAACTCGCGACGTGACCGAACTCATCATCATTGCGCACCGGAATATCCGGATCGCGGCGGCCGGAAGCCAATTTTTCAACACCGGATTCGAGATCTTTGAGGGGAAGATAGATCAGGCGCTGGAGCAGAACACCAACGCTGACTGAAATCAGAAGAATGACGCCCAGCGAAATGCCGATGATGTGCAGTCCATGCGTCTTGATCGACTGGTCTATCTCGTCGAGCGAATAGGCCACATCGACGATGCCAAGCACCGTCTGGCTGGCAGGATGTTCATGGCACGACGCCGATGAACAGGACGGCTCGTTGCGTATGGCATGCATGGTGGCAAGAGTCCGATGCCCGCCCGGGGATTCAATGACCCGCCAGCGTTCCTCATCGGGAACTTGCTTTAGGGGCTTGTCGGTCTTGTGGCACTGGACGCAGGGTTCTTCGCTTTGTTCAACCGAATAGCCGGTTTCGGCAGGGTGGTTTGAATGAATGATGGTGCCGTCGGCGCTGATCACCCTGACCCGCTCTATGCCCTTCTGCCGTGCTATGTCGGTAATGATCTTTTCGGCGATGTCGCGCTTGTTCACCAGCATCGCATAGCGTGTGCTGGCGACGATCACGTCCGTTACCTGCGTGACATGTCGGGAAGCCATGGCCTGCATGTCTTCCTGCCGGTGTTTCAGGATCAGCAGCGTGAACAGGATCATCGCCACCGCAAGTGTGACGCTCAGATACAGGCTGACTCTGACCCTGAGGTTTAACGGGCGCATTTGTCAGATTGATCCATAAACGCCAGAATGACCCAGGCGAAGCAAGGGTGAGGGGACCTTTTTGCGCCTACAACGAAAGTATCCACAGGGCAAGATTTCTGAGCTGATTTGGATCCTGGGTGTCGACGATCTTGTGTTTCTCCTCGCTACCGTCCTCCAACTGAACCATGTGGCCGCTGGTGATGTGTTCGACTATCGTTTCGACGCCATCGGGCTTGGTCTTCAGTCGGGCGGCGACCCTTTTGTAGGCGGGGGCCTTCTTGGTCTTGTCGATGGCGTGGCACTTGAAACAGTCATTCTTCTTCGCCAGCGCCTGAGCTGCCTCGGCGTCGACTTGCGCCTGCACCGGGCCGGCTACGGCGCCGATCAGCAGCATTCCCGTCAGCGCAAGCACCTTCTTCATGGTCATCAGCCCCCGCTTATCCAGCCTGCGATGAACCCGCTTCAAGGCCCGCGCCTCGAAGCGGGAATCCTCAGTGCCCGCCGCCGCTCAGGAAACCGATCGCGATCATCGCCAGCAGGCTCAGACCGAAGGCCAACAGCACCAGGCCGAGGATCTTCGAGGCCAGCGTGAAGGGTGCCGACGGCGCATCCACCAGATACTTCTCCAGCTCGCCGGTTTCGACAAGGCGATCGTACTGCGCCCGGTGCTCGTGCCTGAATTCCTGCAGCGACTGGCTGCCGGTGAACATCACCACGTCCGGCGGCGGCAGTTTGTCGGGGCGGAAATGGTTGTTGAAGAAATGCACCGTGAAGAGGAACACGGCGGCGAGCACGGCTTCTTCGCCATGCACCACCATCGCCACGTTGAACACCCAGCCCGGCAGGTAGGCAGCCACCACGTGCGGGAAGGCAAGCATCATGCCGCTGCCGCCGATGATGGCCATACCCCAGAACACCGCCCAGTAGTCGAACTTCTCCCAGTAGGACCAGCGCTCGATGCGCGGGCGCGGCCCGTCGCCGACGAACCACTTGAACATGCCGATGATGTCGTCCAGATCCTTCCAGTTGGGCACGAAGGAGTCGGGACCGAAGAACTTGAAGTTCTTCCAGTTGCGGGCGATGCCGATCGTTATCACGACCAGATGGATGGCGAAGATGCCCAGCATGGTGTAGGCCGCCCAACGGTGTACCTGTCCCGCGATCTTGGGCGTACCGAATGCCGCCATCACGGTCTTGGCCCAACTGGTCTCCGGGAAGAACGCCGCCATCCCTGTCAGCACCAGCACCATCACGCTCAGGGCGAACAGCAGGTGGGCGATGCGCCACATCGGGCCGAAGCGCCGTACATGCTTGGTGGCGAATTCAGGCGGCAGCTTGTCGGTCATGACGTGCGGCACGTTCTTGCCTGCCTTGCGATCCGCATACTCGCGATACCACCACAGGCCGGAATGCAACCAGAAGAAAGTGAAGACGCCGATCAGCAGTGCGATCATGGCCTTGGTGGTGAGCCAGATTTCGGGGTACTTGGCGAAGTCGTGGCTGTTGCCGTGCGGGCTGAAGCTGATGAAACCCGCGGTCGCCAGGGCAGGCTTGCCTTCCTTGCCGCTGTGGCATTTCTGGCAGGTCTTGAGCCGGTTCTTCTCATGCATCTTCGATTTCGGATCTTTCGAAGCTTCGATGGCATGGCTGCCGTGGCAGTCGGCGCACTTGGCGGTATAGGCATAGCCCAGCCGGTTCACCTGGCCGTGATAGGAGGCCTTGTAGGACTCGTAGGCATCCTTGTGACAATCGCCGCAACTGGCGGTGATCGACAGCTTGGCCTTGTCGGAGGAGCTACCGATGATGTCGTGGGTGGTGTGGCAGTCGGAGCAGACCGCTGTCTTCAGGTTCTTCTTTTCCTTCGCCTCTTTGCCGTGTATCGACGTGGTCCAGTCTTCCAGGTGATCCTCGTGACATTTGCCGCAGATATCGGGCACGGTAAGGTGCCAGTCCTTGCGCTCCTGCGTTCCGCGCAGCGGCACGTCAAAGGTATGCACGTTGTGGCAATCGCTGCAGATGGCGTTCAGCTTGGTCGGATCGTCCTTGTTTTGCTTGGCGTGGAAGGACTTCTTGTAGGCCTCGACGTTTTCCGCAACGATGCCCAGTCGCGGCTTTTCAGCCGTCTTGCCGTCCTTCTTCGCGGCTTCCCACAAGTCAAGGTGGCACTGCGCGCAATCGACTTTTGGCGCGCCGGCAACCTTCTGGTGCGGCGTCACGCTGTCGGTGATTTCCTTGTGGCAGGCGACGCATTCCATCCTGGCGTGCACACTTTTGCCGTATTTGTCCGTATTGACTGCGTGCAGCTCGCGCTTCTCGCCATCGGCCTTTGGTACCTCCAGCTTGCCCTTCTTGCCGTCGTGGCAGGTCTGGCAGGTGGCGTTGTCGAGTTTCTGCGCGACAGGAGCCGCGTCCTTGCTGCCGGCCGCGACGACCAACCCGCTGCTCAGAGTTCCGGCCACATAGACCGTGGCTGCCACAAGCCATGCTGCAAGCTGACTGGTACGCATGATTCCCATTCCCCGCTAAACGTTACTTTGTGGCCGATTTATTCATGAACCGGCTGCACCGGCAATCCCGCCCGGGGATGCCGTCCCCGCGTCTGGCAGGGACATAAAAACCGCCGGGGCCTGCTGAACAGGCCCCGGCGGGTGGTGGTGCGGATTATTGCGAGAGGATCCACTGCGCCAGGTTGCTCAGTTCCTTCGGATCCCTGGTGTCGATGTTCTTGTGATCTTCTTCGGTGCCGTCTTCAAGCTTGACCTTGGGGGCGGTGGTCATCTGCTTGATGGCCTCCTTCTCGTCGAGCTTCTTTTCCTTGTACTTGGCGGCGATCTTCTTGTACGACGGACCCTTCTTGGTCTTGTCAATGGCATGGCACTTGAAGCAGTCGTTCTTCTTGGCCAGCGCCTGGGCAGCGGCCGCATCGACGGCTGCATGCACCGGGGTAAGCCCGGCCAGGGCAAAGAACAGTGATCCGGCCAGCAAAAGAGTGGTTTTGGTTTTCATGTTTCGGCTCCGAGAGTGGTTGTAATGAGTTGTGATACACCGCTTGCTTCAAGAAACACTTGGGCCGGCATTTCCACGCCGGGGACGGTACTCCACATGACACGTTAGCCTTTGCGACGACACGGTGTCAATCGGAGGACTCCTACAGAGGATTCCTGCGGCACAGCATGGTTCCCGAATCATGGCTCAATTCAGGCGCTGCAAATCTGCTTCCATGCGCACGAAACGCTCCGTTAAACCTGCAAGTTCTTTATAAAACGCGGTTCCGGCACCCGAGTTGACCGCGGCAGCGAACGACCCGACCCAGACGCCCAGATGTTCGACAGCGAACCTTCTGTGGAGCGCGTTGGCGGCCGACAGTTCTTCGACGTCGCCGCCGAGCTGCGCCTGGTTTTGCGCGAAGATCAGCGCGTAGAGAAACTCCAGTTCCACCGCAACATGGTCGGGCAATTCGTGAATCTCCTCGCTAACGTCGAAACCGCCCTGCTCGTAGAAATCCAGCACCGCCATGGTCGCCTCGTGCCGCATCGACTGGTCGTCGGTCAGCCAGAACGAGGCATAAGGCATGGCCCTGGGTTGCGCAGGTCCGATGAACAGCGCGGTGTAGTCAACCAGCAGCGTCTGCATGTCCTGCGCCACGAAAGCTGCGCCCAGCTTGCGAGCAGACTCGGCGAGGTCCGGATGGATGGCGGCTGCCGCAGCCAGCATGGACTCGAACACGTGCTCTTCGCTGAAGATCGCAGTGGGTTCGCAATAGCAGGCGGAAAGGAAACGGCACAGATCCTCACGCGCGCCGGCTTTTCCGTTGATAGGGTCGGTCATTGCAACTCCTGAAGCGAATGTGTCCAGCGCGGCCGGATTGGCACCGCCGGACGCCGCATAAGCATAAAAAAGGGACCGGTCGAAACCGGCCCCCGATTCTATGTCACGCACGAGGGCTGTACTTGCCGACATAGTGCACATTGGGTTTGGTGCCCTTGTCTTCCTGCAGACGGAAAGACTTTTCCTTCTTCAGGATCTGCGAGATCTTGCTGTTCGGATCCTGTTGATCGCCAAAGATGCGGGCCTGGGACGGGCAAACCTCGACACAGGCCGGTTGCAGGCCATTCGACACGCGGTGGTAGCAGAAGGTGCACTTCTCGATCACGTCGTCCGAACGGATAGCCTTCGTTTCGCCGCCCTGCCAGTCGTTCATCGCCGGAAGCCGGGCGCCGGCCTTGGCCGCCACCTCGGCGCCCGACGACGTGCAGCCCGGAATCGCCGAGGTCTTGTCGGCCCAGAAGGGTTGCGGCTCATCTTGCGCGGCGTTGAGGCTGATCACGCTGTAGGTCTCGCCGGTGAGGCTCTTTGCGTCGAGTTTCTCGTGGCTGTAGGGACAACCTTTCTTGGTCTGGCAATCACCGCAACCGACGCACAGGTCAGGATTGTGCATGGTGATGCCCTCCGCCGTCTTGAACAGTGCCTTGTAGGGCTTGCCCTTGCCGGCCTTTTCCGGATTGCCCGGGCAGATCTTGATGCAGGGCGGTTCGTCGCAGTGGTTGCACAGCACCGGTATCACCATGTGACGGGTGTTCGGGAAGGTGCCTTCGCTGTGCATCAGAAAGTCGGCCCAGTTGTGGCTCTGGCCGTTGGCGCGGTTGCGCGTGTTGTTTTCGGTTTTGCAGGCAAAGGCGCAAGCACCGCAGCCTACACACCTCGACAGATCGATAACCATTCCTAGTTTCATCATGTTCTCCTTATCGGCGGCGCTCAGGCCTTGGTGATCCGCACGCCGGTGAAGCCACCGTTGCGCGCCGTGGCACCACTCAAGCGATCGTAGTCATCGACCAGGATCTCGTTGTTGTTGCCGCCCAATGGAACTGCCTTGGCGTAGTCCTTGGAAGCCACGCGACCGTAGGCCCAGTGGCCCTGGCCGTAGCACTTGGCCACGGTGCCGGGACGCACCCCCTCCCACAACTTGAGGTCGACCGTGATGGAACCCGCTTGCGAGGTGATGGTGACCTTGTCGCCGCTCTTCAGGCCGAGTTTGGCGCCATCGGCAGGATTCATTTTGACCACGTCGCCCCAGGACACATCGCCCGGATCGACCTTCTTGAACTCCTGATACCAGGGCAGGTTCTGCGAGCGGCCTTCGCGATTCAGGCGCGACTTGTAATCGATGAAGGTGAAGGGGAACTCTTCCATGCTGCCGTGGCGCTTGGGCACCTCGTAGTGCGGCACGAAGGCCAGGTCGCCGCGCGCGGTGTAGCCGCTGACGGTGAGGACTTCGTCGACCGTGGTCTCGTGCTTCTTGGCGTGATCGTCAAGGCGCTTCTTCAGCGTCGCGCTGAAGAACTCGAACTTTTTGGTATCGGTCTTGAACTTGCCGCCCCAGCCCTTCTTGAGGGTGTAGCGCGGGCCGCTGAACATGCCCTTGGCCTTGAATGCGGCCCAGCCCTTGATCGGGGCATCGCCCTTCTGCTCTTCCTTGCCATCCCAGATCGGTGCGCTGGTGAACTTGGCGGCGAACTCACTGAATTCCAGCTCGTTGGTCGCCGACTTGCCTGTCTCGGGATCCGTGATGGTGTCGTAGTAGTCGGCCAGATTGGGGAAGCCCTTGGCCTTCAACTTCTGCGCCAGCAGCCACATGACTTCGGTTTCTTCCTGCTTGCCCTCGAAGACGCGCTTGATCGGGTTCTGCTGGATCGAGGCGTAACTGTAGCCGTTGCTGCCGTTGGTGACGATGGACCAGCCCTCGGAGGAATTGTGTGTGGAGGGCAGCACGATGTCGGCAAACTGGGTCATTTCCGACGGGTTGGTGACCATATGGGCGAAGAACGGCACCTTGGCCATCACCTGGTTCCAGCGGTCGGCGCCGGTGGCCGAGTGGTTGAAGTTGCTCCATGAGGAGAGCACTACCTTGATTGCGTCGGGCTTCTTCAAGAGAACGTTGGGGACGTGGTTGATCGGCGACGTCATGAAGCCCGGCATATCCTTCTTGCCGCGGACATCCGTTCCGTGGTCCTTGTAGCCTTTCTTGGCTACAGCCTTATCCAACGTGGTATGAGCCTGACGGAGGGGCGTATTTCCAACGAGGAATGAGCCTGACGGAGGAATTTCGAGGTCGAACTGAGGAGAGGGTTGATCATCACAAGAATGGTGATCGACA
>JBIJDJ010000094.1:0-11902 GCA_044344175.1 Sulfuritalea sp.
CGGCCGCTATGTGGCGAGCCACATAGCGGCCAACGGTTTCCGTCTGCTCGGCATCGAACTCGACGACGTGGCCGCGATCGAAACCCTGCCTCTGCATCATCGCGACCCCTTCGACCGCCTGCTGGTCGCGCAGGCAAAGAACCGCAAGCTGCCCGTGGTCAGTTCCGACCGGGCATTTTCCGCCTACGGCGTCAAACGCATCTGGTAACCGACATGCAACAAACTGAAAACCTGAATATCGAAGCCTTCGAGCCGATGCCCACGCCCGAAGAAATCCACGCCCGCCTGCCGCTGTCGGAGGCCGCCGCAGAGTCGGTGCTGGCGGGACGGCGCGCCATGGAACGCATCCTCGACGGCAGCGACCCGCGCATCTTCGTCGTGGTCGGGCCCTGCTCGATTCACGATCCTGTCGCCGGCCTCGACTACGCGCGGCGCCTGAAGAAGCTCGCCGACGAAGTCGCCGGCACCATGCTTCTGGTGATGCGGGTGTATTTCGAGAAGCCGCGCACCGCCACCGGCTGGAAGGGCTACATCAACGATCCGCGCATGGACGACTCCTTCCACATCGAGGAAGGTTTGCAGAAAGGGCGTGAATTCCTGCTCGCGGTGAATGAGATCGGACTGCCCGCCGGCACCGAAGCGCTGGACCCGATTGCGCCGCAATACCTGGGCGACCTGATCGCCTGGACCGCAATCGGCGCGCGCACTTCCGAATCGCAAACCCATCGTGAAATGTCATCGGGACTATCGACGCCGGTCGGCTTCAAGAACGGCACCGACGGTTCGCTCGATGCCGCGGTGAATGCGATCATTTCCGCCGGCAGCCCGCACAGCTTCCTCGGCATCAACATGCAGGGCCGCTCCTGCGTGGTACGCACCGCCGGCAACCGCTACGGTCACCTGGTGCTGCGCGGCGGCGGCGGGCGGCCGAACTACGACACGGTCAGCGTCGCGCTGGCCGAGGCCGCGCTGGCCAAGGCAAAATTGCCGCACAACATCGTGGTCGATTGCTCGCACGCCAACAGCTACAAAAAACCGGAACTGCAGCCGCTGGTGATGCACGATTGCGTCAATCAGATCCGCGACCAGCGCAAGACCGGCCATCGCTCGATCATCGGCCTGATGATCGAGAGTTTCATCGAGGCCGGCAACCAGGCTATCCCCGCCGATCTGTCTCAGTTGCAATATGGCTGCTCGGTCACCGATGCCTGCGTCGATTGGCCGACCACCGAAAAAATGCTTCGCGAGGCCGATGCCGTGCTGCGCAGCGTCGTCCCCACCCCCGCCCGAGAATCCACATGAGCCTGATTCGCCCCTTCCGTGGTTTGCGCCCTGCCGCCGGTCAGGCCGGTGCCGTCACTGCACCGCCTTATGACGTTCTCTCCAGCGACGAGGCGCGTGTGCGTGCGGCGGGCAAACCCTGGTCCTTCCTGCACATTTCCAAGCCGGAAATCGACCTGCCGCGCGAGACCGATCCCTATGCCCCGGAGGTGTATGCCAAGGCGGCGGAAAACCTGGCGCAGATGCTCGCCGCCGGGGTGCTGGTCAGGGACGGCACGCCTTGCTATTACGCCTATCGCCTGACCATGCCCGGTGTGAGTGGTGGAAAAGGCGGAGATCATGTGCAGACCGGCCTGGTGGCCGCGGCGAGCGTGGCCGATTACGACAGCAACCGCATCCGCAAGCACGAATTCACCCGGCCCGACAAGGAAGACGACCGCGTGCGGCAGATCGAGGCGCTGAACGCCCAGACCGGCCCGGTACTGCTGGCCTATCCCGCGTCGGCCACCGCCGACGCCCTGATCGATGCCATCGCGCAGGGAACTCCGGCCGCCGACGTCACCGCCGCCGACGGCATCCGCCACCAGATCTGGGTGCTGACGGACCCCACGCAGATAGCCGCGATCACGGCCGCGTTCGATGCCATGAAGGCGCTGTACATCGCCGACGGCCATCATCGCTCCGCGGCGGCCTCGCGCGTTGCCGCCGCGCGCCGCCAGCAGGGACGGGAGTTGTCCGCCGACTCCTTCCTCGCGGTGATCTTCCCCCATCACCAGATGAAGATCATGGACTACAACCGTGTCGTCAAGGATTTGAACGGGCTTGAGAAGTCGGCGCTGGTGACACGCCTCGGTGCTGCCTTCACGGTCGAGGACAGCCCCGGGCGGGTGCATCCGGCACGTCCCGGCGAATTCGGCATGTATCTGGCGGGCGGTTGGCGCAAGCTGACCATCAAACCCGAACTGATCCCCGATGATCCGGTCACCAGCCTCGATGTCTCACTGCTCTCGGATCGCCTGCTGGCGCCGCTGCTGGGCATTACCGACCTGCGCCGCGACAAGCGCATCGATTTTGTCGGCGGCATACGCGGCCTGGCCGAGCTGGAAAAGCGCGTTGATTCCGGTGAGATGGCGGTGGCCTTCGCGCTGCATCCGACGCGCATGGACCAGCTCATGGCCGTAGCCGACAGCAACAACGTCATGCCGCCGAAGTCGACCTGGTTCGAACCCAAGCTGGCCGACGGGCTCGTTTCGCACCTGCTCGATTAGGCAGCCGGCATCATTGAAAAAGGGCAACCCGCGGGTTGCCCTTTTTCATTCCCTGGCCTGCCGGAATTACTTCTTCTTGGCGGCGGGCTTCTTCGCAGCAGCGGGCTTCTTCGCAGCAGCAGGCTTCTTCGCGGCAGCAGGCTTCTTGGCCAGCGGCTTCTTGCCGGCAACGGCGGCCTTCAAGCCGGCGCCTGCAGAAAACTTCGGTACCGACTTGGCGGCAATTTTCAGGACGGCACCCGTTTTCGGGTTCTTGCCGGTACGCGCCGCACGATTCACGGACTTGAAGGTGCCAAATCCGATCAGCGCAACCGGATTGCCCTTGGCAATCACCGCGGTGATGATTTCGGTCATCGCATCGATGGCCTTGTTCACGGCGGCCTTGGAAAGCTCTGCACGCTCTGCTACTGCATCGATCAGTTCGCTCTTGTTCATTCAGTTCCCCTCTGGTTTAGAAAAACGCATTGTTCCACTAAATCTGCTGTAGTTGCAAGCCCTGCAACGACTCTTGCTGAAAATTTTTTTTGGATTGTTGCAAGCCGGCTTGTTCGCCGACCGGCCGTCCGGCGGCAACTTTCCTCAAAGGCCCTTAACCGCATATACGGCCGGCAGGTTGCGCCACGCTCCCTTCACATCCATGCCGTAGCCGAAAACATAGCGGTTCGGCAGATGCACGCCAACGAAATCAGCGGCAATCGGCTTGCTGCGACCGAGATTCTTGTCGGCGAATACGGCACTCAGCACCTCGCCGGCGCCTTGCGCACGCAGGCGCCTGACGATCTCGGCCATGGTCACGCCCTCGTCGAGAATGTCATCCACGACCAGAACGACCCGGCCTGCGACGGATGAGCGCGGCTCGACGATCCAGGAAAGCTGTCCGCCGTGGGTGACGTCACCGTAGCGCGTGACATGCAGGTAATCGAAGTCCAGCGGAAAAACCAGTTGCGGCAGCAGTTGCCCGGTAAATACCACCGCGCCGCCCATCACCGCCAGCACCAGCGGATTGCTGCCGGCCAGGCGTGCAGTAATTTCCGCGGCAACGCGCCGTACCGCCAGCGCCGACTTTTCGGCCGAACACAGCAGATCGGCCTCGTCGAGAATCGTTTGTGCCTCCTGCGGGCTCATTTCATATCCCCGGCAGAGTGCCGGGGATGGTATCCATCGGACATGTTCTTCAGCACGGCGGCGAAGTCCTTCCCTACTTCCGCATGGCGCAAGCCGAAAGCCACGGTCGCTTCGAGGTAGCCCAGCTTGGAACCGCAATCGTAGCGGGTGCCCTTGTACCGGTAGGCCAGCACCTGCTCTTCGGCCAGCAGCGCGGCAATGCCGTCGGTGAGCTGAATTTCGCCGCCGGTGCCCTTGCCGATCTTCGCCAGGTGGTGAAAGATGCGCGGCGTCAGCACGTAACGACCGACCACGGCCAGGGTCGATGGCGCCTCCTCGGGTTTCGGCTTTTCGACAATGCGCAGAATCTGCTCCAGGGCATCGGTCATCGGCTTCGTGGCGACGATGCCGTAGCTCTTGGTATCCTCGCGCGGCACTTCCTGCACGCCGATCACCGAACTCCGGTAGTAATCGTAGACATCGGTCATCTGCTTCATGACCGGCAGCACGGGTGAAATGGCGTCTATCAGGTCATCGGCCAGCAGCACCGCGAAGGGTTCGTCGCCCACTGCAGGACGGGCGCAGAGCACCGCATGCCCGAGCCCGAGGGCCTCCGGCTGGCGGATGTAGATGCAGTTGATGTTCTTCGGAATCATGTTGCGCACGAACTCGAGCAATTCGGTCTTGCCGCGGTATTCGAGCTCGCTTTCCAGTTCGTAGGCCTTGTCGAAATGATCCTCGATGGCGCGCTTGGAACGGCCGGTGACGAAGATCATGTCGGTGATGCCGGCGGCGACCGCCTCCTCCACCGCATACTGGATCAGCGGCTTGTCCACGATGGGCATCATTTCCTTGGGACTGGCCTTGGTCGCCGGCAGGAAGCGGGTGCCGAGGCCTGCGACGGGAAAAACGGCTTTGGTAACTTTCTTCATACTGTCTCCTCAAAGCCGTTTTCGGCGAAGGCTAACGCCCGCGTAGCGGGGGTTAAGCCAATCGTCTTTCGATTGGCGGCCGTAGCCAAAACCGCCTTGGTAACTTTTTTCACGATTCTGTCTCCAAACTAAGCCGCCGAGGTGGTCACAAAATGCGACCACCTGTGAGTAACTCCCGAAACTGCATCTCGTCCAGAATGCTTACGCCCAAGTCCCGCGCCTTCTCGAGCTTGGAGCCGGCTTCGGCACCGGCCACCACGTAATCGGTCTTCTTCGAAACCGAGCCGGCCACCTTGCCGCCCAGCGCTTCGATCATGTCTTTTGCTTCATCGCGCGTCAGCGTCGGCAGCGCGCCGGTCAGGACGAAAGTCTTGCCGGCGATCGGAGAATTTACCACCGCGACCGACTCGCCTTCCGGCCAATGCACCCCGCCCGCGCGAAGTTGCTCGATCACTTCGACGTTGTGAGGCTCGGCGAAGAAGCGGACGATGGACGTCGCCACCACCGGGCCGACGTCGGAGACCTGCTGCAGGCAGTCGGCATCGGCGGCAATCAGCGCGTCGAGATTGCCGAAGTGGCGCGCCAGATCCTTTGCCGTTGCCTCGCCGACATTGCGGATGCCCAGGGCGAAGATGAAGCGCGCCAGCGTGGTCTGCCTGCTTTTCCCGATGGCAGCGAGAATATTGGCCGCCGACTTTTCCGCCATGCGTTCGAGATTGGCCATCGCCAGCAGGCCGAGCTTGTAGAGGTCGGCCGGTGTCTTGACGATGGCGTTATCCACCAGTTGCTCGACCAGCTTGTCGCCGAGGCCCTCGATGTCCATCGCGCGGCGCCCGGCGAAATGCAAAAGAGCTTCCTTACGTTGGGCTGGGCAAAATAATCCCCCAGTACAACGCGCAATAGCTTCTTCTTCTGGTCGCTCGATTGCTGAACTGCAAATTGGACAATTAGAGAGCATTGCAAATTCAATACGACTTGAACGGCGGCGTTCAAGAATGACTCCGACAACCTCAGGAATAACGTCGCCGGCTCGACGCACGATCACTGTATCGCCAACACGAATGTCCTTACGTCGGATTTCCGCCTCATTGTGCAGCGTTGCGTTGGTTACATTAACTCCACCAACGAAAATTGACGCGAGTCGAGCCACCGGCGTAATCGCTCCTGTACGACCTACCTGAAATTCAATTGCCTCAATTAAAGTCAACATTTCCTCTGCAGGAAATTTATGAGCAATCGCCCACCGGGGCTCTCTTGAGACGAAGCCAAGACGCTGCTGCAGAGCTAGAGAATTAACTTTATATACAACACCATCAATATCAAACGGTAACTTGTCCCTAGCTAATCGAGTCCGTGAATGAAAAGCAGCCAAGCCCTCGGCTTCCCGCACTACCGCACGATGCTCGCAAACCGGAAGGCCAAAAGCTGCCAAAGCATCCAATACATCGCTATGAGTCTTAGGTAGGTTCCAGTCTCGCGTCTCACCGAGGCCATAGGCATAGAAAGATAGAGGGCGCTGCGCGGCGAGAACCGGATCCAGTTGGCGAATACTTCCGGCTGCACCATTCCGCGGATTGACCAACGGAGTGAGACCAAGCGCACGCTGCTTTTCGTTATAGCGTTCAAAATCTGGCCGGCTCATATACACCTCTCCTCGTACTTCCAGCAGCGGAGGTGCATTACCAACTAGATGAAGGGGTATGCAATGTATGGTACGTACGTTTTGCGTTACGTCTTCACCAGTCTCGCCATCGCCGCGCGTCGCGGCTTGAGCTAGTACACCATGCTCATAGCGCAGATTGATCGCGAGCCCATCAAACTTCAGCTCCGCAACATACTCAATGGGAAGATCAAATTCAGGGCCAAGAAAACTACGGACTCGATTGTCAAAAGCAAAAGCGGCGCTGTCGTCGCAATCTGTCTCGGTTTCAATCGACAACATAGGTACAACGTGACGTACAGGGGCGAACTCTTGAACCGGAGCACCACCAACGCGGTGAGTCGGAGAGTCAGGAGTCGTGAGTTCTGGGAATTTAGCCTCAATAGCCTTCAGTTCGCGGAATAGGTCGTCGTATTCCGCATCCGAAATGAGCGAGGTATTTTCCCGGTAGTAGGCATGATCATGGCGCTGAATTTCGGTGCGTAACCAAGCTGCCCGCGCAACAACAGCATCTGATGGAGTGAAAAGATCATCCGTACCAGCTCTATCGCTCAAAGCAGTCAACTCGCAGACTCGATGCTTGTCGGAGGCGAAGCTATACTGAATCTCAGTACTTCGCTGTAGCTCTTTGCGGCATCAATTTGAGCGTGCTCAGGCACAACTCCCGTTTGAAGCCACTCTGCGAACTCATCGTCAATCAGTTGAAACGCGAGACGGAGAGAGCTTTTCATTTCCTCTCCAACCTCTTCGTGAATCACAATCTGATGTACTTCAAGCAACTTTCGCCGGGCAACGATCTGTAACGCCAGCAATGGATTTCGTGCAGAGAAGAAAAGATCTCCCTCCTGAAAATCCAATACAGGGGGCTTAGATAACGCGTAGGCAAGATACTTCGGGGCAACGTACCGACGTCCATGTCTTTTCGCTTCCGCACGTAGAGCTTTTGCCTTTACTTTATCTACGTATTCTCGAAGCGTAACCCCTAACGCAGGCCACAGAGCCTTATGAACTACATATTCCCATGATCCGAAATAGACATTGGGGTCATCAATGATGGATACCGGCTGACGCCCTTGAAAAGTCTCATCGATCCAAGGCGCATTAAAGTCATCTTGCACAATCGATAATCCATCAAGGCGATATGTCTTAACCGCAAGCGAGGAGTGATCTCGCGCATAAAGGAGATGTCCAGCTACTCGAATTGGAAGAATTCGCCTCTTTGATCCCGGATCATGTCCTCCGGAATACACGACTGTAAGCATCTCCCCGTCTTTCGCAGCTTCTATGAGGCTCTCAATAGACGCATTCAGCATCGCCAACAATCTCGATTGACGATCAGGAAAAGAGTCGAAGCGCCCGCGTACTGCCGGGGGCAATGCCGGCTTCGTTCATGCGCGCTTGCAGTTCGCCGGTTTTGGCGCGAATCGCATCGACCATGGCATCGGCCAGCGGTGCGCGCTGGGCATCCACCAGCACGCCGCCCAACGCGCCGGAAAGTTGCCGCGCGGTCGCCAGCATGCGGTCGAAGGCCAAGGTGCCATCGCTCACGCGCGGCACGTCGAGGCTCAGTGTCAGGCCGTGGGTTGCCAGCGACTTGATCGATTCGGCTTCGAGGCGCTCGGCGCCGAGATTGGCCACGGTAAACATTTCGCCGCCTTCGGCATCGCGGGCGCGGAACACGCCGTCGGCTTCCAGCGCCAGGCCCGCCGCCTCCGCCACGCCGCGCAACTTGGTACCGGCGAATACCCCGCCCGAAGCTTCAACCACGTGCAGCACGAACTGGATGTCCACCGCGGCGCAGAATTCATCGAGGGCCGCGGCACGCATCACGATTTCGCCGCGCGAAGGCAATTCCAGCGCGGCAGCTGTCTGCTGCGCCAACTGCTGCACACCATCGAAGAAGCGCGCCAGTTCGCCGTCGGAAACCGGGCCGCGACGATCGGCCAGCTGGATCGCGACAGCCCATTCGCAGTAACGTCCGGTGTCGTGGGCATCGACCGGCTGCCAGGCCGCCTCCGCAGCGCCATCGGCCCGGCGCTTCGCCAGCCAGCGCACCGGCTTGCTCAATTCCCCTGCCCAGGCATTCTGGATGGCCCACACTGCTGGCGCGGGGACCGGATCAGCCGCCACCAGGTGCAGCACGCAATCGGCCACGACATCGGCGCACTCGACCGGATACACCGGCGGTGGCGCAGAGTCCTGCGGCTCCTGCGCGGCGTCCACGGCAACGGCTGCGGTGTCATCAGCGCCGGCAAACTCTGCCGCATCACCGGCTGCATCGCCAAAATGCGGCTCCTGCCGCTCGTCGTCCTGCACGCCGGACGAGGTCTCCTGCACTTTTTCTTCAGGCAGCAGAGCATCGCCGTGCCCGCCCTTGAATATCCTGTCGGCGGTCTTGCGGTGCTGGCGGTCCTGCCAGAGGTTGTAGCCCCAGACCATGGCCACCCCCGCCACCCCGGCTCCGATCAAAGCGATTTGCAATTCGCTGATTGCCATGTTCAAGTCACCTAGTTTTGCGCCCGCTATGCTGCGTGCTGCTCGTCGGCCAGACGCAGCGCTTCCTCGATATCGACTTCCACCACGCGCGACACGCCCTGTTCCTGCATGGTCACACCGATCAGTTGCTGGGCCATTTCCATGGCGATCTTGTTGTGCGAGATGAAGACGAACTGGGTCTGCACCGACATGCGCTTGACCATGTCGCAGAAACGCACGGTGTTCGAATCGTCGAGCGGCGCGTCGACTTCGTCGAGCATGCAGAACGGCGCCGGATTCAGCTGGAACAGCGCGAACACGAGGGCGATCGCCGTCAGCGCCTTCTCGCCGCCCGACAGCAGGTGGATCGTGGTGTTCTTCTTGCCCGGCGGCTGCGCCATGATCTGGATGCCGGAGTCGAGGATTTCGTCGCCGGTCAGGATCAACCGCGCTTCACCGCCGCCGAACAACTGCGGGAAGAGCGTGCCGAAATGCAGGTTGACCGCGTTGTAGGTCTCCTGCAACTGTTCGCGCGTTTCGCGGTCGATGCGCCGGATGGCGTCCTCCAGCGTACCTATGGCCTCTGTGAGGTCGGCCGATTGCGCGTCGAGGAAACCCTTGCGTTCGGAGGCCGTCGCCAGTTCTTCCAGTGCGGCGAGATTGACCGGGCCGAGGGTTTCGATCTCGGCACTGATCTGGGCGATTTCGCCCTGCAGGACGCTGTCCTTGAGCCTGTCGGCGCCGCCGGCGTTGAGTTCGTCGAGGAAGGGCGCTTCGTCGGCTTCGCTCAGCACATGGACTTCGGCCAGCCGCTCGCGGAACTGTTCCTCGTTCATCTGCGCGGCCTGCGCCTTGAGCCGCAGGTCGTTGATCTTGTCGCGCAGGGGAACCACGCCCTGTTCCAGCTTCATGCGCTGCTCGTCGAGGCCGCGCAGGTCGGTAGCCGCCGTTTCGAGCACGTTGCGCCGTTCCGCCAGCGCCGACTCCTTGTCGCGCTTGCCATCCAGCGCGGCGTGCAATTGTTCCTGCAGCACGGTGTCGCTGATGCCGGCCAGTTCCGTGCGTGCCGCGCCGGTTTCGGTTTCGATGCGTTGCAGCTGGCTGCCTGCCGTGGCTCCGGCGCGCGCATTGTCTTCCAGTTTCGAGATGCACTCGCGTTCGGAGAAACCCGCCTCCTGCGCTTCGCGCCCGAGCTGGACTTCCAGTGCCCGCGACTCGCGCAATGCCGCATCCTTCTGCCGGTGCAATTCCAGCGACTGTTCGAGGCGCCCGCGCACTTCGCCGAGGCGTTCGCGCTGGCGTTCGCCTTCGGTCTCGGCGCGCTCGCGACGGGCCTGCTCGGTTTCTTCCTGGCGCTGCAGTTCGGCCAGGTCGCGGTCGATCTGCGCCGAGCGCTCTTCGAAACGGGCTTGCGCCTGGGCCAGCTTCAGCGCCTCAACCTGCGCCGCATGAAAGGCCTGCTGCGCCTCCTGCGTCGAACGCCGCGCCGTGCCGAGCTGGCCCTGGACTTCGACCAGCGACTGTTCGGCCGTGCGCTGCACTTCGCGCGCCGCATCTTCGGCGGCGGCACGCAGCATCAGCACGCCGGCCAGTTCGTCGATCTCGCGCTGGCGTTCGATCACGCCGTGGGTCTTGGCATCCGGGACATACAGCGTCAGGCCGGCCGGCGTCAGCACATGGCCGGCACGCGAAACGCGCTGGCCCTGTTCCAGCGGCAATTCGGTGCTCAGGTCGTCGGCGACGGAAACGTCAACCAGCCATTCGTCGAGCACACCGGCCCAGCGCACGTCGTCGCAGCGCACCTTGCTGCGCAAGCTATCAGCGGCGGCCGGCACAGTCGCGCCGGCTCGTGTCAGCGCCAGAGCAAGAATCGCCGGAGGGGGTGCGGCAAGAGCCGCCCGCACAGTGTCCGCATCGGCCGTCAAGGCCGAGAAGCGCTCACGCAGCACGGCTTCGACCGCGGTTTCCCAGCCGGCCTCGACCTGGATCGCCTGCCACAGGGGCTTGGCATCGGCCAGCCCGTGCGCCTTGAGCCATTCGCCGATCTCGCCGCTTTGCGCGACTTTGGCCTGCAACTGGGCCAGCGCGTCGTGCCGGGCGCGTGTCTCGGTCAGGCTGCGATGCGCGGCCTGCAGCGCTTCGCGGGCGGCACGCAACTGTGCCTCGGCCGCGGGTACGGCCGCCTGCAGCGCCGCGAGGCGCTCCTGCGCCGCCGCCAACGCGGCTTCGGCGCCCCTTTCGCTCTCCAGCGATGCGGCCAGCAAGGCCGCATCGGGAGCGCCCAGGGCCTGGCGATCCTGCTCCAGCCGGCTGCGACGCTGCACCAGGTTGTCCAGCGCGCGCTGCGCATGCCCCTTGTCGGCCTCAGCCAGACGCAGGGCCTGCTCGGCATCGCTCAAGCTGCGGCGCGCCTCGGTGACATCGGTACCGGCCATCTGCAGGGCATCCTCGGCATCAGGCAGGCGGGCCGCGGCTTCCTGATGGCGGGCAGTAGCGGTGGCGGAACGGCTGCGGGAATTCTCCAGCAGCAGGGTCCAGCGCGTTTCATCCTCGGCCAGATGGCTTCGCTGGCCGCGCCAGTGCGTCTCCTCGACACCCAGTTGATCCAGGCGCGCTTCCAGCCGCGAGCGCGAATCGCGCAGATGACCGATCTCGGATTCAAGGCGGCTGACTTCGGTGTTGGCCGCGAACATCCCGGCCTGCGCCGCATGCAGGGCATCCGACGCGGAATAGTGGCTCTCGCGGGCGTGTTCGACGCGCGCCTCGATTTCACGCAGTTGCGCAGTCTCGGCCTCGACCCGATTCACCGCTTCGTCTACATGACGCGCCAGGCGCTGGCTGTCCTGCCGGGCATCGTTGCGCTTCTTCAGCCAGAGCAGGGTCTGCTTGCGCGACACGCGCTGGTGCAGATCGCGATACTGCTGCGCCACCGCCGCCTGCCCCTGCAGGTGGTTGACCTGAATTTCCAGTTCGTTGCGGATGTCATCGACGCGGGCGATGTTCTCGCGCGCATCTTCCAGGCGGTGTCCGGTTTCCTTGCGGCGTTCCTTGTACTTGGTGACGCCGGCGGCTTCTTCGAGGTAAAAACGCAATTCGTCGGGCTTGGCCTCGACGATGCGCGAGATCATGCCCTGGCCGATGATGGCGTAGGCGCGCGGCCCGAGACCGGTGCCGAGGAAGAG
>JBIJDJ010000266.1:0-2995 GCA_044344175.1 Sulfuritalea sp.
AGCCTGGTCTAGGTCAGGAACGTGTAGAGACTTGACGGCTCCCACCTAAGGCTGAAAAGCTAGGGTGAAGACAAAGTCCAGACTTTCAAACAGGCAGATTTATGGCCTGGTGGCGAAAGCCATAGAGGTAAGGAAAACCGGCGATGTCGTAAGGCATCCGTGAGTTCGAATCTCACACCTTCCGCCAATCACCACGTAACCATGCGCCATTCGTGGCGTTTTGTTTTAATACCCCCCAATAACCCCCCCCAATTCGCGAGGTGCTTGCTGGCTCTTTGGCGTCGATTATTCGCTATTCTTTGGAATACCGACAACGCAGATTCTCCGGTCTTTGGCTAGTCCTCCTCTTCAAGCAAAGCGGGTGCTGAGCGTTCGCTTCCCTTTTCGCTCTTTTCTTCTTGTGAGTTCCATATCGCTCACGCCGGCGAAGATGTCGTCCCCCTCTGCAAAAGCTCTATCGCTTTCACGTTCATCATCAAATTGTGGGTCAATCTCTAGCTAGGAGTTTGAATGGCCGTCCAAGGAAAGCACTAAACTACGAAACACCCGCTGAACGATTCAGCCAATCTGTTGCATCGACCGGTTGAAACCAAGAGCGTTTGGAGCCATTGACGATGCCGCGAGCATGGGATTTGAGCGGCCGGTATCAGCGGCGAACCTGCCGCTCCAACGGATGGAATTTGATTCAATGAAGACCCCCCCCTATCCGGTCACTGGCGCACCCCTAGCCTCGACCGGATAAATTCAAGACCAGTAAGCTGACCATAGCGCTTACCCGCGCCGTTTCCACTCCGGATAAAACCACTCGTAATACCAGCCGCAGGCGTGCTCGATGAGTTCCTGAATGCGTGGCGGAATATCGTGGTGGTCGGGCGTTGAAACCTTGGCCCGCTGGCGGTGCAGATACTTGTGGCGGTAATGGCTGTCGCTCTCATGGGGATGCATGGTGAGCTTTTTCGGGTCGATCCTGTGCGCAGAAACACCCAGCCAGTTGAACACCTTTCCCATCGTCTCCGCAGGCTGCGCCATCAGGTCCTCGAACTTGACGAAGTAGAGACGATCCTTCACTGACTGGGGCAGATCCTGTACCGCCTGGATCGACGACAGCGGCGCACCAATGGATTTATCCTTGGCAAACAGCTGATCGGCGCGGCCGAATCGGTCGAAATCGGCCAGATGGTCGATGAAATCGAGCAGGATGGTCTTCTGGTGCTGTGCCTCGATCGAGCCGTAGATCTGCCCCAACTCGCGGATAGGCACCAGCAGTTTCGCATCCGGATCGAGATGCAGCAGGAATTCAATGCAATGCAGCCACGCCCGGTTCTTGTCCACCACCACGGGCTTGTTGCAGCCGGCGTGCCAGCCGTGCAGGAAACCCTGCATGGCCGACTTGAGATGAGCGTAGCTCGCGTCGAACTGCACGTCGAGTTGCGAGAGCATGAACTGGTCGTCGCTGATTCCCCTTCGTGTCGCCAGCAAGGAATTGCACAAGGGTGAGCTGTGCCCCTCGCAATGGATATCGGGGTGCTCGGCGAGCATCTGGCAAAGCAGCGTCGAACCCGAGCGCGGCAGGCCGGCGACACCGACGAAGCCAGGCGGTATGCGATACGACATGGTCAACTCCTCAAGAAATCAGCAACTGAATAATCCGCCCAGGACACGCCGTGGGCGACAACTGCAATGTATCCGGCGACAGTTCCGGATCCCGCGTCAGCGCTGCTTTGCCCGCACCGGAACAATCGGCGGACCAGACAGCCTTGCTCATACCGCCATCGTCTGCAATTTACTCCGTGCGCAGGGAAATCACGATGTTTGAAACGTTGCGGCCTATCGTCACCGTCACATTTATCGGGAAGGAGCCCTCGGGCACGGTGGAAGCCGTGAAGATCTTGCTTTCCGGATTGAACCTCAACCAGGCGGGAAGGGCCGCGCCGCCGAGGGTGGTGACACGGATGGCGTCGGCGCTGTCTACTGCTGCGGCAGCCAACTGAGCGGGAAAGGAGAAACTGAAGCTGCTGCCGGCCGTCACCATTTCTTTGGGCACCGAAACGGTGATGATGCCCGATTGCTGCGTCGACGGTTCCCGCACCAGCGCCACCGAAACGCCGGCGCCTCCTGATGTATCCGGGGTGGGGGAAGAAGGCGACATGCCGGCGCTTGTTTCGCCGGCCACCGAGCCGGCAACGCTGCTGGCGGTGGCGGCAGCTGCAGCAGCCTTGGCGTTTGCTGCGGCAGCATCGACAGCGGCTTGCGCTGCGGCGACGGCTTGCGCAGCGGCGACGGCGACAGTGTCGACCGCAATGGTCAGCGTCCCGCTCACCAAATTGCTGAAGTCGTAGTTGGCCGCCGTCAGATTGCCGGCACCGGCGCTGATCGCGGCGCTGCCCACGGCGGTGCTGGCCGTCGCCGTGCTGCTGCCCGCACTGGTGCCGCTGACTACCGAGACGTTTTCACTGTTCACGAAGCCTGTGATGGTTTGCGTGAAGCTCGGATTGGCCGCGCCGTACAGGCGACTCTGATTGTCTGCGGTGACGGTAAGGTGGGCTTTGGCGATGGCCAGGGAACCGTCCACCATCGTCAGGTTGTAGTTGCTGTCCGTGCCGCTGGCGGTGCTGGTGTAGGTGCCTGCATTCTTGCCGCTGCCGCCGGCTGTCACGCCGGTCAGCACAGTCGCTTGTTCGCCGTTGACCAGGCCGCTGGCGGTAAAGCCGCTCACGCTCTGGCTCACGCCGCTGTAGGTTTTAGTGAGGTCGCTATTGGCGGTCACGGTGGCGTTGGCCTTGGCGATCGCCAGGGAACCGTCCACCATCGTCAGGTTGTAGTTGCTGTCCGTGCCGCTGGCGGTGCTGGTGTAGGTGCCGGCGTTGGTGCCGCTGCCGCCGGCTGTCACGCCGGTCAGCACAGTCGCTTGTTCGCCGTTGACCAGGCCGCTGGCGGTAAAGCCGCTCACGCTCTGGCTCACGCCGCTGTAGGTTTTAGTGAGGTCGCTATTGGC
>JBIJDJ010000253.1:0-3324 GCA_044344175.1 Sulfuritalea sp.
TTGGCCGCGCACTGCGCCTTGCATCCATCCGATCCTGGTCTCAACGCGAGGCAGGATTCCGACCGAGATAGGCTCCAAATGCCTGCCGCCCAGCGAACCCGAGCCGCGTCCGTAAAACCGCAGCCCTGTCCCTGCGGCCGGCCGCTGGCTTACGCGGCCTGCTGCGGCCGCCATCATGCGGGCAGTCCCGCCGCGGATGCCGAGTCGCTGATGCGCTCGCGCTACAGCGCCTACGTCCTCGGTCTGGAGGACTACCTGCTCGCCACCTGGCACACCTCGACGCGCCCCGCCGCGCTCAACCTCGCCAGCGAGGCGCCGCCGAAATGGCTGGGGCTGGAGATCAAGGCCCGCAGCTCAAGCGACGACACGGCGACGGTGGAGTTCGTCGCCCGCTGCCGCGTCGGCGGGCGCGCGCAGCGGATGCACGAGACCAGCCGCTTCGTGCGCGAGGACGGCTGCTGGTATTACCTGGATGGGGTACTCGACTGAGCCGGTAGCGACGTACTCTGCAGGGGAAGAACCGGAAAAGTCGGCGCTGGCGGGACGCCGACTACAGACTGAATACTGTCAACCGGGTTTGCGTAAGCAGTCATCCAAGAATGCAAAACGGGAGCCGCAGCTCCCGTTCCGGTACAACGATGCCGTGGATCAGGCCGTCGCCGTACGCCGGCGCCGCTTCGTCATCAGACCTATCAGGCCCAGGCCGGCGAGCATCATGGCGTAGGTTTCCGGTTCGGGAACCGCGGCAGTGACCGAAACCGCATCGAGCGAACCGCCGTAACTGTCATCGTTTCCGAAGGCGCGGAATTCGAGGGTGGAGGTCGGGCTGCCACCGATCACCGAGTAGCTATAGAGAGTCCAGTTATTGCCGTTGTTGGCGCCGTTGCCCGTCAGGCTCGCAACCAGCGAGCCGTTCCACCAGGCCTCGATGCCGTTGGACGACGCTCCGATCCTTTCGCGTGGCGAATAGGCGAAGCTAAGAACGTACGATCCCGGCGTGGTGGTCAAGACTTGGCTGGCCACGCTGTTGTGGGTCGTGTCGAGTTCTATGTAGTTTTTGCCATCGAATGCCGCGCCGGCCACGTTGTTGCGTAATTCGATGCCGAACGCGCCGCCCTGCCAGCCGACCAGATTGGCGTAGATGTTCCAAGTGCCATTGTCTTGGGCATTCGTCTCGAAACTGCCATTTACCACCTGCGCCTGTGCGCTGGAAGCAAGCAGTGCGCCGGCCAGAACCGTTCCCACAAGGCCTAACAATCGGTGTTTCATTGCCTGTCTCCTTCGCGCATATCCACATTGGCTCGGGGGAAACCGAAATTGCGCTTTTACCCCTGAAAGCACGATATCTATGCCGCGACAATGTAACAATAGGCCGAACGGGCTAGTTCGTCCGGACAGGCGAAGAGTTGGAAGCTGCACCTGCCGGTTGAATCCAAGCCGCATTGCTGCCATTCAGACTGGATTATCGATGCCGCTCCGGAGCAAGCAAAGATTCACTCTCCCGCCATTACCTTCAGCCGCGGATCGTCGGGCCGTTCGGCGGCGGCGGCTTTCCAGAAAGAAAAGGGGCCAGGGTCAAAATGATTTACTGACGCATGCCGGCCCAAAGTCGGCGATTGACGGCCGCACTTCGCGTCAGCCATACTTCAAAAGTCCATTTATTTCATATCCTTGAGAGTCTGAAACATGCCGCAGCGCACGCTTCGTTACCTGATCGTCGGCCTTGCGGGTGCTTGCCTCGGCGCAGCGGCTGTCGCCCAGGCGCCCACCCCCGTTACGGATTTCCGCGGCGGTCCGGGCAACGGGGTCTACAGCTATGCATCGAGCAGTCCCGCAACAGTGCTGGACCTGATTCAGAGCAATCGCGCGCGACCCGCTGCCACCGCCCAGGGCCAACTGGTTCTGCCGACCAACGTGCCTGCCGACACCAAACTGCCTGCGGTGGTGCTGGTGCATGGCTCGGGCGGGATCTACCCGGAGCAGTTGACGTTCTGGGCCAAGCTGCTGAATGAGCAGGGGATCGCCGCATTCGTTATCGATGTCTTCGGTCCCCGCGGCGTGAAGTCCACCGCCGAGGATCAGAGCCAGGTGCCATTCGCGGCCGACACCGCCGATGCCTTTGCCGCCCTCGGCATCCTGGCCACTCACCCGCGCATCGATCCCAAGCGCATCGCGGTGATGGGGTTCTCGCGCGGCGGAATCACCGCCGTGCGCAGCGGCGTGTTGCGTATCGTCAATGGCACCGCCCCCTCCGGCCTGCGCTTTGCGGCGCATTTGGCCATCTACAGCGGCGGCTGTGCTGGCGTGCTGTCGGTAACCGCCAAGCCGGGAGTATTCAGTCCGGCGCCGATGCTGTTCGTGCACGGTGATGCAGACGATTACGCCTACCTTAGCGACTGCCGCAGCTACGCCCAGCGCATCAACGCGGCAGGGACGCCGATCGAGTTCGTTGTGCTGCCTGGCACCCGCCACAAGTTCGATGTGGACGATCTGCGACGCGTCAATGCCCGCAACGTCTCCAAGACCAAGGAAGCGTGCCCGCTCGAATTCGACGTCGTCGACATGAAGGTGCGCGATCGCCGCAGCGGCGACGTGGTGCCGCAGGAAAAGATCAAGGCCATCGGCGACGAACTCTGCGCCGACAGGGGTGCGACGCTGGAAGGCGACCCGAAGGCGCGCGAGGCGGCGGGCAAGGCGGTGGTGACGTTCCTGAACAAGGTGTTCAAGTCATGAAACGGGGGCGGCTCATCGCGTGCTGAAGATAGTCGGCATCAGCGTGGTCGGACGGTCAAAGGGATGGCCAAACGGCCCAGGGTAAAAAATGCTTTCGAATTGCCTTTAAAAGTCGGCGCTGGGCGTAGCGGGGGTTTCGCAGAGCACTGCTCTGCGCCCGCGAAGCCGGTCGGCTATGCAGAGCCGACCGTGGGGGGGACGGCGCTTTATTACTTGGCCGCCTTGGCGTCGGCTTCGCACTTCTTCATGAACGCGGTTTTGGCGTCACCCGACAGCGGCTTGCCGTCCTTGCCTACGGCCTTGGCTTCGCATTTGCCGGCTTCGGCCTTCTTCGCCGGCTCGGCGGTCCTGGCGGGGAAGTCGACAGGCCTTGCAAAATTTGCCGGGTGGCCTTGGGCCAGTACCACGCTTGTGGCGAAAAGGGCCGAGAGGGCAATGGTGATCGGTTTTTTCATGGTGAATCCCTTTACTCAGCAGTCGCCAATATAGGCGACAGAAGGAGCATTGAAGAATGAGCGAACGAGGTTTGGCAATTTCTGGAGTGCAGCGAGCTGTTCCTCGATCTTGTCGCGCAACTTCTCGCCCTTTTGC
>JBIJDJ010000095.1:0-11667 GCA_044344175.1 Sulfuritalea sp.
TCCCGACAAGGTCGAGCACATCCGCAAGAAGCTCGCGCAGTGGGGCGGCAATTCCAGCGGCGTGAATGTGGCCAACATCGACAACCTGGGCAATGTCCATCCCGATACGATGTGGTGGCATTACACCATCGGCAATGTGCGCGAGCGCAGTTTCGGCGATATCTGGATGGACACCTCGGACCCGCTGATGGCCGGCCTCAAGGCGCAGCCGCGCAAGGTCGGCGGACGCTGCGGCGCCTGCATTCACTTCGACATTTGCGGCGGCAACACGCGCGTTCGCGCCCAGCAGATGACCGGCGATCCGTGGTCGGAAGATCCGGGCTGCTATCTGACGGACGAAGAGATAGGTATCACATGAAGAAGTTTGCCGTGCTGGCATTTCTGCTGGCCAATTCCCTGCCGCTGCTGGCCGCCGACACCCCGGCTCTCTACCAACAGCATTGCGCCGCCTGTCATGGTCCCGGCCGGCTGGGCCTGATCGGACCGGCGTTGCTGCCGGAAAGCCTGGTGCGGTTGAGGAAGCCCGAAGCGGTCAAGACCATCAGCGAAGGCCGCGTGGCGACGCAGATGCTGGGTTTTGCCGACCGCATGGCGAAGGACGAGATCGCCGCGCTGGCCGATTACATCTACACTGCCGTGTCGCCGGCGCCGACTTTTACAGAAGCCGACATCAGGGCCTCGCGCATTGCCTATGTCGAGCCCGGCAGCCTGCCGGCCCAACCCACCGGGGTGTTCACGGGCGTGGACATGATGAACCTGTTCATCGTGGTCGAGACCGGCGATCACCATGTCACGGTGCTCGACGGCGACAAGCTGGAGCCGATCCATCGCTTCCCCAGCCGCTACGCCCTGCACGGCGGGCCGAAGTTCACGCCGGACGGGCGCTATGTCTTCTTCGCCTCGCGCGACGGCTGGATCACCAAGTTCGACATCTGGAATCTCAAGGTGGTGGCCGAGATCCGCGCCGGCATCAACACGCGCAATGTCGCGGTCTCCGGTGACGGCAAATACCTCGCGGTGGCCAACTACCTGCCGCACACGCTGGTGCTGCTCGATGCCGACCTCAACCTGCTCAAGATCCATGAGGTCTGGAACAAGGAGCGCAAGGAAAGCTCGCGCGTCTCGGCGGTGTATGACGCCGCGCCGCGCCAGAGCTTCGTCGCCGCGCTGAAGGATGTGCCCGAGGTGTGGGAGATCAGTTACAACCCGAAGGCCGACGACATTCCGGTCGGCATGGTCCACGATTTCCAGTACAAGGAAGGTGCCTTCATCCCCGGCTTCCTCAACCCGCGCCGCAGCTTTTTGTCGGAACCGCTCGACGACTTCTTCTTCACCCAGAACTACTCCGAGCTGATGGGCTCCAGCCGCGAGGCGGGCAAGGGCCAGGTCGTCAACCTCGATGTGAGGAAGAAGATCGCCGACCTGAAACTTCCCGGCATGCCGCACCTGGGTTCCGGCATCACCTGGAACTACCGCCCGCTACAGGGCGCGCAGGATCGCATGGTGATGGCCACGCCCAACCTCAAGGAAGGCCTGATCACGGTGATCGACATGAAGGATTGGAACACGATCAAGACCATCCCGACACTGGGCCCCGGCTTCTTCATGCGCAGCCACGAGAACACGCCCTACGCCTGGACCGATTCGATGATGTCGAAAGGCAAGGACACGCTGCAGGTGATCGACAAGCGCACCCTGGAAAAAGTCGCCGAGATCAGGACCGATCCGGGCAAGACCCTGGCCCACGTCGAATTCACTCGCGACGGCAAGTATGTGCTGGCCAGCCTGTGGGAGCGCAAGACCGACGGCGGCGCGCTGATCGTGTTCGACGCCGCGACCTTCAAGGAACTCAAGCGCATCCCGATGGACAAGCCGGTGGGCAAGTACAACCTCTACAACAAGATCAACCGCTCGGAAGGCACCAGCCACTGAGGATCTGCGCGCCGGTTACTCCGCCGTGATGTCACGCAGACCTTGCTCTTTCGTCAGGGAAAAACCGAAAGTCACGTTGCCGTTGCGATAGCGGTGATGGGTGCCGACCACCTTTCCGGGCGTCGGAATGACGAATGACCCGGGTTGCGTGGAACTGGAGACGTCGCCGGCGCCGAGCACGGCTTTGACATCGGCATCGCTGACGCTCCCGCTGAGTATGGTCTGGTCGCCCGCCATCAGGGCATTGCCCGATACCTGCACAATGCGGCCGTTCGCATCCACGGTCACGAAAAGCGTCCGCCAGGATGTCGATTCCCAGGCGTAGCTCGTCGGCGGTGTGCCAATGGACCGAGTCGGCTCCCCGTGTTTTTGCCGCACTTCGTCCAGCGTCATGCCCGGTCGCGTCCCGTTGATGGTCCACGGCGCGCTGCCCGTGTAGCGCGGCAGGTAGGATTCCTGATCGGTCGCCTGCTGCATGCAGCCGGCAAGTCCCAGCAGCGAAAAGAAAATCAGATGGCGTTTCATGAGACGAGGTTTGCCTTGAAAGCTGCAAATTATAGTTGTGGGGCGACCCGGTCTTGTGACGGGGCTGGAATACATCGGGTCCTTCTGTCGTCCCTGATGCGTATCGAGTCACTGGCCGATGGCCGCCTGCCGCGCCACTGATGTATCGTTGCAGGGTCGCGATCGACCAGGGGGCCGGCCATGAGCAACAAGCACCGCAACGTCCTGCAGGCAATTTTCCACGATCCCATCAGCAGCAACGTGCAATGGCGCGAAGTCGAATCCCTGCTGCGTCACCTCGGCGCCAGCATCGAACCGGGGCATGGCGCGCGCTTTCGCGTCCTCCTCAACCGGCATGAATTCACGGTGCACCATCCCCATCATGGCAACGAACTGGGGAAGACCGAAATCAAGTATTTGCGCGAACACCTGGCCGCGGCCGGGGCAACACTGTCGCACTACGACGAGCAGAGCAAGCCGGCGGACAGCAATGCATGAGTCCCCGGCCAGAAGCACCCTGAACGACTTCCCGCCGAATCGGAACGACAGGCCGCCGGCATCACCTACGAAGATCGCGGAAAGGGATCAGGGCTTCCTGCTCCACTGGCCCTCGGCGTCGCGCAGCCACCAGCCGGACTTCCACTGCAGATGACCGCGTTACCCACCGCGCAGCCCACCTACGGTCTAGGGGACCTTTCGGCAGGCCGCGCCGTAGATAACGCTATCCCGCAGGGCTCCACTTATCTCCGTGAAAATTCTGTCCAATCAAACGGGGCCGGCTCTTACTGCTTGATCGCCTTGATGTCGCCTGGTGCGCGCAGCCCCAAGGTATAACCCATGGAGACATGGTGGAAACGCCACACTGTCTTGTCGGTGTGAATCGCGATACCGAACGCGATGGTCTGGCCTGCAGCGAGCGCTAGGTCGCCATCGGCATTGTTGCCGCTGAGCTTGCGCGTGAATGTGACGGTATAGACGCCGTCTTTGACGTCGCCCTCGGCCTTGACCAGAGACTTGCCGCCCTTGTTTACCCGCTCGTTGGTGACATGGCCGTCGACCTGCGTTGCACCCTTGCCGGCTTCGCCGCTTTTCCACTGGATGTAGTCGTAGAAGGCACCGCCAGCCAAGTCGCCGTGTTCTACGTATTTCTTTTTCTTCGGATCGGCGCCCGGCATCGAGCGGACATCACTATGGCAAGACAGCCAGCAGCCGTGTTGTGTGACGTGTTCGATCTGCGGGCTGCCCAGCATGATGGCCGCCTTCACTTCGTGCTTGGGCGATGTATCTTCCCGGGATGCCTCGGCAGCCGCATCGGCCGGCGCCTTGAAGGTCAGGCGGATATACAGATTGGCATCGTCGAAGACGGACTGCACGGCAACCGGGAAGATCATGGTCTTCGGGGCGCCCACCGGCTCCAACTCCTTGCCGGCCAGCTTCTTCAAATCGATATCGAAACCGTTTTTGCCTTCGTGGCAGGCGATGCAGCTTTCGCCCTTGGTGAGACCGGTCCGTCCGCTATGGCTGGACTTTTTCATGATCCACTCGTGCGATACGACACCGGGGTGGAAGACCGGAATATCGCGCTTTTCAACCTGGCTCCAGTCGGGTGCAGCATGCGCAAGCTGAGAGCCAAAGCCAAGCAGGACTCCGAATGCGGCGAAACAGGCAATTTTCGTTTTCATCTCATACCCCCTTAGAGTGGAAATCTTGACAAGCCTAGGATAGCGAAAAATTGCGCCACTTGGCCGGTTATCATGCTCTTGTCAGAAAATAGTCTTTAGTTTTTGTCGGTCCTGTTTGCTCAATCCCCGCAGCACGGACCCTCGGGTCCGTGACCCCCTGAAAAGTCGGCGCTGAGACCACGGCGGCTTGCTTGTTACCCCGCAGCTGGATTGCGAGCGGGCTCTTGCGACCGATGCCGAGAGAGGCGGCCGTACCCCGATGCGCCAGCGATCCGTCAATCGCCGATCAGCGCTCCTCACGAAGGAGTCAGGGTTTCTTGCTCCACTTGCCCTCGGCGTCGCGCAACCACCAGCCGGACTTCCACTGCTTTTGCCAGCGTTCGCGCATCAGTACCCAGACTTCGGCCTCGTCGTTGCGCCGGCCATTGCTGTCGGCCAGAGCCTGGATCAGTGCCTTGCGTTCTTCGTTTTCCGCATCAATCAGTTTTTCCGCGATCTGACGTTTGGCCAGCGACATTTTTGCGCTGTCGCGCAGGTAGATGAAGCCATCCTGGCCCAGGCCGATCTCGCCGGCTTCGTAAAAGCGCACCAGGCGCGAAGTGCGCTGCGCCAGGGCATGCTTGACGACAATGACCGGCGGCGTGCCGATGTCGAGGTTGATGGGCGGCTTGGCGGCGTCCTTCGCGGGCTCCGCGGCGGAGACCGGGAGCGCTAGGCAGGCAAGCAGAAGAAGTGCGCATTGTTTCATCGGGGATCCTTGGGGTTTATTTCCCGGCCAGCAGCAGCTTGAGGTCGGCAGCGACGTTGGCGGGCGTTTCGCCGTGGCGCAGCAGCAGCCTCAGCTTTCCCTGCGCGTCGAAGGCAAAGCTGCCGGTGGAGTGGTCGACGCTGTAGCTGCCCGGCGTCGAGCCCGGCTGCTTGGCGTAGAACACCTTGAAGTCTTTGGCCACCGCGGCGATGGTCTTTTCGTCTCCGTACAGGCCGAGGAAGCTCGGGTGGAAGGCCGGCACATACTGGGCCAGCAGTTGCGGAGTGTCGCGCGCCGGGTCCACCGTGGCGAACAGCACCTGTACCCGTTTGGCATCGTCGCCGAGCAGCGTCATGGTTTCGCGCAGGGTCGACAGCGTGGTGGGGCAGACGTCGGGACACTGGGTGTAGCCGAAGAACAGGATCACCACCTTACCCTTGAAATCTCCCAGGCGGCGCGGCTGGCCGTTGTGGTCGGTGAGGCTGAAGTCCTTGCCCCATTCCACCATCGAGATATCGGTGGAGACAAATTGCTTCGGCTCGGAGCATCCGGCGAGCAGCAGCGCGAGGCTGAAAAACAGGGTCGACAACAGCTTCATGGGATTCAAAACGGGAGGGAGTTCGCGAGGGAGTTTATGCGGTTGCCAGTGTACAGCGTTTGCCGCCGGCCATTGCCGTATACTTGAGTATTTTTCACGGAGATATAGTGAATTCGCATAGCGTAAGGCTTTCCGGTGGAGCGGCAAACACCCTTGCCAAAGCATGGTTGTGGTTGGGGCTGCTGGCGCTGATCGGTTCCGGCCTGCTGGCCGTTCTGCTGGTGCTGTCACGCACTCCGGGCATCCAGGACATATTCCCGCTGAAGGACATGTTCCGCGCCGCGCTGGTGGTCCATGTCGATCTTTCGGTGGCGGTATGGTTCATGGCCTTCGCCGCGGTGATCTGGAGTGCGCTTGGGCGCGAAGGCTTCGCCTGGCTGGGCTGGGGCGGCTTCGCGCTGGCGGCGACGGGCACCGCGGCGATGACGGTTTCGCCCTTCCTGCCGGGCGCCGATCCGGTGCTAAACAACTACATTCCGGTGCTGCAGCAGCCGGTGTTCTACGCCTCGCTGTGGCTTTGCGGCGCGGGTTTCGGTCTTGCGGTGTTGCGTGCGCTGCTCACCACCTGGCCGCGGCCCTTCTTCGGCGCGCCGCTACAGCTCGGTGCCTTTCTCGGCGCGGTGGCGGGCTTTCTCGCGCTGGCGGCCTTTGTCTGGTCCTGGATCGTGGTGCCGAAGATCGAGGAGAAGATTTATTTCGAAGTCCTGTTCTGGGGCGGCGGGCATACCCTGCAGTTCCAGCATGCGATCCTGATGGTCGTGGCCTGGCTTTGGATTGCTGCCCATCTTGGGCAGCCCGTCGTGGCATCCCCGCGCGCGCTGTCGGCGATGTTCTGGATCGCTGCGCTGCCTCTCCTGGTGGTGCCGGCGATCTACTTCACGATTCCCGCCGGCGAACTGCCACACATGGAGCTCTTCGCCAAGCTGATGATCTGGGGCCATCCCTACATGGCGCCGCTGATTCTGGTCGGCTTCCTCAGCCTGTGGGCGACGCGCAAGGCGGCACCCGACGCGGCCAAGTCGGCCTTCATCGCCTCCTTCTCGCTGTTCGCCGTCGGCGGCGTGCTGGCCTACATGATCCAGGGCGTGAACGTGGTGATCCCGGCGCACTATCACGGCTCCACGGTCGGTGTGACGCTGGCCTTCATGGGCCTCGCTTACGTGCTGCTGCCGCAACTCGGTTTTGGCCCGGCGGAGGGCCGCATGGCACGCTGGCAGCCCTATGTGTATGGCGGCGGCCAGCTGATCCACATCCTCGGCCTGGCCTGGTCGGGCGGCTACGGCGTGCAGCGCAAGGTGGCCGGCGCCGAGCAGGCGCTGACCACGTTGCCGCAAAAAATCGGCATGGGCATGATGGGTCTCGGCGGCCTGATCGCGGTGATCGGCGGCATCATGTTCGTGCTGGTCTGCCTCAAGGCCATGGCGCGGTGGAAGCGGTGATGGCGCGAGGCTCCCGCATTGTCAATTGATTTTTATCAATGGAAGTTGACTCTTGTTGTCGGATACTTGCTGCCTGAACATTTCGCCCGGAATAACTGTTCGAGGACAACAAATGCAGAAGCGATTGGAAGGCAAGATAGCCGTTGTCACGGGTGCCAGTAGCGGGATTGGCCGGTCCATTGTCGAACACTACGTGGCGGACGGCGCCACTGTCGTTGCCTTTGCCAGAAATCTTGCTGCCCTCGGCGAACTGGCAACCGCGCATCCGGGAAAGGTCCTCGCTGTCGGTGGCGACGTGACCAGTGCAGATGACCTGAAGCGACTGGTGGCGGAAACCGTCAAGGCCTATGGCGGCGTTGACGTCGTAGTACCCAATGCAGGTATCGCCCGCGTCGTTTCCTTCGAGAACAGCACGGCGGAAGCCTGCAACACCCAGTTTTCGGTGAACCTTTTTGGTGCCATCGAGACCGTGCGCCTCTTCCTGCCGTATATTCGCAAGGGCGGATCGGTTCAGTTCATCACCACATTCCTGACCCAGGTAGGTTTTCCGGGGCTATCGATCTACAGTGCCAGCAAGGCGGCGCTGAAGTCCTTCTCCCAGACCCTGGCTGCAGAACTCGCGCCGAAAGGCATCCGGGTTAACGCGATTGCACCGGGTCCGATCGGAACACCGCTGTGGGGAACAGTAGGACTGCCACCCGATGTACTGGATGTCGTTGCGAAGAATGTGACCGCGCGCTTGATGCCAGGTGCATTCGGCCAGCCGGAGGATATCGCGCAGATGTCGGTGTTTCTGGCGTCGGATGCGGCAAAGAACATCTTCGGCCAGGAAATTGTGATCGACGGTGGTTATACGATAGGCTGAGGAGGCTTCGAGCTTGGCAGGAAGGTACTCCGTCCTGCGCGATCCGGTGGAGGTTTCATGTACCGCTGAAGAAATAGTCGGCGCTGGCGAAACGGCGGCTTCAGACGGTTTGTGCCCGGTGAACCCTCATTGCGAATTGCTCCACCTCAACTCGACCACGGCACCTTTGATGCTCCTGTTTTCCACGAGCTTCCGGGACAGCTGAAGCTACCCCGCATTTCCCGGGGCAGCGTGATCCAGCGCTTTTATGGCTCCTTCCAGCGCACGTTCGAACATGGGTGCGTCGCACTCGACGAGTCGGGCGGTATCCATATGCAGCCGGTGGACCAAAGCCTCGGGTGAAATCGAAATGGCGCAGTTAGCGGCGTGGTTGCTGAAAAGAAAGAGCGAGCGATTGGGGCTAATCCAGCTCAAGCGCTCCCGTCTGCTTTGCCCGTCGTCGTCGATAAACTCGACCCAGTCACCGCGCACCAGGTGTTTGACGCGACGCTGGCTGGCGCGATCCCGGGCACTGCTATCGGTCGCTGCGGCCCCCTCTGGAAGCGAGACTTCTTCCAGACGAACGCCATTTTCCACCGAATGGGTCACATGCAGTGCAGCAACCGGAGCTTCGACAGGTGGCGGGGAAACCGCAGCTTGTGAAACCACCAGGTCCGGAACCTCTTTTTGTACACTCCTGCCGCCTCGAATTGCTGCCAGGTTCAAGTCCATCAGTGCATCCATGAACAGACGACGCGCATCTGCGGAAGCACCGATCTGTTCCAGTCCCTGATTCAATCCACTCACAAGCGTTGGCAACAAGGCCGCCTGGCGTTTTCGCTCGCCGGCATCTCTCTTTGGCGCAACGCTCCAGACGAGTTCTTTGGCGATACGTTGGGCATTGAGGAATGGGGCGCTGTCCGTTCCCGACGTGAGGGCATGGTGCTCCAATACGTCACGCCAGTGGCCGCGCAGAAATTGTTCGATCGTCGTTGGCAATTCCTTGGCAAGCAGCGGTGAGAGCGCCGAGTCGGCAGCCGCGCAGGCAGCAGCTTGTCGCTCGCGTTGTGACAGCAGTTCGTCATTCTTGCGTTGAACGATTTCAGCGACGACACGGCTGGCTTCGGCTTCCTTTGCCTCGTGTTCGGTGACGAAGGCTGTCAGTTCGGTGATCGCGGTGCCAAAGATATCGGCATCCTGAGCAAAGGTGTTCTGGATGCGTTCGACCAGCTGGGATAGCTGTACGTAGAAGGGGTCGCCTTCATCGACGGTTTGGCCCCAGCGTATGGAAATGCCTGAGATGCTGTCGAGAAAGCGGCGTGCCGGATGGCTTCGGTCGGCAAAGAATTGCTGGTCGACCATCGCCACCTTGAGAATCGGGATCTGCAGACGACTGACCAAACCCTTGATGGAGCTTGAAACCTTGTCGTCGTCGAAGATCAGATCGAAGAGCGTCGCGACGATATCCAGCGTGATTGCTTCGAGTGGGGGTATCTGGCGCGCCGCTTCGCTGTCGCGTCCGAGACGCACGACATTGGTCAACGCTCCCGGGGTAGCCGCCGGTTCCGCCTGAAGAGCCTGCAGCGACTCGAATAATGCCGCGTTGACTGCGATCGTGCCAGGCGGCAGGGCTTCGCCACCGGTGCCGCTACCGGCACCGGGCGAGCCGCTTCCGGCAATACCCGAACCAGTCGTCGGGCCGGCAGCCGTGCCTTCGCCGCCCACGTCGTGCGAGCGTGCCTGCACCAGACGCTGGATGGCACTCAAAATATTGGCTGCATCAGCCGCCGCTGCCTCGGTACCGACAGGCATCGAGCGGCGATAACTGCGCTTCAACGTGGGCAGAATCTCGGCCTGGACCAGGATTTCGTTGATGACGCGATAGAGCAGGGGCAATTCCGAGCGCAGATGCCGCTCCAATTGGCGCAGCAGCAAGCTGTGTTGATCGAGGTCCGTGTACATGGCCGTGCAGCCGGCGCGGACGGCTGCGCACACGGTTGCCGGGCCGAATTGATTGTCGCTTGCGTCCTGATCCTCGCGTCCGGTCAGATAGCCGATACGTTGATCCAGAGCGTAGGTTTCTTCGCTGCAGGCCTCGCTGACGCGCCCCACGAATTCACGCATGACGATTTGCTCGGTCAGATCCTCGTCGCTGACAATTTGCAGATCCGCAAACCCGGTCGCTTCGCTTTGAGCGTTCTCTGTAATGTTGATGTGCTGCAGTTGCCTGGCCAACTCTGCACGATATGCGGCAGTCAGCGTCTCCCAGCGGTTCTGCAGGTCGCCGCGCAAGCGCAGATATTCCGCTTTCCTGGCTTCGTCACGGGTCGAATCAATGAGGTCAAGCACTTCCCCGGCAATTACCGGACCGAGTTCGTCGATCCACTCGCCCAAATCGTCTTCGAGCAAATCACGACATTCGCGCAGTAGTCGTTCGGAGGTATGCTGATCAATGCCTGTCAAGATATGAGTGGCGACTGTGGTGAGGGTTGCTGACGCCGAATTCTATCCGTTTCAACGGCTGGTTGGCTCTGGCAGGAGCCTCTCAATGCCTCGTTCTTCCGGCGCCGTCAGTGTCGGTTCCCGTCGCATTGCAGCCAGCGACGTCGTGAACCCGGCCGCCGGCGCGCGGCGGAGACATGACCGGCTGCCGGGCCCCGCGCCTCCTGTCAGTGCCAGCCAATCATGCGGATGACGACGGGCCGGCGCACACCGAGCTACCGGATGCGGTTAACCGGTCACAATGGCGACTGTTGCAAACCCCAAGGACTACAACGTGAACGACTTGCTGCCCGCCATTGAAATCGAGACCGCCGCCCTGCCGCGGTACTCCGTCATCTGGATGCATGGCCTCGGCGCCGACGGTTCGGATTTCGAATCTGTCGTGCCGGAACTGGGCCTGGATGGCGGTCCCGGCGTGCGCTTCATCTTTCCGCACGCGCCGCAGATTCCGGTGACCTGCAACGGGGGCTATGTCATGCCGGCCTGGTACGACATCGTTTCCCTGGATGCCAATACCCGGGAGGTGGACGAAGCCGGAGTCATCGCATCCCGGCACGCGATCCGGCGTCTCATCGCACGGGAAAATCAGCGCGGTGTGCCCTGCGCGCGGATTTTCGTGGCGGGTTTTTCGCAGGGCGGGGCGGTGGCCTACACCACGGCGCTGACCCACGCGGAATCGCTGGCAGGCATCATCGCGCTATCGACCTACATCCCGACCCCGAAGCTGCTGGAAACCGAAGCCACGGTGGCCAACCGGGCGGTGCCGATTTTCGCCGCGCATGGCAGCGACGATGATGTGGTGTCGCCGGAACTGGGCATCCGCGCGAGGGATTTTCTGGTTCGGCACGGCTATGGCGTCGAGTGGCACGAATACCCGATGCCGCATTCCGTCTGCCTTGAGGAAGTGCAGGAAATCGGACGCTGGCTCAGGGAGAGGATGGATTCATGAATTTTCGCCTGGCGCCGGACGCGAATTTATTTACCGGCCCGTGACGAATTCCGGTCCGGAATCCAGCCGGGCCACGACCTGGTTTTTCTTGCGCCACTCCCACGGTGGCATCGGCGCCGCATCCTGCCACAGGCCGATCCGCCTGGCCTTGGCATCGAACTCGGCGTACTCGTAGTAGCCCTGGTCCGAGAGCGACTGCTCGCGCCGAGCTTCCCGATCCCACCACGCCAAGCCGGCTTCGAGCTGCGCCAGTCCGGCGTCGAGCGTCTTCGGACAGGTCGCGCAGGGAGGGGTTTGCAAGGTCAGCTTGCCGATGATGCGTAAGCGTCCAACCCCACCATCTGTACTGAGCGGGTGACGCTATGCGATGTTGGCGCCTTTTGCGAAGGCGCGAGCGATGGCGACTAGACACGGGCCGGAATTCTGGCGAGAGCACGTTCAGAATTGGTGTCGAAGTGGTTTGAAGCAG
>JBIJDJ010000096.1:0-11561 GCA_044344175.1 Sulfuritalea sp.
ACCGGGGTAACCGGACAGGCTGCCGTGTACAGCAACATGCGCGAGCGCGGCCGGAACGTCGATCCCGGCCGGATTGGCCAACGTGCCCTCGGCATCCTGCAGCGCAATCACCTTTGCGCCGTTCTCTCGAAAAATCCGCCCGGCAATGCCGCCGACATTGCCGAAACCCTGGATCACCACGCGCGCACCATCAATAGGCACCCCCATGCGCAGTCCCGCTTCGCGGGCCGCAATGTAGACGCCGCGCCCGGTAGCCTCCTGCCGCCCGAGCGAACCGCCCAGCGCAACCGGCTTGCCGGTGACGACACCGCTGGCGGTGTGGCCGACGTTGACCGAGTAGGTGTCCATCATCCACGCCATGGTCTGCTCGTTGGTGCCGATATCGGGCGCCGGGATATCCTTGTCCGGCCCGATGACGATGCCGATTTCCGAGGTATAGCGGCGGGTGATGCGCTCCAGTTCTGCACGCGAGAAGGCGCGCGGATCGATGCGGACGCCCCCTTTGGCGCCACCGAAGGGCAAGCCCAGCGCAGCGTTCTTGACCGTCATCCAGCCGGACAACGCCATCACTTCGTTCAGCGTCACCGCCGGATGAAAGCGCACCCCGCCTTTGCCGGGCCCGCGCGAGAGGCTGTGCTGCACACGATAACCCTCGTAATGCGCGATCGTGCCATCATCGCGGATGATGGGCACGTCGACAATCAGGATGCGTTTGGGGCGCTTGAGGGTTTCGATCCAGTGCGACAACGACCCCAGATGGGGCGCGACACGGTCGATCTGCTCAATGAAACTGGCCCAGGGTTCGGGGCGGGCCGGATCAAGGTAGGAAAGGCTGCTGTGATTTGTCGTCATGGCGATCTCTATATGTTCCCCGGCATTGTTTTGAAAGTGGCCAATCAGACGGACGACCACACCCATGCACCTCAATCATAGCGGTCAGACACGATGAACAACTGTCGTGCCTGAATATAAGGCCGGAGGCTCCGCACTCTGCCTCGAAAAAACGTCTTCCGGGTTCCTGCTTTTCCGGAAATAGCATCCGCCACATGACGGTTACAATCACATTATGAAAACCCCGTTTTGGGAACGTACCGCGCACACCTCATCGGCGTCAAGTGCAGAGGCCGCAGCCACCACACCACTTTTACGCAGCGGCGAATTGCGCGCGCTGGAAACACGTCATGCCGATGCCGCTCCGCCATTGATGGAACGCGCCGGTCGCGCCGCCGCCGATCATGCACAGTTCCTGCTGAACGGAAATCGGGCACCGATGCTGATTCTGGCCGGCCCCGGCAATAATGGCGGCGATGCGCGGGTCATGGCGCGCGTGCTGCAGCAACGCGGCGTCGAGGTGGTGCTCATTGGCCCCGCAGAGTCCGTCCCGGCCGGCAAGTACGGGCTGATAGTCGACGGCCTGTTCGGCATCGGCTTGGCGCGACCGGTCACCGGCGTTCATGCCGAGTTGATTGCGCGCATCAACGAGTTCGCCGGCCCGGTGCTGGCCCTGGATGTTCCCAGCGGCCTCGATGGTGACACCGGGCGCGTCCTGGGCATTGCGGTGCGCGCCACGCATACGCTGAGCTTCATCGGCGGCAAGCCGGGACTTTACACACTAGACGGTCCCGACCACTGCGGCGAAGTGAGCATCGCCGATCTCGGTCTGCGCCTCGACCAATTTCCCGGCGCCCTGCTCGCCGTCGACGATTTCCGCGAGTGCCTGACGCCAAGGAAAAGCAACAGCCACAAGGGAAGTTATGGTTCGCTGGCGGTGATTGGCGGTGCTGCCGGTATGTCAGGCGCGGCACTGCTCGCAGCGCGTGCGGGGCTCAAGCTGGGTGCCGGTCGGGTTTTTGCCGGCTTGCTGCAAGCGCTTCCTGTCGACCCGCTGCAGCCGGAACTCATGCTGCGCTCGCCGGACGACGCGCTGGCGCAGGCCACAACGGCGGTGGTCGGTCCCGGTCTCGGCGCGTCCGATGCCGCCGTGGAAATTCTTCGCCGTATCGCCAGCGCCGACTTTCCACTGTTGCTCGATGCCGACGCCTTGAACCTGCTTGCCGCCCATCCGGTGCTGGCCGCGCATGTCGCCCGCCGCAGCCAGGCAACCTTGATCACGCCCCATCCGGCCGAAGCCGCGCGCCTGTTGGCAAGCACCACGGATGCGGTGCAGGCCAACCGCGTCGGCACCGCGTTGGAACTGGCGCAACGCTATAAGGCTCACGTTGCACTCAAGGGCTGCGGCACGGTCGTCGCCCATCCCGACGGCCGCTGGCGCATCAACACCACGGGCAATCCGGGGCTGGCCTCGGGCGGCAGCGGCGATGTGCTCTCCGGCATGGCCGGCGCGCTGCTGGCGCAAGGCTGGCCGGCCGCAGCCGCGCTTTCAGCCGCGGTTCACCTGCACGGCGCGGCCGCGGATGCGCTGGCCGCCAGGGGCGACGGCCCGATCGGCATTACCGCCGGCGAACTGATTCCCGTCGCACGCACCCTGCTCAACCGCTGGATCGCGGACATTGCCTGAGAAGCCACGCAAGGCCGGGTTCGCCGTGCTGCTGATGCTCGGCGCGACGCTGTGCTTTGCCGCGCTCGATGCGACCTCCAAACACCTGTCGAAAACCTACCCGATACCGATGATGGTCTGGGGCCGCTATACCTTCCACTGCCTGATGATGCTGATCTTCCTCGCGCCCTCGATGCGCCTGCAACTGGTCGCCACCACGCGCCCGATCGCCCAGGTCGTGCGCGCGCTGATGCTGACCGGCACCACAGGCTTTTCCATGGCAGCCTTTTCCATGATGCCGCTGGCCGAAAGCACCGCGTTTCTTTTCATCACCCCGCTCGTGGTGGTGATCCTGTCACACTGGCTGCTCAGGGAATCGATCACCGGCATCCACTGGATCGCCGTCATCGCCGGGTTTTGCGGTGCCCTGCTGATCGCCCGTCCCGGCGGCGCGCTGAACCTGCATGGCATTTTCTGGATGTCGCTGGCCGCCGCCTGCTATGCGACCTACCAGATCCAGACGCGGCAGCTTTCGCCGACCGAGAACACCGTCACCATGCTGTTCTACACCGCCCTGGTGGGCACCGTATCCATGACGCTGACGGCGCCACTTTACTGGGGCGGCCCGATGCCGGACTGGATCGACGCGGCGCTGATCGCGTCGCTCGGGCTATACGGCGGCACCGGCCACCTGATGCTGACCCGCGCCTTCCGCTACGCAAACGCCTCCTTCCTTTCGCCCTTTCTCTACGCCCAGTTGATCTGGGCCATGCTGCTGGGATGGCTGTTCTATCAGCACCTGCCCGACCTGCTCTCGGTGGCGGGCATGGCGGTGATCGTCGGCAGCAGCCTGTCGATCGCGCTGATGGAACGCTTCAGGCAGCCGGGCATGAGGTAAAGTAGGCCGGCAACGAACAGGCATCAGAACAAATTGCGGGGGGGCGCCCATGCTGCACAGTCTCGACAACATCGTTGCACAACGCTACTGGGCCTGGATCATTTGCGCGATCCTCGCCACAGGCTGTCTTGAGCTGGTTTCCCTATCGTCGTTCTGGATCGGGCCGGCGCTGGTCTGCGGCGCCCTGACCCTGGTCGGCTTATTCGATTTCCTGCAAGCACGGCAGGCGATCCGGCGCAACTACCCGGTACTCGCGCATTTTCGCTTTTTCTTCGAATACATCCGGCCGGAAATCCGCCAGTATTTCATCGAGGCCGACTCCGACGAACTGCCCTTCTCGCGGGCCCAGCGCTCGGTCATCTACCAGCGCTCCAAGCAGGCCGCCGACAAGCGCCCCTTCGGTACCCAGCTCAACGTCTATGAACCGCACTACGAATGGATCAACCATTCCATCGCGCCGGCGCACATCGAAAACCATGACTTCCGCATCGACATCGGCGGAGCGGGCTGCGCCCGACCCTACTCGGCCAGCGTGTTCAACATCTCGGCGATGAGTTTCGGCGCGCTTTCGTCGAATGCAATCCTGGCGCTGAATGAAGGCGCCAAGCGCGGCAACTTCTTTCACGACACCGGCGAGGGATCCATCTCGCGCTACCACCGCCAGAACGGCGGCGACCTGGTCTGGGAAATCGGCAGCGGCTACTTCGGTTGCCGCGACGCGGACGGGCGTTTCGACCCTGAAAAGTTTGCCGGGAATGCACGCCTGGATCAGGTCAGGATGATCGAGATCAAACTCTCGCAGGGCGCCAAGCCGGGCCATGGTGGCGTCCTGCCGGGCGCCAAGGTGACGAGGGAAATTGCCGAAGCGCGGGGCGTAGCGGTGGGCACCGACTGCATCTCGCCGGCACGACACTCGGCCTTTTCGACACCGATCGAACTGCTCGGCTTCATTGCCCGGCTGCGTGAATTGTCGGGTGGGAAACCGGTCGGCTTCAAACTGGCGATCGGCCATCCATGGGAATGGTTCGCCATCGTCAAGGCCATGCTCGAGACCGGCATTGCGCCGGACTTCATCGTCGTCGATGGCGGCGAAGGCGGCACCGGCGCCGCCCCGCTCGAATTCACCGACCATGTCGGCGCGCCGTTGCGCGAGGGCCTGATGCTGGTGCACAACACGCTGGTCGGTGTCAATCTGCGGCAGCAGATCAGCATCGGCTCCTCGGGCAAGATCGTTACCGCCTTCGACATGGCGCGCACCATTGCCACCGGCGCCGACTGGTGCAATTCCGCGCGCGGCTTCATGTTCGCGCTGGGCTGTCTGCAGGCGCAGACCTGCCACACCGGTCTGTGCCCGACCGGGGTGACCACCCAGGATCCGCAACGCATGCGCGCCCTCGACGTGCCGGACAAGGCGACCCGCGTCTACCAGTTCCAGCGCAACACGCTGATCGCGCTGAAAGAGATGCTGGGCGCGGCAGGATTGAATCATCCGCGCGAGCTCGGTCCCGAGCACGTGATCCGCCGCGTCTCGGCCACCGATGTGCGCTCGCTGGCCACCCTGCATCATTGGGCGCGGCCGGGCGAACTGCTCGCCGGCATTCCCGACCACCCGGTGTTCAAGGTGTTCTGGGACGTGGCGCGGGCTGACAGCTTCGCGGCGCCCGCGACCACACTCAGCCGGCGCGGATCGAAAACGCATTGACAGACGGGCGGTCGCAGTCGCAGGGCCACCAGGGCCGGCCTAGGTCTGTCCTGCGGGCCAATGCTAAAATTGCCCGTATTCCCAACGTCGACACCTGATACTCATGGAACTCCCGCTGCAGCTTGCCGCCGAGGTACAACGCAATGTGCTCTCCGCGCTGGTCGAGGATATCGGCGGTGGCGACCTGACGGCGCTGCTCACGCCGGCCGCGCGCCGTTCGCAGGGCACCGTCATCAGCCGCGAGGATGCCGTGCTCGCCGGTAGCGCGTGGTTCGATGCCTGCTTCCGCCGTCTCGATCCGCTGACCGTAATCCGCTGGTGCGTGGGCGATGGCGAAGCAGTCGTCGCCGGCCAGATCCTGTGCGAAATCGAAGCAAGTACCCGCGCCCTGCTCACCGCGGAACGGGCCGCGCTGAATTTCCTGCAACTCCTCTCGGCCACGGCGACCGCGACACGCCTGTATGTGAATGCCATCGCCGGCACCGGTGCACGCATCGTCGACACGCGCAAGACACTGCCCGGCCTGCGCCTGGCGCAGAAATATGCGGTCACCTGCGGCGGCGGCAACAACCACCGCCTCGGCCTCTATGACGGCATCCTGATCAAGGAAAACCACATCATGGCCGCCGGCGGCGTCAGCGCCGCCCTGCAACAAGCACGTGCCATCGGCCGCGATGACGTCTTCATCCAGATCGAAGTGGAAACACTGGAACAACTGGCCGAAGCACTCGACGCCGACGCAAAAATGATCCTGCTTGACAACATGGACCCGCACCAGATGCGCCAGGCCGTCGGCCTCACCGCCGGCCGTGCCGTACTCGAAGCCTCGGGCGGCGTCAGCCTCGAAACCGTGCGCGCCATCGCCGAAACCGGTGTTGACCGCATCTCCGTCGGCAACCTGACCAAGAATGTGCGCGCCATCGACCTATCGCTGCGGCACAGCGAAGACTGATCTGCTAAAATTCGCGCCCTGCCGCAATGGCAGGAATCGGCAAGTATCCGCGGAGAGGTGGATGAGCGGTTTAAGTCGCACGCCTGGAAAGCGTGTTTAGGATAATATCCTAACGAGGGTTCGAATCCCTCCCTCTCCGCCAAAATCTATTATAAATCATATAGTTATACTGTATAGACCGACAAGCCCATCATTCAGCCCGCCGACTGAAAAATGGGAAAAAAATACCCGCTCAATGGCGGGCACAAAAAATCCGGTGGTATCGCTATTGCCTTCCGCAAGCCATTTTCCACGCGACCTCGGCGGGAGTGTCGGGGCGCAGAGGAAGCGCCGGATAACCCAGAAAGTACCCGCCTGCAGGGGGTGACGTGCCGCTCGGTTCTCCTTGACCCATTTGCCCCCCGTAGTACATCAACTTCACTTCTCTCGACGTCACCCGGGCACAGTCATACTCCACCAGCATCGTCGACGACCGGTATTTGACGCCCAGAAAGTCTTTATCTGTCCTGGAGTCTGTCAAATGCCACATCGTGGACTTATCCTTGACTCTCTCGACGCTGGCCGGATTGACATATACATCGGCGTCCGAATATTTGAAGATCAGCACCCAGTCAGCCATCGCACACGTGCTAAGCACTGCCGCCAGCAGGGACAGGATCATTTTCCTCATCGGTCACTTCCTTGAGGTGGCCGGTTACTTTTCCCGCAGGAGCAATGCAATATCCCTTTCAGCATACTTTAGTCCATCGAACGCACGAACAGTCGCCGGGAAACTCCCGGCGCCTTTTGCCTTCCACGATGGTTCTTGATAGAGTTGGAACGTTAGACACGGCAACATTTCCCCGTTGCAGCCGAACCTTCATCGCACCCGACACCGCGGAGAACAGAATGCTCATTCTCAAGCCATATCGCATTGCCCTGCTCGTTGCCATGTTCTCTGCTGCTCCGACCGTCGCCATCGCACAGACCATCAACCTGCTGACCGAAGACGCCTATCCGTTCCAGTACCTGGAAAACAAGAAACTGACCGGCATGGCGGTCGAAGTTGTGGATCAAGTCTTCAAGCGCGCCGGCATCGCCCACAAGGATGAAATGCTGTCATGGAAGGACGCATACGACCGCGCCCAGTTGTATCCTGACACCTGTCTTTACAGCACCTCGCGCTCCGAAAACCGCGAAAAGGTTTTCAAATGGATCGGACCGATCGTTGAAAACAAGTGGGCGGCATTCGCCAAGAAGGGCTTCAAGGGAACACTGGCGCGACCCGAAGACCTTGCGGATTACCGCGTGGGCGTGCTCCAGGGCGACGTCAAGGAGCGCTATCTGAAGGATCTCAGGGCACCTTTCCGCGTCCCGGAGGCCGACGATGCAAGAAATCCGTCGAAACTCACGCTCAACCGGACCGAGGTGGACAAGATCGACCTGTGGATCACGGGTTACTACTCGGGAGCCTATATCGCCGCGAAAACCGGGGTAAAGGATGTTGTTCCGGTCTGGGTATTCCAGACCTCGCAGAACTACCTGGCCTGCAACCTCAACATGCCACAAGCGACCGCAGACAAGCTGCAGAAGGCGCTCGACGCGATGAAGAGTGACGGCACTCATGCAGCGATCCTGGCCCGCTACGAGGCAAAGATCAAGGCGAAATAAAAAGGCTTCCGGGCTGATCGATCACGCGCGCCTTGGGCCAACGCAACTTCACAGCGGCCGGATCGATTTCCCCCGAACGTCCAACCACACGCAATCGCCATTCTTGCGCTTCATGCGGAGCATGGCGTTGCGCGACAGTCCGGCGATATGCCGGGTAATCACATCCATGGTCCAGCCGTGCGTAATCGCCAGAATCCGCTTGCCGGAATTCGGCTTGGCGATGTCGGCAATCGCGTCCAGCACGCGGTCGGCAAACTCATCCATCGACTCGCCCTGCTCGAACAAGGTCGCCGGATTTCTCTTGAGAATCTGCTGCAGCAGCACCGGATTCAATTCCGCCAGTTCCGCCTTGGGAATGCCCTGAATGGCGCCGAAGTTTCGTTCTTTCAGCCCTTCATGAAATTCGGGCGGTGTCAGTCGCAGGGAACGCGCGATGATTTCCGCGGTTTCGCGCGAGCGAATCAGGGGGCTTGAATAGACTTTAGAGAACCCGGAATGGACGAAGCCTGCCACCATCTCGTAGGCCTGCCGCCTGCCCAGATCGTTGATCGGAATGTCGAGCCACCCCTGCAGGATTCCGGAGACATTCCAGTCGGTTTCGCCATGCCGCGCGACGCAGATGTAGGTGGCAGCATGGGTGGAATTCATGGCTTGGCGTGACGCGGCGTTCTGACAGGGAAACAGTTGCGGGATTAAATTCGGAATTGGTCCGCCCGGCGGGATTCGAACCCACTACCCCCGGCTTAGAAGGCCGGTGCTCTATCCAGATGAGCTACGGGCGGATGCACTGTGCGCGCGAGAAGCGAGTTTAGCGCAGGACGGAACAAACGGCGCCGGGAGAGGCATAATTGCATTTGTCGCCGCCAGGTTCCCGGGTACTCCCATGGCCACAGAACAGACCTACTGCTACCACTGCCGCACACACCACCCGCGTAACGAGATGCGGCTGATCGTTACCAAGACCGGCAAACGCTGGCGGTGCATCCGCAGCATCGAAGCCACCCAGCAAGGCGCGGAAGCTCGGGAAGCCTATGGTCGCCAGGTCTCGGAGATCAACAAGGCTGAATCCAAGAGCCGGGCGCAGCGGATGAACAACCTCCTGCAGGAAAAGTAATCCGCATGACCGGGTCCTCGTCAGGCAAGCTCGACCGCATCGTCGCCGATGCCCGCCGCACGGCGGACGCGCGCGATCAAGGCTATCGCGAACAAGCCCTGAAAATCTACCCATGGATCTGCGGCCGCTGTGCCCGCGAATTCACCCGCAGCAACCTGCGCGAACTGACTGTGCATCACCGCGACCACAATCACCAAAACAACCCGTCCAACGGCAGCAACTGGGAGTTGCTCTGTCTCTACTGCCACGACAACGAGCACCAGCGCCAACTCGAAGCCGCGGGGGGCGCTGCCCGGATTGCCGATAGCGGATCTGACGCGGCGACCCACTCGCCCTTCGCCAACCTCAAGTCGATGCTGGGAAACAAGGGCAGTTGAAAAGTCGGCGCCGGCGGGACGGCAAAAGCCAGTTGCCATTCCCTGAACATGCCGTGCAGAAACTCAAGGTAATCCGGTGCGATTGCTATCGATGAGCGGCACGAGACAGCGTCGAATCACGCTACCGCCGGCCGGAAAGGAGGAGGAACAGATCCTCTTCAATCCTTTTTCGCGGCGCCGACTGCCACTTCCGGGGGCTTGGCGGATGGTGCGGGCGACGCCGGCGGAATCTGCCGGTCAAGCCAATTGAGCACTTCCTTGGCTTGGGCAACGCCATTGCCTTCAGCCTGGACGAGCAAGGCGCGCGCCTTTGCGAAATCCTTTTTGTCACCAACCCCAACGGCCAACAGCCTTCCGGCGTTGAACTGGGCCGACCCCAGCCCCTGTGCCGCTGCACGTTCGTACCAGCGCAGGGCTTCGTCCTGATTCGGGGCGGTGCCGCGGCCCATCTCGTGAATCTCGCCCAGGTTGTTCTGTGCGTCAGCATCCCCATGCTCAGCAGCCAGTTTGTAAAGGCGCGCGGCTCTGGGCTCATCAACCGGTCCTCCCTGGCCGTTCATCAGCAGATAGGCAAATAGTGTCTGCGAACGAGATCGGCCCTGACTGGCAGATTGCGCCAGCCAGGAGCGGGCGCAGGCATAGTCTTGCTCTGTCGCGCCGAACTCTCCCACACACCGGCGCCCCATCCATTCCTGTGCAGCCGCGTTCCCTCTCACGGCAGCACGTTCCATTTGCACCCAGGCCTTGTCGGGCGAGGCTTGCATCAGACATTGAGCGGCATGCCAACCGGCAGACGCCAATTGCTCCGCGGCGATCAAAAACTCGGCGCACGATTTGTTTGTATCCTTTTCCAGCAACACGCCGTGCTCAAGAAGAAAGCCCGTGGCCTGGCGAGCCATCAAATCACCGCTCTGCGCCATTTTCTGCACATGCCGGCCCGTGTCATGCAGATCCGTATTCAGTTTCAGTGCGAGCTCGCCGGCTTTTCCGGTATCGCCTACTGCCTCCGCACGCAACAATGCGCCAATCAGAACCACCGAAGTGCGGGCCAGGCGATCTCTTGCCTTGATATCGCCGGGATTGTCAGTCACGGCCCGACGCGCGGCGGCTACTTCCTCATCCAGATTGCTTTCATCCACGAAAACTTGACTGGCTGCGAGCGTAGCGCTTGCAGGGCGGACGGGCTTTGCCGCTTTCGGCTGGGGTTTGGCTTTGGCCTGAGGTTTGGCGGCTTTCGCCTGAGGTTTGGCCTTCGCCTGAGGTTTGGCCTTCGCCTGAGGTTTGGCCTTCGCCTGAGGTTTGGCCTTCGCCTTGGGCTTGGCCTTGGCCTTCGCTGTTGCCGCGGCTTTGGCTTTTGCACTTGCCTCAGCCGTGGGCTCTGTCGGCTCTGCCGCGTGTGCTGGCACCAGCGTCAGCCAGACCATCAGCGGGAAGCAAATCAAGGTCCAGGCCGACTTCATGCCTGGCCGCAACTGTATCGGGTGGCTGGTGGCGGGATCAGACTCCCGACAATCGCCTGCAGCACTTTCTGGCTCACCAAGCCGACAACATACGCGCCCCGGAACCCAGGAAACGTGATGAACATTGCGACTTCAGGCAAGCGATTCGGATGGTCATGCACCTCGCGATGCCCTGGATGATGAATCAGACCCTTGCGCAACGCAAAAATCGTCAATCCTATGATCAGGCGCCCCGCAACTACCGGAGCCGGAACAACTGCAAGCCAATGCCCCCGTGCCACGAACTCAAGCATGCCGCCCCTTTTCCAAGGCTCACCGCCATTGCCTGCGGTGGATATGAAGATAAAACCAGCTAACAGCCAATATTCTATTCCTCGATTTCCCGAGGCTATTGACGCAAAAAGAGGAAGAAAAAAGGGCTTCGGTCTTTCGACGGAAACCCTGGGTACTTAAATGGTCGGGGTGGAGGGATTCGAACTCTCGACATCTTGCTCCCAAATCTCAATCTCAATTTTACGAGCATTTTAAATCAATACCTTGCAACGCTCGCAAGTTGAGAGGGAAGCGTCATGAAGCAGCATTATATGGGAGGAAAACCCCATCTCGTTACGAATTGGCTACGTGGGGTTCGTGGGGTTGTCGCCAATTCAAGAGGTCGTTCCGTCAAGGGATCGTGGAATAAATGCGCGTGCATTTCGCGCGTTTATGCCGCGAAAGCCCTTGATCGGCGCGCCGACAAATCCGCTTCCGGTTGGCCTTGTCGGGGCATTACTCCGGCAAGGCCATGCCGACCTGCTGCGGAACAAACGCAATGCGGGCTAGCGGGCGCGCTACTGCCTTTACACCGGTCACGTGACACCCTGAGTTCGAAGGACGGAGAAAGGGCGCAGCGCGGTGGTGGCGCGAAGCGC
>JBIJDJ010000254.1:0-3258 GCA_044344175.1 Sulfuritalea sp.
CCGACGGACCCTTCGCCCACATGGACGGACATTGGCGCTTCACACCCCTGGGCGAGACCGCCTGCAAGGTAGAATTCCGCCTGCACTACGAGTTTTCCAGTCATCTGCTGGAAAAGGTGCTCGGTCCTGTGTTCAATCACATCGCCAACACCTTCGTCGATTCCTTCGTCAAAAGGGCACAGAAAGTCTATGGCTGAATCCATTCACGTCGAGGTTGTCTATGCCCTGCGCGAAAACCAGAGTGTCATCAGCCTGAACCTGCCCGCCGGCAGCACTGCGGGGCAAGCCATCGAAGCCTCCGGCCTGCTGGCGAAATATCCGGAGATCGACCTGGCAAAGAACAAACTCGGCATTTTTGCCAAGCTGGCCAAGGTCGATACGGCCTTGCGCGACCGCGACCGGGTGGAAATCTACCGGCCCCTGATCGCCGACGCCAAGGAAGCGCGCAAACAGCGCGTGGCGGAAGGAAAGGCCATGAAAAACGGCGGCAGCGAGGCCGGCGAGGCCTGAGCCCCGGGCGGGCATCGCACGAATAGTCGGCGCTGGCGCTGCGGCGCGTGACCTCAAATAGGGACCCTGTGCTCTCGCGTATAATGCGTTTTTGGAACGAAGGAATTTACTATGCGATTGCTCCAGAAGGCGCTGACGTTTGACGACGTCCTCCTGGTACCCGCCCATTCGGCGATCCTCCCCCGCGACGTCAGCCTCGCCACCCGCCTTACCCGCAAGATCCAGTTGAACCTGCCCCTGCTCTCCGCCGCCATGGATACGGTGACCGAAGCGCGCCTGGCGATTGCCCTTGCCCAGGAAGGCGGTATCGGCATCGTGCACAAGAACCTGAACCCCAAGGCGCAGGCCGCCGAGGTGGCCAAGGTCAAGCGTTTCGAATCCGGTGTGCTGAAGGATCCGATCACCGTGCCGCCGACCATGACCGTGCGCGAGGTTCTGGCGCTGACGCGCAGCTACCGCATTTCCGGCCTGCCCGTGGTGGATAACGGCGTCGTGGTCGGCATCGTTACCAACCGCGACACGCGTTTCGAAACCAACCTCGATCAGGCGGTACGCGCCATCATGACGCCACGCGAGCGGCTGATCACGGTCATGGAAGGAACTTCGCCCGAGGAAGCCAAGGCCCTGATGCACAAGCATCGGCTGGAGCGCGTGCTGGTGGTCAATGCCGCCTTCCAGTTGCGCGGTTTGGTGACCGTCAAGGACATCCTCAAGTCCAGCGAACATCCGTTTGCCTGCAAGGACGAGCAGGGTCACCTGCGCGTCGGCGCCGCCATCGGTGTCGGTGAAGGTACCGAGGAACGCGCCGAACTGCTGGCCGAGGCCGGGGTCGACGTAATCGTGGTCGATACCGCTCACGGTCATTCCGAAGGTGTGCTGAAGCGCGTGCAGTGGGTGAAAAGGAATTTCCCGCAGGTGGAAGTGATCGGCGGCAACATCGCCACGGCGAGCGCGGCGAAGGCGCTGGTTGATCACGGCGCCGACGGGGTCAAGGTGGGTATCGGCCCCGGTTCGATCTGCACCACGCGCATCGTTGCCGGTGTCGGCGTACCCCAGATCACGGCGGTCGAAATGGTCGCCAACGCATTAGAGCCCATTGGAATACCACTGATCGCGGATGGTGGCATCCGTTTCTCGGGAGACATCTCCAAGGCAATTGCGGCCGGAGCCAGTTCGGTGATGCTGGGCGGCCTGTTCGCCGGCACCGAGGAGGCGCCCGGCGAAACCGTGCTCTACCAGGGGCGTTCCTACAAGGCCTACCGCGGCATGGGCAGTCTCGGCGCCATGAAGGACGGCGCCGCGGACCGCTACTTCCAGGATTCCGACGCCAATGTCGAAAAGCTGGTGCCGGAAGGCATCGAAGGCCGCGTGCCCTACAAGGGGCCGGTCATTGCCGTGATCCACCAGTTGATGGGCGGTTTGCGTTCCTCGATGGGCTATGTCGGTTGCGCCACGATCGACGAGATGCGCGCGAAAGCCGAATTCGTCGAAATCACGTCCGCCGGCATCCGCGAATCGCATGTACATGATGTGCAGATTACGAAAGAAGCACCGAACTACCACATCGACTGATTCAGTTTCCGATGGCAAAGGCGGCTACGGCCGCTTTTGTCATTTCAGGGGTTCCCGCCATGGCTCACCAAAAAATTCTCATTCTCGACTTCGGTTCCCAGGTCGCCCAGTTGATCGCCCGCCGCGTGCGCGAGCAGCAGGTTTATTGCGAAATGCATCCTTTCGATGTCAGCGAGGAATTCATCCGCGACTTCAATCCGCAGGGCGTAATCCTTTCCGGCGGCCCCAACTCGGTCTATGAAGCCGAGGAATGGAAGGCGCCCGAGATCGTGTTCAAGCTCGGCGTTCCCGTGCTCGGCGTCTGCTACGGCATGCAGACCATGGCTGCGCAGCTCGGCGGCAAGGTCGAGAGCAGCCACAAGCGCGAGTTCGGCTACGCCGAGATGCGCGCACGCGGCCACTCGAAACTCTTCAACGGCATCCAGGATCGCGTCAACGCCGAGGGCCATGGCCTGCTCGAAGTCTGGATGAGCCATGGCGACAAGGTGACGGAACTACCGCCGGGATTCAAGCTCATCGGCAGCAACGAGTCGACGCCCATCGCCGCAATGGCGGACGAAGCACGCGGCTTCTACGCCGTGCAGTTCCATCCCGAAGTCACGCACACGCTCAAGGGGCGCGAGATCTATTCCCGCTTCGTGCGCGACATCTGCGGCTGCCGCGGCGACTGGAACATGCCCAACTATGTCGAGGAAGCGATCGCCAAGGTGCGCGAGCAGGTGGGCGCCGAGGAAGTCATACTCGGGCTCTCCGGCGGGGTCGATTCCTCGGTGGTGGCAGCGCTGCTGCATCGGGCGATCGGCGAGCAACTGACTTGCGTCTTTGTCGACAACGGTCTGCTGCGCCTGAACGAAGGCGTGCAGGTGATGGACACCTTCGCCCGCAACCTCGGCGTCAAGGTGATCCACGTCGATGCCGTGGGCCAGTTCATGGGACATCTGAAGGGCGTTAGCGATCCCGAGCAGAAGCGCAAGATCATCGGCCGCGAATTCGTCGAGGTGTTTCAGGCCGAAGCGCAGAAACTGCCCAACGCCAGGTGGCTGGCGCAGGGCACGATCTATCCCGACGTGATCGAATCGGCGGGTGGCAAGACCAAGAAGGCGCATGCGATCAAGAGCCACCACAACGTCGGTGGCCTGCCCGAAACGCTGAATCTCAAGCTGCTGGAACCCCTGC
>JBIJDJ010000255.1:0-3252 GCA_044344175.1 Sulfuritalea sp.
CAAGCGGACGCAATGTCTGCAGCATCTGGGCAGCGGACTCGTTCTTCAAGGCAAAGACACGGGTCTCCGTTTTGCCGCTTACCTTGCTCTTGCCCTTGCTTGCGACTGGAGAGGCATAAAATTTTGCATCCGCCTCGGGCAGGATAAGCACCACGTCATCAACTTCGACGGCCGCGAAGCCCTGCATCCGCAGGGCCGCCAAAATGATCTCGTAAGCCATTTTCGGCGTGACCGGATCCGGCGCAGTTACCTGCAAGGTTCCCTTCACTCGCGGATCGACAATGATGGTCTTGCCGCTAATGCCGCCCATGGCCTTGACCACCGCACCGATTTCGGCATTGACAAAATTCAAGGTGATCTTTTCGGGGGCCGCGCCGGAGACGAATGCGACGTAACCCAGCAAGCCGGCGAGGCACGCTGCATTGAGCAGATTTCTGATCGGGCGCGAACGACGCCGTGGCAATTCTTGCATGGTCACTTTCGAGGGGGATTCGGTGGGGAACCGGCCTTCGACAGACCAGGGCCGGACTTCATTTCAAGCTGCCATTCCGAACCGTTGCCGCGCAGGGTTACCCGATCGGCCGCGACCGCCGCAAGCACCAGCCCGGGATGAATCTCGCCGCCGACATGGACCAGTCTCGGGCCCTGCGAAGACTGGAAAGTGGCAAAACCCTTGTTACCGCGTTTTACATAGACGCCCGTGAGCGCAAGATCTGCCGTCTGCGGGGTCATGGCTCCTGCCTGCTCAAAGACCTTCATGATGTCCTCGACGGTTACCGGAGACGCCGTCGCAGCCGCCACAGGCAATGCAGCAACAGGCCGCGGCGAAACAAGTTCGGCTACCCAAGCACCAGCCAGCAAGGCAACGCCGATCAGGAAACCGGACCACAGAAAACGTGGAGCCCACGCCCACATCTTCAGGGAACGCGCCTGGATTTCAAACATGGCACTCATGGGCTCAGTCCGGGACATAGGCCGGAATCAGCCCGACAAATCCGGACGCGAAGCTCTTCAGCCGCGCATCTCCGGCATCCAGGCTTTCGCCCGGACGTACCTCGGTCACCAGCCGGACCAGGGCGCCGTCGGTCCGGTTCTCCAGCAGCGAAACCCGCACCAGATCCAGGCGTGCCAGCATCTCCTCGCGATAAACCCGCGAGCCCTGCTTCAGCCAGTAATATGAAATCACCTTGCGCTGACCGAGGCCGGTGACGAGGCGATTCACAACGAAGGCACTGCCCGTCTGGCCCTGAATTGTTGCGGTATTCTGGGTTTCAATCACCCAGCCGCCGCCGGGAATGCACACCTTGGGCGAATGCGGAATCTTTCCATGGCGCTGGTTCTCGTAGTACGAAATATAGGCATTCACCATCTCGCCCGAAGCGGCCGAAAAATCGCCATAGAAATACTCCGAGGCGCCGGCAACCTCCTCGACCAGCGACGGCAGGCGATCCACACGCGCCGTCCACCCCCCGATCTGCACCGGAAAGTCGTTCAGCGATTTGCGCTCGGGAACCTGCTCCCCGCGCCCGGCCAGCACTACCGAGCCCGCGATGGCAAGAAAGACCAGCACGGTAATCGACCACATGGGCTTGCCGGGAAACCTGTACGCCGCCCGTGCCACAGGTGCGGAGGATGCGGCCGTGTCTACCTCCCAGGTCAGGACATCGACCAGGCTCGGCCGGCCCGGCAACAACCGGGTCAGCAACCAGATCACTCCGAGAAGCAGCGCGGCGGCGACGATAAACACCACCCAGCCCTCGAAGAAGTGCAGGAAACCTTCGGTATGGGCAGCACCGCCGCCCGTCACCAGCATGCCCGTGACCGCGATGCGGAAACTGTTCATGAAAATCGTGATGGGGATCGTCACCAGAAACACCGTCCAGCACATCCACACGGGTGCGCGCATCATCAAGCCGGCAATCGCCCCGAGACTCATCAGCGGGAAGAGATAGCGCAAGCCGGCGCAGGCTTCCGCCACCAGCAGCTTGACGTTCGCGCCCATGTCGAGCACATTGCCCTCGAGATAGACGCTGCCGCCGAACATGCGAATGAACCACACGCCCAGTTTCGACGAAATCAGTTGCAATTCCGCCGTAACCAACGGCCCCAACGGATTGGGCAGGGGGAAAAGCAGCGGCACAATCAGCAAAGGGACCAGCAGCCTGCGGAAAAACCCGAAGCCTCCCATGGCCACCACCGCCGCCAGACCAAACAGCCAAATTCCGTAGTACGCGACCAGGGGAATGCCGCCACTCTGCCCCAGCACCGCAAAGATGGATGCCACAAACGCCAGGGCGATCGCCACGCCGGCGTGGCCGGGCAAGGTCGGCCGATATGAACTCCAGCGCCGCGCCACCAGGTACGCCAGCACGGCCACCACCATGATGCCGTGGCCATACTCCTCGCTCTGCGTCCAGACGGACAGCAGGCCGGACTGATACATCAAGCCGGCCAGGCCGAGACCGAATGCCGGCCACAGGATGTCCTGTTCACTCCTCAGCCAGTCGCGCCAGTCCAGTCGCTGATTCATCCCTTAGCCCAAAACATGGTGAAACGTCGGTTTATTGCACCCGGGCGGCATCAAACCCACAGAAACACCGTCCCGCCAGCGCCGACTTTACAGGAAGCGGAATCCCCTAGCTTCGCGAAGACAAGTCCTTTTCCCATCGATATCCGGACAAGTCTTTCAGGCGCCGCCTGGCCAGTATCCGCGACACCAGATTCACGTACAGATAAACCAGCACCTTCGGCCATTTCAATGGGTTGGCGATCACCCCCTGCAGCGCCCCGGAATAATCCTTGACCTCATTCGAGAGCAAGCCGGGAAACTTCACCGCCAGTTCCATCCAGCCCAGACGGCTGCGCGTCTTGATCTTCACCAGCCAGGCAAGGGAAGCCGGTGCCCGTACCGTCGCTTTGGCACCCTCGACCCTGCCGCGCTCGGATTCCCTGAACATCGCCCGCACATAACCGTCGTCGGCAATCACCGCGGGAAAGTCGGCAAAGCGCGCCCGCCCGGCTTCGGACATGGCGTATACCCCGGCCCCGATCATCCCGCTGCGACAATAAGGCAGCGCCAGCCAGATGTCGTAATACGCCCGCACCGCCCAACTGGCGCCATCCAGATTCATCACCGGGTCCGGCGACACCGCCAGCCAGCGGCCCGATTCCAGCACGCGGACAATCTCGGCCAGCGCGCCCTCGCCGAGGACCACATCGGCATCCAGATAGACGCGCGGGAACGAACGGGCC
>JBIJDJ010000097.1:0-11404 GCA_044344175.1 Sulfuritalea sp.
TCTCGCCGAGGTACATGTAGGCGGTGAAATCGGAGATGCGCGCCGCCTGTTGCATGTTGTGGGTAACGATGAGGATCGTAACCTTTTCCTTCAGTTCGATGATCAGTTCCTCGATGCTGGCCGTGGCAATCGGGTCGAGCGCCGAGGTGGGTTCATCGAACAGGATGATCTCGGGGTCCGAGGCCAGGGCGCGCGCGATGCACAGGCGCTGCTGCTGGCCGCCGGAAAGATTGGCGCCGAGTTCCTTGAGCCGGTGGCTGACCTCGTTCCACAAGGCAGCTCCCTTCAAGGCCGATTCGACGCGATCATCGAGTTCGTTCTTGTTCGTCATGCCGCGCACGCGAAGGCTGTAGGCGACGTTCTCGTAGATCGACTTTGGGAAGGGGTTGGGCTTCTGGAACACCATGCTGATGCGCATGCGGACTTCGATCGGATCGACATCAGGCGAAAGCAGGTTGGTATCGTCCGGGTAGAGCACGATGCCGCCGCCGGCGTATCGATTGCCGGGATACAGGTCGTGCATGCGGTTGAAGCAGCGCAGCAGCGTGGACTTGCCGCAACCCGAAGGGCCGATCAGTGCCGTCACCATGTGATCATGGATGGGCATCGACACCCGCTTCAGCGCATGGAAGGCGCCATAGTAGAAGTCGAGGTCGCGGACATCGGCCTTGAGCACGGCGCCCTCGACGCCCGCCGCCAATCCGGTGCTGGGTATTTGCATTGGGTTCACCACTTGATGTTTTTACGCAGACGATAGCGCACGTAGATGGCCAGACCGTTCATGGCCAGGGTCATGAAAACCAGGACGAAGCCCGCGGCGGCGGCGTTTATCGCGAAAGCCGCCTCGGGCCGCGAAGTCCAGTTGAACATCTGGATCGGCATCACCGTGAAGGGCGCGAAGATCCAGTCGAACAGCCCGGCCGGCGGCTCGCCCGTGAAGGGCGCCGGTGGCAGGAAGGCTATGAAAGTCAGCGCGCCGATGGTGATGATGGGCGCCGTCTCGCCGATGGCGCGCGCCATGCCGATGATGACGCCTGTGAGTATCCCGGCCGAGGAATACGGCAGGATATGGTCGCTGACGGTCTGCCAGGTAGTCGCGCCGCAGGCATAGGAGCCTTCGTGGATCGATTGCGGAATGGCGCGGATGGCTTCCCGCGTGGCGACGATGATCACCGGCAGGATCAGCAGCGCCAGCGTCAGGCCGGCGGAGAGGATGCTCTGGCCAAAGCCGAAGTAATACACGAACAGGCCGAGCGCCAACAGGCCATAGACGATCGACGGGATGCCGGCGAGGTTGCTGATGTTGATCTCGATGATGTCCGTCATCCAGTTCTTCGGCGCATATTCTTCGAGATAGACGCCGGCGGCCACCCCCAGCGGCACGGCCGCCAGCGCCGTCAGCAGCATCACCAGCACGGTACCGACCCAGGCCGAGAGAATGCCGGCATTGGCAGCCTTGCGTGAAGGAAATGAGGTGAAGAAATCCATGTTCAGGCGCGGTACGCCCTGAATCGCCATGTCGACGAAGAGCACAGTGAAGGTCAGCACACCCACCATCAGCGACAGGATGCCGAGCAGGGAGAAGAACAGGTCCCAGCGTTTGGCCCGCGTGATGATGGCGCGAATGGCAGCGAGGTCGGCGGCTGTCATCATTTCAATACACCTCGCGGAAACGTTTGCGCAGCCAGTAGCCGAGCAGGTTGAAGGCCAGCGTCATCAGCAGCAGCGTGAGGCCGGCGGCGAAGATGGTCTGGTAGCCGATCGAACCGTGCGGCAGGTCGCCCAGAGCCACCTGCACGATGTAGGAGGTGATGGTCGCACCCGGTTCGGTCGGGTTGAAGGTCAGGTTGGGCTGCATGCCGGCCGCCACGGCGAGGATCATGGTCTCGCCGACAGCGCGCGAAATGCCGAGGATGTAGGCCGAGGCGATGCCCGAGGTCGCCGCCGGCGTCACCACCCACAGCGCCGTCTGCAGTCGCGTCGCCCCCATCGCATAGGAACCCTCGCGCAGCGCCATTGGCACCGCACGCATGGCGTCTTCGGAGAGCGAGGCGACGTAGGGAATGATCATGATGCCCATCACCAGGCCGGCGGAGAGCAGGTTGAAGCCCGGCAGATCCGGGTAGATCTTCTGCAGCAGCGGCGTGATCATCGTCAGCGCGAAGTAGCCATAGACGATGGTGGGAACGCCACCCAGCAGTTCGAGAAAGGGCTTGGCAATCTCGCGCACCTTGAAGCCGGCAAACTCGGACAGGTAGAGGGCGATGATGGTACCCAGCGGGATGGCGACCAGCAGGGCCACGCCGGAACTGGTCAGGGTGCCGGAGAGCAGCACCATGATACCGTAGTGCGCGTCGTCGAACAGCGGCGTCCATTGTGTGTCGAAGAGGAAATCCGACAGCGGTACGGTCTCGAAGAAGAGCCAGGACTCCTTGACCAGCACATAGACGATGGCGCCCGTGACAAACACCGAAAACGCCGCGGCGCTGAACAACAGGGCCTCGATGATGCGCTCCTTGACATGGCGCGAGGCCTTCCTGCTCAGCCGGTCACTAACGTGACTGCCGACCGGCATTGAGTGGGGCGGTGACAGCGTGGCGCTCATGTAATTGCGGGAAACTCTGAGAAAATCTTCATATGCGGCAAACGGTAGCGACGTCAACAAGCAGCGGGAGCGGTTCGCCGAAAGGCGCCACCCCCGCCATTGCTCACTTCGCTTCCAGCTTCATCAATTCCTCGATGGTCAGACCAACCTTGTTTTCGCCGGCGAACTTGGTGCCCTTCACGCGCTTGGCAAAATGCTCGAGGTTGTAGGCATAGGCCTTGGCCGGCAGGGGCACGTACTTCACTTCCTTGGTCAGCTTTTCAGCCTGCTTCATGTAGAACTCGACGAACTCCTTGATCTCTGGCTTGTCCGCCGATTTGGCATTGACGTAGATGAAGATCGGACGTGCCAGCGGCTGATAGCTGCCGTCGATCACGGTATTCAGCGAGGGCAGCACGGCAGGCTTGCCGGCCTTGTCGACAATCGGCACCGCGCGCAACTTATCCTTGTTTTCCTCGTAGTAAGCCAGGCCGAAGAAGCCCAGCGCGCCAACGTCGCGAGCAACGCCTTGAACCAGCACGTTGTCGTCTTCCGATGCGGTGAAGTCGCCGCGGCTGGACTTGGACTTGCCGTTGATGGCCTCGGTGAAGTAGTCGAAGGTGCCGGAGTCGGCACCCGCGCCGAAGAGCTTCAGCGGACGATCCGGCCAGGCCGGGTTGACCTGCTTCCAGGACGTGATCTTGCCCTGCGCCGCCGGCTCCCACATCATCTTGAGTTCGGCCACCGTCATGGACTTGATCCAGTCGTTCTTCGGATTGATCACCACGGTCAGCGCATCGTAGGCCACGGGCAGTTCGAGGTACTCGATGCCGGCCGCCTTGCAGTCGTCCATTTCCTTCTTCAGGATCGGACGCGACGCATCGGCGATGTCGGTTTCACCGCGGCAGAATTTCTTGAAGCCGCCGCCGGTGCCGGAAATTCCGACGGTGACGCGGACCGAATTCTTCTTCATCTTCTGGAATTCTTCGGCCACGGCTTCGGTAATCGGATAAACAGTCGAGGAACCGTCGATCTTCACCAGAGCCTGGGCGTAAATGCTTGCCGAAGCGAATACGCCGGCGACGACGGCAGCAATCTTCAGGGATTTCATGAACAAACTCCTTTGTGCAGTGCGATATAAGAAGCCCGCAGTCTAGGCAGCAAATGTTACAAAGCCGTTAAATTGCCGGCAAACCATAAAAATTCGTCCGGGGCCCGGTCACGCCGATGTAACAGGGTGAATCTATCCTGCGTCGATGCCACCTTTTTCCCTGCTTTCAGGACTGCGCCTGCTGCTCGTCGGACTTCACCTCCTCTATGGCGCATTACAGGCGGGGCTGCTGTTCCGCCTCGTCAGCGCCCCATGGCGCCAGCGCCTGAAGCGCACCTGGTCGCGACAACTGCTGGTGCTGCTCGGTATCCGGGTCGAATCCGCGGCTGATCCGGCCCGCATCGAAAGCGGCCTCATGGTCGCCAATCACATTTCCTTCATCGATATTTTCGTCATCAACGCCTTGCTGCCGTCGGCCTTTGTCGCCAAGAGCGATGTCGCACAGTGGCCGCTGATCGGCTGGCTTGCCCGCCACGCCGACACAGTGTTCATTGAACGCGGCAGCCGCAAGGCGGCCCATTGCACCCGGCAGCAAATGCTGGCGGCACTTGGCGCCGGCCGGCGCCTGGCGATTTTCCCGGAAGGCACCACCACCAGCGGCGACCGGGTGCTGCCCTTCCACGCCGCGCTGTTCCAGAGCGCGATCGACGCCGCCGTGCCGGTGCATGTCCTTGCGCTGAGCTACCGCGATGCCGGCGGAGCACGCTCCGGGGCACCGGCCTACATCGACGAAATAAGTCTGATCGGCTGCCTGATCAGCGTGCTTGAGGCCGGCGGCCTGGTCGCTCGCGTCGAACTGGCGGCAACTTACCACCCGCCCCTGGCGGATCGCCGCCACCTCGCACATCACGCCCGGCAGTCCGTCACCATGGCTCTGGCTCATGCGCCCGATGCCATCCCGGCGCCGCGATGCCGGGATATCGATCCGCGGAACAGGAGGGAAAACCCGTTGCAGGACCCCGGGCAACCTCTTCGTAACGAAGCCGCAATGAGGCAGTAACACCGGCTTTCGAAAATGCAGGCGAACCCCAGAAGCCAAAAGGAGAACGCCGTGCAAAAACATCTGATCGAAGCCGCCGCAAGCCGTGAGAAGGTCGGCTACACCGTCGCGCTGACTCGTAGCGACGAAGAAGTCCGCGAGGCACAGCGCCTGCGCTACAAGGTGTTCGTCGAAGAACTCGGCGCCCGCATCCCGACCCGGGTGCCGAACCACGATATCGACCACTTCGACGCCTACTGCGAACACCTGATCGTGCGCGAAAGCCATGCCGATCGCATTGTCGGTACCTACCGGATCCTTTCACCGGATGTTGCCCGAACCATCGGCGGCTATTACTCGGAAAGCGAGTTCCGCATCAACCGGCTGCAAAACCTGCGCAGCCGCATGGTTGAAGTCGGCCGCTCCTGCATCCACCCGGATTATCGCAGCGGCAGCGTGATCACCCTGCTCTGGGCCGGTCTGGCCGATTACATGGTACGCAACAACTACGAGTACCTCATGGGCTGCGCCTCGATCGGCATGGCCGACGGCGGACACAATGCCGCCAATCTGTTTACTCAGCTGGATGCGGCCCAGATTGCCCCGGCGGAATACCGTACTTTTCCCCGGCATGGGCTGCCCTTCGAACATCTCGCCAACGGCCAGACCGCCGTGATTCCTCCCTTGATCAAGGGCTACCTGCGGGTCGGCGCCTGGGTCTGCGGCCAGCCGGCGTGGGATCCTGACTTCAACACCGCCGATCTCCTGCTCCTGTTGCCCATGTCGCGCATGAATCCGCGTTACATGCGGCACTTCGTCAAACCCGCGGCAGTGATCGCGGCATGAGCGTGGCAGATGCAGCGCAGGGCCAGCCCTTCATCCGCGGAATCCGTGCCGTTACGCCCCGACCCGCCTGCCCCCGGCATGTGCTGATGCTGAGCGATGTCTACTTCCCGCGCATCAACGGAGTTTCCACTTCGATCCAGACCTTTCGCAGCACGCTCGCCGGGCTCGGCATCCGGGTCACGGTGGTGGCACCCGACTATCCGGGAACCGGCAGCGAGGCCGATGCCGCGGCGGGCATCCTGCGCCTGCCCTCGCGCACCATCCCGCTCGATCCCGAAGACCGCCTGATGCGCTGGAGTTCCCTCGCCGACCTGGATCGCCGTCTCGCCGGCACCGACATCGACGTGGTCCACGTTCAGACGCCCTTCGCCGCGCACTACGCCGGCCTGCGCCTGGCGCGGGCGCGCGGCATTCCCTGCATCGCGACCTACCACACGCATTTCGAGGAATACCTGTTCCACTACGTCCGCTTCCTGCCCAGGAGTGCCTTGCGCCTCGCCGCCCGGGCCCTGGCGCGTCAGCAATGCAATGCGCTCGATGCCGTCGTCGTGCCCTCACAACCGATGGCTGCCACCCTGCGCGACTATGGTGTCGGCAAACCGTTGCACGTGATTTCCACCGGATTGCCGGAGTCGCAGTTCCTGCGCGGCGACGGCAAGCGCTTTCGCGAAACCTGGGCCATCGCGCCGGAACGCAAGATCGCGCTTTTCGTCGGCCGCGCCGCGTTTGAAAAGAACATCGGCTTCCTGCTCGAAATGACCGCCCTGGCGCGCCGCCAGCGGCCGAACCTGATGCTGGTGATAGCCGGCGAGGGTCCGGCATTGCCGGCCCTGCGCCGCCAGGCCGCCGCCCTGCGCATCGAGGACCACGTCCGCTTTGTCGGCTACCTGCCGCGCGATGGCGGCTTGCGCGACTGCTATGCCGCCGCCGACGTATTCACCTTTGCCTCGCACACCGAAACCCAGGGCCTGGTACTGCTCGAAGCCATGGCCATCGGCCTGCCGGTGCTGGCCATTCCGGCATTGGGTGCGGCCGAAATCATCAATCCGCGGCGCGGCGCCATCCCTGCCGCCGAAACACCGGAGGGCTTCGCCGAACAGCTGGTCGGGCTGCTGAACCGGCCCACCAAGCTGCTGATCATGGCGGGCGAAGCCATTGCCTTCGCCCGCGAGTGGGATGCCGCAACCCAGGGCGCCCGGCTGGCCGGGCTCTATCGCCAATTGCTGCGCGCGCCGCGCGCGGTCGACTGTGCGCCGGTCTTGGCCGCCGGTACCGTTCCGAGCAGGCCATGACTTCCCCGCTCCACGTCGCGGTCGTTACAGAAACCTTCCCGCCCGAGGTGAATGGCGTCGCCATGACGCTGGGCCGCATGGTGCAGGGTCTGCTCGCGCGCGACCATCGCGTCAGCCTGGTGCGACCGCGCCAGCACGCCGCGGACACCGACGACGTCCTGCCCACATCGCCGCGGCTGACGACGACGCTGGTACGCGGCCTGCCGATTCCCGGTTATGCGGGCCTCAAGTTCGGCCTGCCGGCGCCGCGACTGCTGCGCCGGCTGTGGCGTGCCGACCGTCCGGATGTGGTGCAGGTCGTCACCGAGGGTCCGCTGGGCGCCTCCGCCATAGCGGCGGCGCGCGATCTCGGCATTCCGGTGGTGTCGGAATTCCATACCAATTTCCACGCCTACAGCCGGCATTACGGCTTCCCGTGGCTGGAAAGCATCGTCGCGGCGCATTTGCGGCGCCTGCACAACCGCAGCCGGATGACCCTGGTGCCCTCCCGTCAACTCGGAGTCGAACTGCAGCGCGCAGGCTACCGCAACATCCGCGTGGTCGCCCGCGGCGTCGATACCGCTTTGTTCAACCCGGCACGCCGCAGTGCGGCCCTGCGCGCCGTCTGGAAGGTCGGCGAAAAAGACCTGGTGGTGGCCCATGTCGGCCGCCTGGCGCCGGAGAAAAACCTGCCGCTGGTGCTCACCACCTTCGACGCGATCCGGCGCTATGCCCCGGGTGCGCGCCTGCTGCTGGTTGGCGACGGCCCGGCGCGGGCGCGAATGGAGCGGGAACATCCCGAACATTTGTATGCCGGCATGCGCCACGGCGAGGACCTCGCCGCCCACTACGCCTCGGCCGACCTGTTCTTGTTTCCCAGCATGACCGACACCTGGGGCAACGTCACCCTCGAGGCGCTGGCCAGCGGCCTGCCGGTGGTGGCCTACCACATGGCGGCCGCCGCCGAATTCATACGCCACGGCGACAACGGCATGCTGGCCGATCCGGGGGCCAGCGACCAGTTCGTGCGCGCCGCGCTCGACCTGGTGACGCGTCCCCAGGCCCGCCGCCGCACCGCCGCGGCCGCGCCATGCAGCGTCGCCGCGTTCGACTGGGAACACATCCACGAACAACTGGTGGCCGCCCTGCGCGACGCCGTCGCGCGGCCTGCCTTGCCGCCGGAGGGCGAAGCTATGTATCGCTTTCTTGCCGACCAATGAAAGTCCGCTCGATATTCATTTCCGACGTCCATCTCGGCACCCGCGGCTGCCAGGCCGACCGCCTGGTCGACTTCCTGCGCGATTACGAGAGCGAAAACCTGTTCCTGATCGGCGACATCATCGACTTCTGGGCCATGAACCGCGGCATCCACTGGACCCCGGCACAGAACACCATCGTCCAGAAGATCCTGCGCCGCGCCCGCCACGGCCAGCGCGTGATGTTCATTCCCGGCAACCACGACGAGGCGATGCGCGAATACGACGGTGTTTCCTTCGGCGACATCGAGGTCAGGCTCGAGCACATCCACCTCGCCGCCGACGGCAAGCGCTACCTGCTGCTGCACGGCGACGAATTCGACCAGGTGACGCGCTACCATCGCTGGCTGGCGGTGCTCGGCGATGTCGGCTACAACCTGCTGGTGCGCGTGAACGCCTCGCTGTCGCGGCTGCGCCGCCTGCTGCGCCGCCCCGGCTACTGGTCACTGGCGGGCTTCGCCAAGAGCCACGTCAAGCGCGCCGTCTCCTTCATTTTCGATTTCGAGGATTCCCTGATCCATGCCGTGCGCGAACGCGGGCTGGACGGCGTGATCTGCGGCCACATCCACAGCGCGGCGCTGCGCAGGGTCGATGACGTGGTGTATGTCAATTGCGGCGACTGGGTGGACAGTTGCACCGCCATTGTCGAACATCACGACGGCCGGCTGGAACTGGTGCGCGCCTGGCAGCCCGTCGTCGTCGCATTACCGACCGATGCGCCGCACAGCGCCGTGTCGCCAGCGCCGACTCTTGATGAATTGCCGCAAGCCGGGATCGCCGTGGGCCGCAGTGCAATACGGCTGTAATAATATTTCAGGGGTCCAGGGACTACACTCCCACCCCCAAGCTCCAGCCGGCATCAAGCCCATGGCCCAGCAAATCACCCTGAAACTCGAGGTCGCCGAAGACCGCCACGGCTTTCTGCAACGGCACCCGGCCCTGGCCGCAGCGACCGGCCGCGAACAACACCACCTGGTCAGCATCTACTATGACACCGGACGCATGGCCCTGCGCCGCGCCGGCATTCTGCTGCGCTTGCGCAAGCACGGCACATCGTGGCAGCAGACCATCAAGCGCCAGGACGAATCCGATGGCGGCCTGACGAGCCGGCCGGAATGGCAGGCACCCTACCTCAACCACTTCGATTTCTCGCATGTCGACGACACCGAACTGCGTGACTGGCTGCAGCGCGACAAGCTCGCCGGCCACCTCACCGCGGTGTTCGAAACCAACGTGCGGCGCACCGTCTGGCAAATCGACCAGGGTCCGGGCAGCCGCCTACTGGCCAAGCTCGACCGCGGCTGGATTGCCTCCAGCGGCCGCCGCGAAACGATCTCCGAACTTGAGCTGCAACTGCTCTCCGGCAGCGTCGACAGCCTTTACCTCCTTGCCCTCGAACTGGCAAAACGCCAGCCCCTGCCGCCCTTGCTGCTGTCCAAGGCGGAACGCGGCTACCGGCTGTTCCACAACACGCCGCAGCAACCGGTCAAGGCGGGCAAGGTCGCGATAGATGCGCAAGACGCGCCGCTGGGGGCATTCCGCCTGATCGCGCTGGACTGCCTGTCGCACCTGCAACTCAACCACGCCGGTGCGGCGCGCAGCGACGATGCCGAATACGTGCATCAGATGCGGGTCGCCACGCGCCGCCTGCGTGCTGCGATGCGCATGTTCGGCCCGGTGCTGCCGGCCAGTTTTGCCGAGCAACTGGTGCCGCCGCTGCGCGAACTGATGCGCGCGCTGGGCCAGGCCCGCGACCTCGATGTGCTGATGGCCGAGATCGTCGCGCCGGTGGCCGCCGCCCTGCCGGACGAGCCGCGCCTGACCGATCTGGCGAGCGCCATCACCAACCGGCTGTACGCTGCCCGCAGCGCCATCCGCCACACCCTGCGCCAACCGGCCTATGGCCAGTTGCTGTTGACCGCTGCCAGCCTGCTGCAGCGCGCGCCTTTCGTCGACCCGCCCGGCGGCGCCGACGAGACGCCATCCCTGCTGCAGTTCGCCGACCGCCGCTTGCGCCGCTTGCTGAAGAAGATCCTCGAACTGGCTGCTGCCGCCCGCCCTGAAAGCCCGCCCTCGCTGCATGAGTTGCGCATCGGCATCAAGCGGCTGCGCTATGCCATCGAGTTCTTCGGACCGATGATTCCCGGCAAGTCCGGCGCCGCAGTGATCAAGCGCCTCGCCGGACTCCAGGAAGAACTGGGCCAGCTCAACGACTTGGCCAGTGCCGGCACCCTGCTGATGGTCTGCGCCGGCCGCGACCCGCACCTGCGCGAAGCCGTGACCCTGATCGGCGGCTGGCACGGCCCGCGTCACGCCGCCCTGCTCGACGACATTCCGGACAAGCTGAAGCGGATTCGTGGCCTCGACCTGCCGCGACTGAGCCCGCATGAGGGCTAGGACGAACTGAAGTCGGGGTTGCCGAAACCTTCCCTGAAGCCGCTTTGGCCGGCGAGCGAGGGACCAACTAAAACCGGGACTTCATCAATCTGCAACAACAGACTGCTTAAATGACTCGTCTTTCACACGGTCTTCCTACTTAGCCATGACGCTCCTGCTGGATCTCGCCATCCGCCTGATCGGCAGCATCGATTTTCGACGCAAGCTGCTCGCCCTCGGCGTCCTGGTCATGATTCCGGTGCTGATCATGGGCTTTCTGGTGTGGAATCGCGCCCAGCAGCAGATCAGTCAGGTCGAGTTGGCAAAGCAGAGCCTGCCGATCCAGCTGGCTCTGCTGAATCTGAACCTCGCGCTACAGGCGCATGCAGTGGATACCTTGCGTCTCGCGGATCAGGACGGGAAGAAATATCCACAGCGAAAGCTCGTGGCAGCAGCCATGGACAATGCCGCACAGGCAATTCAGGAAACCACCAAGAATGGGGTGGTGGCCGAGGACAACCGTGCCCATATCCACGATACGGCGACGGCCATTGATAACCTCAGGGCACTCGCCGAACGCCTGCGCAGTGCCGTATCAAACCTGAAAACCGGATGACGCGATGAAAATCAATGATCGATGTCGGCGACCGATTGTGGAGACCGGATCATCAAGGCTCCGCGAATCTTTCCAGGTTTTCTTCTGTCCGCCCGGACTGTGCTCCTGATATGGACATCCAACTCGCGGAATCAGCCATTGATCACGAACCCGGACCTGCAATCTTTCCTGGAGCAATCAAAATGAGTAACAACGATGCCGGCAGCCCTGGCCAGACTCGTTTCCCCAATTCTTCTGTAGCCGGCGAAATTGCAGAGGCAGTTCCGGTGGCTGGCAGCGTGCTGTGCGAGTGTCCGGCGGTTGAGGCAATTTCCCGCACGCGGACCGTACTTGAAGCCTTCACGATGCACCCGGACCTGATCAGC
>JBIJDJ010000099.1:0-11399 GCA_044344175.1 Sulfuritalea sp.
GTGTTCGCGCTGGTAGTTGTGGTTCACTTCCGGCCGTGCGCTGACCAGAGCGGCAATTTCCTCGATGCGTTCCGGCGGCGCGGCGAGCGCGGCGAGCGTCGAGGCGCCGATGCGGCGCGGCGCGAAAACGGCACCGACGCGACTGATGGCTCCGCGCGACTGCAAGCGGCGCAGCGTGGCGAGAACCGCCGTCTCATCAGCGCCGACTTTCAATCCGACCTCGGCAAAAGGCTGGGCGACGATGGGAAAGTCGCGCTGCCAGCCGTTGAGCAGCGAATATTCGAGCGGCGTGTAGGGCGAGTCCATGGTCACAATCCGATGCGTGCGGCGCGGCTGGTGAAGAAGATGCCGGAGGGAGCCTCGGCGGGAATCTCGCCAAGCCTGGCGAAATTGCGCGTGTCGTAGATCACGACGCGATTGTCGTCGCGCGCAGAGAGCCAGACGGCCTCGCCGCGCGGCGTGAATTCCATGTGCAGCACCGCCTTGCCCGGCTGCAGGGTCTGCACCACCTTGCCCGTCAGCGTGTCGATGACCTGCACCCAGCCGTTGTCGGGAAAGGCGAAGTTCACCCAGATCTGGCGTCCGTCGGGACTGGCCATGACGAACACCGGCTGGCCCTTCACTGCAACGCGGCCGGTCTCCTGCCAGGTCGTCGCGTCGGCCACCAGCACCTCGTGGCGTCCGATCGCCGGCAACCAGGCGCGGCCCGCCGCGACCGACCAGCCGCGCAGGTGCGGCATCTTGAACACCGGCAGCTTTTCTTCGCCGCGGCCGTACTTTTCGAGAATCTTGCGCGCACCCTTTTCCGGCTGCCAGAGGTCGAGCAGTGCAATGCCGTCCTCGCCGAACAGGCCGGCGAGGTAATGACGACCATCGGGCGTCACCAGCCCGTCATAGGGCTGCTGGCCGGCGGGGTAGCGCTTTGTCACCGGTCGCTTCGGATCAGAAAAATCGCTGACCCAGATCTCGCCGCCGTCGAACAGCGCGTAGGCAAACTTGTTGCCCGGCACGTCGGCGAGGCCGACCACCTTGGAGAATTGGCCCGGCGCATACTCGGCCGGCACTTCGGACAGGAGTTCCAGCGTGTCCGCGTCGAAAGCCTTGATGCCGCCCGGCGTGTAGTTTTGCGCGACGACAATGCGGCCGTCCTGCGAGATCGAACCGCCGATGGCATTGCCCGACTGCATGACGCGCTTGACGATGTACGCGTCGAGCAGGTCGATCTTGGTCAGGCCGCCGTCGCGACCGAAGACATAGGCGTAGCGCGCATCGCGGGAATACACCACCGAGGCATGCGAGAGGTCGCCGAGGCCGCCGATGCGCGCATAGGCGGAACGCGAGGATGTATTGATCAGCGTGACATGGCCGCTGGCGCGCTCGATGACCAGGCCGAGGTCGCCGGTGCCGCGCACGGGTGTGCCGGCGCAGGCGGCGAGCAGCAGCGCCAGCAGACCGGGCAGCAGCAACTGCAGTACGCGCCTCATTGCGGGAAACCGGTCATCAGCCTGACCACGATCCACTGCGCTTCGTCTTCCGCGAGGAAGCGGTGCCAGGGCGGCATCGGCGTACCCGGGCGGCCGCCGATGATCGTTGCGACAAGCCCCTCGGCCGGTTTGTCGGCCAGCGTCGACGGCAACAGCGCCGGCCCCAGCCCGCCCTGCAGGGTCATGCCGTGACACGACCCGCAATCCTGGCGCACCAGGTGAATCAGTTCCTTCTGGCGCGCAGGCGACGGTTCCGCCGCCGCCGTCTGCAAGGGACAGGTCAGCAGCAGCGTCATTGCAGCAAGGATTGTTGTGCTATTCGACAACGACCAGCCCCTTCATTTCCTCGTGCGGACCGCAGCGGTAGCTGTAGCTTCCGGGCTGCGTGAATCTGCGCTGCCAGGATTCATCGGGGAAAAACCGTTCCGATTCGAGACCGTTCTCGGCAGGGAAGAGCACCGAGTGGCTGGTGCGCTTCTCCTTGTTGATCCATTTCACCGTTTCGCCCGCCTTGATTCTTACTTCCGCCGGCAGGAACTTGTAGTCCTGGATGGTGATCTCCACGATCTGCTGCGCCGCTGCCTCATCCCGCCGGGGGATACCGTCCCCGGCCAAAGCCGGGGACATAAAACAAACGAGTGCCAGCAAGGCTGGCACTCGTTTCAGGACACTACGACCGGCAAACATGTCCGGAAGGAAACGATTTACTGCTTGATGGCCTTCACGTCGCCGTCGGCACCGATACCGAGCTTGTAGCCAAGCGAGACGTGGTGAAAACGGCCGCTGGCGTTGTCGGCATGCACCGCGATGCCGAACGGTACGGTCTTGCCCTCGCCGGGATTCTTGAGCGTGTACGTAATGGTGTAGCTGTCGCCGCTCTTGGCGCCCTCGGCCTTGGCACCTGAGGTGCCGCCGCTCATCTTGCGTTCCGTGGTGATGCTACCGTCGAAAACCTTGTTGCCCTTGCTCGCCCACTGGACCAGTTCGTAGGCACCGGCGGCTGTGTACTTGGTCTTCTTGTCGTCGGCGCCGGGCATGCTGCGTGCGTCGGCGTGACAGCTCTGCCAGCAGCCGTACTGATCGGCCTGGGGCACTTTGGCATCGGCGAACAGCATGGTCGCCTTGAGCTCATTGTCCTTGTCGCCCTTGTCGGCGCCGCCAGCCGGAGCCTTGAACGTAAGGCGGATATAGAGGTTGGCCGCATCGTAGGCCGCCTGCATGCTGACCGGGAACATCATGGTCTTGGGCGCGCCTTTCGGCTCGAGTTCCTTGTCGGCAAGGCGTTTGAAGTTGAAATTCAGGGTGCCCTTCTCTTCATGGCAGCCAACGCAGGTCTCACCCTTCTTCATGCCTGCCGTGCCGCTGTGGTCGGACTTCTTGGTTGCCCACTCGATCGGCGTGACGCCGGCATGGAAGACATTGATGTCGCGCTTGGGCACCTTGCTCCAGTCGGGTGCGGCCATGGCAGCCTGGGAACCGAGTACAAGCAGGACTCCGGCAACAGCGGTGGAAACGATGGACTTGCTCATTTGATGCTCCTTTCGAACAATATGAATAGGGGTTAACGCGGGACCGGACGGAAACGATGACTCATTCGTCGTCGTCTTCCTTCATGCCCTTGGGCTTTTTGTGGGCAATGCCCTTGTGGCAGTCGATACAGGTCTTCTTTTCGGCGATGCCGATCTTGTGCATCTTGGAACCGCGCAACTTCTGCTTCTCCACGTCCATGGCATCGAAGGAGTGGCAATTGCGGCATTCACGCGAGTCGTTGCCCTTCATCCGCGCCCATTCGTTCTCCGCCAATTGCAGACGCTTGGCTTCGAACTTCTCGGGTGTGCTGATGCTGCCGGTGATCTTGCCCCAGACCTCGCCGCTGGCCTGGATCTTGCGCATCATCTTGTGCGTCCAGTCCTTCGGCACGTGGCAATCGGAACAGACGGCGCGCACTCCGGTGCGATTGGTGTAATGGATGGTCTTCTTGTATTCCACATAGACGTTGTCGCGCATCTCATGGCAGCTGATGCAGAACTCCAGCGTATTGGTGGCTTCCATGCCGGTGTTGAAACCACCCCAGAAGAAGATGCCGGAGAAAAAACCCGCCACCAGCAGGCTGAGCAACGAATATTTCGCGCTCGGCCGCCGCATCATCGCCAGGAACCCGGATATTTTACTGTCTGCCATGAAGCTATCCCCTATGCCATCAGTCGTTTCTTAAGGCACATATGATAAAGGGGCTTGCGCCCCTTTATCCTTGCTACCGATCAATTTCGGATCAATAAATGTCGTGCTGCGTATTGTAGACGTTGAACTTGCCGGTCGGGGTGATCATCTTCGGATCGGTGATCACCTTCTTCAGCGCAAGCGTCTTGTCGTCATACACCACGATCGCCGACTGGTCGGTCTTGCCGCCCCACAGCGAGATCCACACTTCGCCGCCATCCGCACTGTACTCGGGATGGACGGCACGGCGGGTCGCCTTGGTCACCGGCAGGCCGGAGTCCTTGGCCACGTTGATGATCTTCTTCGGCTTCGACAGGTCCGCCATGTCCCACACCGCCACGGATTCGGCGAGTTCCTTGTCCGGATTCTGCGGCGCATCTGCCCAGAAATGCTTCGACTTCGGATGGGTCTTGACGAACAGGTTGCCCGGCACGTGCTTCATTTCCTGGACGACCTTCCAGTTGAACTCCTTGTACTTGGCGTTCTTCTTGTCGTCTGAAGGCGTACTGATCAGGGTCACGACATCCGCGCCCAGGTGACCCGTGGCCCACACCGGACCGAACTTCGGATGCATGAAGTTGGCGCCACGACCCGGATGCGGAATCTTTGCCGTGTCGACCAAAGCGGCCAGCGTACCGGTCTTCAGATCCACTGCAGCGATCTTGTTGGAAGCGTTCGCCGCAACCAGGAAGTAACGCTTGGAAGCATCGAAGCCGCCGTCATGGAGGAACTTCGCCGAGGCGATGGTCGTTGTCTTCAGGTTCTTGATGTCGGAGTAATCCACCAGCAGGATCTGGCCGGTTTCCTTGATGTTCACCACCCATTCCGGCTTGATCTCGGACGCAACAATCGAGGCCACGCGCGGCTCGGGGTGATACTCGCCGTCCACCGTCATGCCGCGGGTCGAAACCACCTTGAGCGGCTTCAACGTGTCGCCGTCCATGATCACGTACTGCGGCGGCCAGTAGGAACCGGCGATGGCGTACTTGTCTTCAAAGCCCTTGAACTTCGAGGTATCCACCGAGCGGGCATCGAAACCGATCTTCAGTTCCGCCACGACGCCGGGCTTCTCCATCCAGAGGTCGATCAGCGACAGGCGGCCGTCGCGGCCGATCACGTACACGTAGCGGCCCGACTTCGACAGGCGCGAGATGTGCACCGCGTAACCGGTCTTGACGATGCTGCGGATTTCCTTCGTGTCGCCGTCGATCAGGGCCACTTCGCCGGTGTCGCGCAGCGTCACCGAGAACATGTTCTTCAGGTTGTACTTGTTCATCTGCTTGGTCGGGCGATCCTTGACCGGCACGATGACCTTCCATGAATCCATGGTGTCCTTGAAGCTGTACTCGGGCGGCACATCCGGTGTGTTCTGGATGTACTTGGCCATCAGGGTGATGTCATCCTTGGTCAGGATGTCGTCGAAGTTCACCATGCCGCCGTCGGTACCGTAGCCGATGATCTTTTCCAGGCGCGACTGCCCGAGTTTGAGCGTGCCGCCTTCGGTCTTCACGCCAGCCTTGTCGGTCTTGGTCCAGTTCGGTTCGAGGTTCTTGCCGGTGGCGCCCTTGCGCAGCACGCCGTGACAGCCCGCGCAACGCTCGAAGTAAGTCTTCTTCGCTGATTCTTTTTCAGCGGCGGTCAGCGTCGGTGCAGCCTCTTGCGCGAAAACACTGCCCATCGCGCCGGCAATGGCTGTAACAGCAAACATTCCGAGTAACTTCCGTTTCATCCTTCTCTCCTTTTGAGTGAACCCTGTGTAAATCCAGAAATCGGCTGCAACCAAAACCTTACCTCTGCGAAGGTTAAAAGAGTGCTCCCGCAGACTTTCCATATCCTTGACACATATCAAGTCTACTAGTAATAGGGATAATTTCAACTGCAAACATTTGCCTCAGCAAGCAAATAGTCCTGTGCAGCGGCACAAGGGGCTCTGCTGCAACTCGCCGGCGCTTTGCTATACTCCGCCCCGTTCGTGGTGCCCGCGCATGGTTTTCCGTGCCGGGTGAAACGGGAAGCCGGTGAGACCTCAACAGTCGATTCCGGCGCTGCCCCCGCAACGGTAAGGAAGTGCGGGTTCATCAAGATGCCACTGGGTCACCCCCGGGAAGGCGATGAACCAAGACTTCCAAGCCCGGAGACCGGCCAGGGACAAACCAGCGAATGCGTTGCGGGGTTGCGGCGTGCCGGGGGTTTGTGTCCACCCCGTCCATCACCCTTACCTCCCAGACATTCAATTGCCACCAACCGGCTGCGGGGACGCTCGCCGGGTTTTGGGAGTTTGTCATGTTCAATCGTTTCGCCGTCGCCGCCTGCGCGGCAATCCTTGTTTCCCCTTGCCTTTCCTTCGCCGCCGATGACCCGGCAGCGGTCGTCGTCACCGCCACCCGCTTCAATGAAGCCGACCCCGGCGTGGCGGCCAACATCAGCGTGATTACCCGCCAGGATATCCGCAACACGCCGGCCACCAATCTGCCGGACGTGCTCAGCACCCGGGCCGGCGTGGACGTCCGCCAGCTTGGCGGCGCCATGGGCAGGGACGCCACGGTCGACATCCGCGGCTTCGGCTCCACGGCCACCAGCAATACGCTGATCCTGGTCGACGGCTTGCGCCTGAATCCGGTCGACCTGGGCGCCATCATCTGGTCGTCCATCCCGTTGGAAAGCGTGGAGCGGATCGAGATCATCCGCGGTTCGGGCACCGTCCTCTACGGCGACGGCGCGACCGGGGGCGTCATCAACATCATCACCGACAAGTCGGGTCGCCCGCAGGCCACCGTGACGGCCACGCTCGGCATCTATGGCTACAAGGGCGCCGACGTACAACTGGCCAACGGCAACGACAAGGCCTACTACAACCTCTTCGCCAGCTATGCCGACGCCAATGGCTATCGCGACAACAGCCAGCAGGACCAGCAAGCCACCAGCGGGCGTGTCGGCTGGCTGCTGGATCGCGGCGAAGTCTTCGCCGACCTGGCCATCTACAAGGAATCCGCCGGGCAGCCCGGTGCCATTTTCAGCACCGCCTATCGCAACGATCCGACCAACACGCGTAATCCGCTGAACAAAGAAGACCGCAACGGCTACCGCGTGCGTCCCGGCGTTTCCTACCGGCTGAACAATCGCCTCACCCTCGAAGCGGAGCTTGCGCAGGATCATCAGGAACTCGATGCAAAGTATTTTTCCGCTTTCGGCGCGTCGGCCAGCGACCGTAGCCGCGACACCACCTCCTTCACCCCGCGCCTGCGCTGGCGTCACGACCTTGGCACCCTGTCCAGCGAAACCGTGATCGGCTTCGATTACTACGACAGCGAGGTCACGGCGGACAACACGGGATTTGCCGATCAGCACTCCTCGCAGGAAAGCTCTGCCTTCTATCTGCAGAACATCACGAAATTCACGCAGAACCTGAGCCTCACCCTGGGCAGTCGCAGCCAGCGCACGAAACAGACCACCCGGCAGGATGCCTATACATCAATCTTCGGTACCGACCCGGCGGTGGCAGGAAATGCTACCCGGACGAAGACCGCCTACGATCTGGGTCTGACCTATGCCAGGGACGACTGGCGGGTTTATGGAAAAACCGGCAGCAGCTTCCGCTTTCCAAACATCGACGAACTCTTCGGCTTCGACCCGATTCTTTTCGCACCGGTGTTTGCCGGCAACCTCAAGCCGCAACACGGCACAACCGACGAGATCGGCGGCAGCATCGCGGTCGGCCCGGCAACTATCCGCGGTTCTGTTTACCAACTGGATCTAACGGACGAAATCGGTTACGACGACGCCCTGGGCGCCAACACCAACTTCCCGAAAACGCGCCGCAAAGGTGCGGAACTGGAAGCCGACTGGAAGATTGCCGAAAGCCTGCAAGCCCGGCTGTCCTATGCCTACACGGACGCCTATTTCCGCGACGGCGGTTACTCCGGAAACTCCGTCCCCCTTGTCCCGCGCAACCTAGCCAGCGCCCAACTGACATGGAATGCAGGCCGCAGCGGCAGCTATTCCGCCGCCGCCCGCTACGTCGGCGAGCGTCGTTACGGCAGCGACTTCGCCAATGCCCAGGGAATGCTTTCCGGCTACACGACACTCGACCTGCAAGCTGTGTGGAACTTCAAGCCTTGGAAAATCACGGCCAAGCTCATTAATGCACTGGACAAGAAATATTCGGCTATCGCCGGGTACTCCGCCTTCTACAACGATACCTACTACTATCCGACTGACCCCCGCAGCGTCTTCGTTTCCGGACGCTACGACTTTTAGCGCGTTGGCGCGCAAGTGCAGAAAGGCCCGCCCCTCCCATCCTCCCCTCGCGGGGGAGGCTATTGATTCGCTCGCTACGCTCGATGATTGACCCAATGCCATATTTTGTTCTTTCACCCTGATCCCCATGCCCACCCGCCGCCGTGCCCTGTTTGTCCTTGCTGCCCTGGTCGGGCTGGCAGTGCTGAGCCTGTTCACGGCGCTGGCGGCGGGCAGCATGACGGTCGCCCTTGGTGATGTCATCCGTGCCATCGGCAGCAGCGGCGACGGCCTCGCGGTCGAGGTCATCCGCGGCCTGCGCCTGCCGCGCGCGCTGTCCGCCTTCGCCTGCGGCGGCCTGCTGGCGCTGGCCGGCGCACTGATGCAGGTGCTGTTGCGCAATCCGCTGGCCGATCCCTACGTGCTGGGCATTTCGGGCGGGGCGGCGGTCGGCGCGCTGTCGGCCATGCTCGCAGGCCTGGCGCTGGCCTTCATCAACCTGTTTGCCTTCGCCGGCGCCTTCGCCGCAATGCTGGTGGTCTTCGGCCTGGCCCACGGCGACGCCAGTTGGACCCGCACCCGCCTGCTGCTGACCGGGGTCATCGTCGCGTCCGGCTGCGGCGCGGTGGTGGCGCTGATCATGACGATTGCACCCGAGGAGGAATTGCGCGGCATGCTGTTCTGGCTCATGGGCGACCTGGGGCATTCCAGCAGCCCCTGGCCGGCCCTGGCCATGCTGACGCTGGGACTGCTTGTCATGCTGCCCTTTTCCCGCGAGCTGAATCTCCTGTCGCGCGGCGACACCCTCGCCCGGGCGCTTGGCGTGTCGGTCGACCGCGTCAAGCTCGGGATCTATGTGCTGGCGTCGCTGCTTACTGCCGTTGCCGTCACCACGGCGGGGAGCATAGGCTTCATCGGCCTGGTAGTCCCGCATCTGGTGCGGCTGGCGATGATCAGGCTGGGCTGGGGCAACGACCAGCGCCTGCTGCTGCCGGCAGCCGCACTCTTCGGCGGCAGCCTGCTGCTGCTGGCCGACACCCTGGCGCGCACCGTGATCGCCCCGCAGCAACTGCCCGTCGGCGTGCTGACCGCGCTGCTCGGCGTGCCGGTATTCCTGTTCCTGCTCGGGCGCCAGCCGGATGAACGCCGCTGAACCCGCCATGAATACACCCTTGCTGGAGGCCCGGCGGCTGAAGGTCGATATCGGTGGCCATAGTGTCTGTCGCCACCTGGATTGGCGCGTCGACGCTGGTGAATCCTGGGCCATACTCGGGCGCAACGGCGTCGGCAAATCGACCCTGCTCGCCACGCTGGCCGGGTTCAGGGCGCAGCAAGGCGGTGATCTGAGCATCGCCGGGCTGGCGTCGCCGCACCTCAGCCAGGGTGAGGGTTTGCGGGCAATGGCCCGCGTCCGCGGCTATCTGTCGCAGCACCAGTTCGATCCCTTCGCCTCCACGGTCATGGAGACCGTGCTGGTCGGTCGCCATCCCCATCTCGGCCGATGGGATTGGGAATCGGCTGCTGACCGCCGCATCGCGGAAGCCGCGCTCGATGAACTTTATCTGGACGGCTTCGCCGAGCGCGAAGTGCAAACCCTGTCGGGCGGCGAGCGCCAGCGCCTTGCCGTGGCGCAGTTGCTGACCCAGGAGCCGCAGTTGTTCCTGCTCGACGAACCGCTGACCCACCTCGATCTGTCGCATCAGGTCGCGGTGATGGAAATGTTCGCCCGTCGCGCAAGCAAAGGCGCCGCCATCGTCGCCGTATTGCACGACCCCGGCTTCGCCGCCCGCTACTGCAGCCAGGCCCTGCTGCTGTTCGGCGACGGCGAATGGCTGGCCGGGCCGGCCGGCGAAGTGATTGACGCGACGAACCTGACGCGGCTCTACGGCCATCCCCTGCGCGAACTGTGCGCCGACGGCCACCGCTGGTTCGTCCCCCGCTGACAGCGATACCCCCGGGCAAGCCGGTGGCGGACCGCCGGACGCAATGCCGACCTGAGCAATGATGCCCGGGGAAGGCTGCAATTTTCCGGACCGACCCGGTGATTGATAAATTCCCCTGACGTCCGCCTCGTCTTTCGATAGAGTAGCGAGTATCGGCCACCGGCCAATGAACAGACTCATTCCGATTCGCAACAGGAAACAAGCCATGCCCAACACAGCCAAACCAATCAGCGAAAAAGCCCTGCTGGCCATGCCCGGCAAGTCCTACATGAACGCCGCGCAGCTGCGCTTCTTCCATGATCTGCTGAGCAGGCAGCGCCAGGATCTGCTCGACAACGCGACCATGACCATCGACCACCTGCGCGACGGCGAGGCCGAAGCCGACCCCAATGATCGCGCCACCATCGAGGAAGAAAACTCCCTCGAACTGCGCATCCGCGATCGCGAACGCAAGATGCTGCCGCGGGTGGAAGCGGCCTTGAAGCGCATCGACGACGGCCGCTACGGCTTCTGCGAAGAGACCGGCGAACCGATCGGCCTGCGCCGCCTGCTGGCGCGTCCGACCACGGCGTATTCGATCGAAGCGCAGGAGCGCCACGAGTCGCGCCAGAGGATCCAGGGGAAATAAACCGGCACGCGCTGCCAGGCAACAGGAGAACCCATGGTCGGCCCCGCGGTTCGCAAGCCCAAGACGCCCGCAAGTAAACGCTCACCCGTGAAGCGGGGGGTGCAGCCGGATGCGCCCGAGCCGGACGATGCAGGTCTGGTGGAGCAGATGCGTGCCATGGCCGGCAGAGTGCTTGACATGGGCGCCGCCACGGTGGGCGCCGCGAAGACGCTGCACGCCGCAAGCGAGGTCGCCAAGGCGCTGCGCAAAGGCAAGCCGATGGAGGCCGCGGCCGATGTACTCAAGGCCATCATGCCCGGATTGTCCGAGCCCGGCGTATGGGCCAGGACGGGCGCGGCGCTGCGGCGCATGCGCAAGGCCGCCGGGCTCACCATCACCGAAGTCGGCACGGCGATCAACCTCAAGGATCCGTCGCTGATCGAAGCCTGGGAAAACGGCCGCATCGCGGTTCCGTTCGAGCTGATCCTGCGCCTGGCCGCGGTACTCGGCCGCAACGATCCGATCGGCTTCGTCATGAAGTTCACCCGCAGTTCCAATCCGGACCTGTGGCGCAGCCTCGAAGGACTTGGTGTCGGCAAGCTGTTGATCCAGTCGGCGCGCGAACGCGAGTTCGCCAACATCTACCGCGGTGACGACCAGGCGCGCAGCCTGAGCGACGCCGAATTTGCCGAGGTACTGACCTTCACCCGCGCCGCCTTCGAAATGGCCATGGCGTTTCGCGGGCGCAGCTCAAAGCACGGCGGCTGACCTGCCGCAACGCAACGGCAACGATCGCCGTTGCCTCAGCGCCGACTTACCTGCCGCGCTTGGCGCGCGCCGCTTCAAGATGCGTGCAGAGCTTCTCGACTCCGTCGAGAATGCGCGGCGTGTGGCGCTGCAGCAGGTCGG
>JBIJDJ010000098.1:0-11399 GCA_044344175.1 Sulfuritalea sp.
CGGTGCTGCACTATCGCGGCCTGATCCATCGTGTCACCGCGCCGCGCTACTGGGACATGGGGGAGGGCGATTACCGCGATTCGAAAGACTTCAAGTGGAACAATTACATCAGTCGCTATCACTCGCGGCATACGGACCTGATGGACCTGCTGGCGATGTACCAGCCACGCGGCAGCGCGCCGCTCGACCAACTGGCGCGTCTCATGGGTCTGCCGGGCAAACTCGGCATGGACGGCTCTGCCGTCTGGGGCGCATGGCTGGACGGGCGCATCGACGAGATTCGTGACTACTGCGAAACCGACGTGGTCAATACCTGGCTGGTGTTCCTGCGTTTTCAGTTGATGCGCGGCCTGCTGACGGCGGCCGAACATGACAGCGAACTGGCGCTGGTGAAGACCACGCTGGCAGCGACCGGCCTGCCGCACTGGAAGGAATTCATTGCCGCCTGGGAGAAATCATGCTGATCGACGCACGCGACTCGGCGCTGCTGGTGGTGGATGTACAGGGCAAGCTGGTGCCGGCCATCGCCGGCTGGCAGAATTTGCTGGATCAGGTCGTCTGGATGATACGTGTGGCGCGCAAGCTGGATATCCCTGTGCTGGCCTGCGAGCAATATCCGCAGGGGCTGGGTCCGACTCACCCGGCGGTGGCAGCCGAATTGCCGGACGGCTGCATTGCCAGCAAGCTGCATTTCTCGGCTGTGGCCGGCGCCTGCCATAGGCTCGACCAGGTGGGCGGACCGACGCAGTACGTAGTCTGCGGCATGGAAACCCACGTTTGCGTGCTGCAGACGGTGATGGAACTGCTGGGCAGCGGCAGGCAGGTATTTGTGGTCGAGGAGGCGGTCGGCTCGCGTCGTGAGTCGGACAAAAGCCTCGCCCTGGCGCGCATGCGCGAGGCGGGCGCCAGCATCGTCAGCCGTGAGATGGTCGCCTTTGAATGGCTGCGACGCGCCGATTCAGACGTGTTCCGCGAGGTCAGCAAGGCGTTTCTGCGCTGACGGGCCGCGCCAATCCCTGAAGTTTCGGAATTAGAGTCGCCCGACTACACGCGACCCGCAAACTGCGCTACTATTAAAACGTTTGTTTGAAACGGCCGTTCGCTCGACGGCGGTCGATGGAATCCAAAAAAGACAGGAGGACCCCATGGGTCAATACAACGCCCCTTTGCGCGACATGCACTTCGTGCTCTACGAACTGCTCGACGTGCCCGCTGAACTGAAGGAATTGCCGGCGCACGCCGAAATCGATGCCGACACCATCAACCAGATACTGGAGGAAGGCGCCAAGTTCACCTCCGAGGTGCTGTTTCCGCTCAACCATGTCGGGGACCGTGAGGGCTGCCAGCTCGACCTCGCGACGCACGAAGTCAAAACGCCGACGGGCTTCAAGGAGGCCTACCGCCAGTTCGTCGACGGTGGCTGGCCCTCGCTGACCTGCGATCCGGAATTTGGCGGGCAGGGCTTGCCCATCATCGTGTACAACTCCCTGGCCGAGATGCTGAACTCGTCCAATCAGGCCTGGTACATGTATCCCGGCCTGTCGCACGGCGCCTATGAATGCCTGCATGAGCACGGCACTCCGGAGCTGAAAGCGTTGTATTTGCCCAAGCTGGTCTCTGGCCAGTGGACCGGCACCATGTGTCTGACCGAGCCGCATTGCGGCACCGACCTCGGCCTGCTGCGTTCCAAGGCCGTGCCCCAGGCCGACGGTTCCTGCAAGATCAGCGGCGGCAAGATCTTCATTTCCGCCGGCGAGCACGACATGGCGGAAAACATCATCCATCTCGTACTCGCCCGCCTGCCCGATTCGCCTCCCGGCACCAAGGGGATTTCGCTGTTCATCGTGCCGAAGTTCATTCCCAATGCCGATGGCACACTGGGCGCACGCAACACCATCACCTGCGGCGCACTCGAGGAAAAGATGGGCATCCATGGCAGTTCCACCTGCCAGATGAACCTCGACGACGCTACGGGCTGGATCATCGGCCAGCCGCACAAGGGCCTCAATGCCATGTTCGTCATGATGAATGCCGCGCGTCTTGGCGTCGGCATGCAGGGTCTCGGCCTGACCGAAGTGGCTTTCCAGAACGCGCTGGCCTACGCCAAAGAGCGCCTGCAAATGCGCAGCCTCTCAGGCACAAAGGCGCCGGACCAGCCCGCCGATCCGATCATCGTGCATCCCGATGTGCGGCGCATGCTGTTCACGGCAAAGGCCTACGCCGAAGGCGGCCGTGCCTTCTCGTCCTTCGTCGCGCTGCAGATCGATCGCGAATTGAATCATCCCGACGAATCAGTGCGCAAGGATGCCGCCGACCTGGTGACGCTGCTGACCCCGATCATCAAGGCTTTCATGACCGACAACGGCTGGATCGCCACGTCCGAGGCCATGCAGGTGCATGGCGGCTCCGGCTTCATCACCGGTACCGGCATCGAGCAGTATGTGCGCGACGCCCGCATCAACATGATTTACGAAGGCACCAATACCATCCAGTCGCTCGACCTGCTGGGTCGCAAGATCCTGATGGACAACGGTGCCAAGCTGAAGAAGTTCGGCGCGCTGGTGCAGGCCTTCGTCGAGGAAAACGGCACCGACGAGTCCATGAGCGAATTCGTCACGCCGCTGGCCGATCTCGGCGACAAGGTGACCAAGCTGACCATGGAAATCGGCATGAAGGCCATGCAGAATCCGGACGAAGTCGGTGCCGCTGCAGTTCCCTATCTGCGCGTGGTCGGCCATCTGGTGTACAGTTACTTTTTTGCCCGCATGGCGAAGATCGCGCTGGCCAAGCTTGATTCCGGCGACGATTTCTACAAAGCCAAGCTCGCCACCACGCGTTTCTACTTTGCCCGCCTGCTGCCGGAAACGGCCATGCTGATACGGCAGGCGCGTTCCGGTGCCAAGCCGCTGCTCGATCTCGAAGCCGAACTGTTTTAAAAGGAATCATCATGAGCAATTTCATCGTCAAGAAAGTCGCCGTCCTCGGCGCCGGCGTGATGGGCGCGCAGATTGCGGCCCACTGCATCAATGCCAAAGTCCCGGTGGTGCTGTTCGACCTGCCGGCGAAAGAGGGCCCGAAGAACGGCATCGTGCTGAAGGCCATCGAAGGCCTCAAGAAACTCAGCCCGGCGCCGCTGGGCAACAAGGACGATGCATCCTGCATCGAAGTCGCCAACTACGACGACAACCTCGAACTGCTCAAAGGCTGCGACCTGATCATCGAGGCCATCGCCGAGCGCATGGACTGGAAGCACGACCTGTACAAGAAGGTCGCGCCCTTCATCGCGCCGAACGCGATCTTCGCTTCGAACACCTCGGGCCTGTCGATCACGTCGCTCTCCGATGGTTTCGATGCCGGCCTGAAAGCCCGCTTCTGCGGCGTGCATTTCTTCAACCCGCCGCGCTACATGCACCTGGTAGAGCTGATCCCGACCGCTACGACCAAGCCGGAGATTCTGGACCAGCTCGAAGGCTTCCTCGTCACCACGCTGGGCAAGGGCGTGGTGCGGGCCAAGGACACGCCGAATTTCATCGCCAACCGCGTCGGCGTCTTCAGCATGATGGCGACCATCCACGAGGCCGGGAAGTTCGGTCTGAGTTGCGACGTGGTCGATGACCTCACCGGCGCCAAGCTGGGGCGTGCCAAGTCCGGCACCTTCCGCACCGCCGACGTGGTGGGCCTCGACACCATGGGCCACGTGATCAAGACCATGCAGGACACGCTGCCCGACGATCCCTTCGCCGCCGTGTACAAGACGCCGGAAGTGCTGACCAAACTGGTCGCCGCCGGCGCGCTGGGCCAGAAGACCGGCGCCGGCTTCTACAAGAAAGTCGGCAAGGAAGTGCAGCGCCTCGACTTTGCTACGGGCCAGTATGTGACGGGCGGCGGCAAGGCTGACGATCTGGTGGTGCGCATCCTCAAGGAAAAGGATCCGGCCAAGCGCATGAAGGCGCTGCGCGAATCGACCAACCCGCAGGCGCAATTCCTCTGGGCGATTTTCCGCGATGCCTTCCACTACATCGCCGTGCATCTGGAAGCCGTTGCTGACAATGCGCGCGACGTCGATTTCGCCATGCGCTGGGGCTTCGGCCAGAAGCTCGGTCCCTTCGAGACCTGGCAGGCTGCCGGCTGGCAGCAGATCGCCGGGTGGGTCAAGGAAGACATCGATGCCGGCAAGGCACTGTGCGCGGCGCCGCTGCCGACCTGGGTGTTCGATGGCCGCACGGGCGTACACGCTGCCGACGGCTCCTGGTCGCCGGCACGCAAGACCAATGTGCCGCGCTCGACGTTGGCGGTCTATGCCCGCCAGCCATTCCGTGCCCCGGTTCTGGGCGAGGGTGCGGCCGACGGCAGCAAGGCCGGCACCACGGTGTTCGAGGACGAATCTGTGCGCATCTGGCACCAGGGTGACGAGGTGCTGATCTTCTCGATCAAGACCAAGATGCATGCCATCGGCGCCGGCGTCATCGACGGCCTGTCGAAGGCCATTGCCGAGGCCGAAGCCAACTACAAGGGCCTGGTGATCTGGGGTGCCGATGCCGCCGAAGGCGGTGCCTTCTCCGCCGGCGCAGACCTGCAGGCCATGCTGCCGCTGTTCATGTCGGGCGGCGTCAAGGCCATCGAGCCGGAAGTTGCCAGGTTGCAAGCCTGCTTCCAGTCCATGAAGTACGCCAATGTGCCGGTGGTCGCCGCCGTGGCCGGGCTGGCACTCGGTGGCGGCTGCGAACTGGCGCTGCACACGGCGCGTCGCGTCGCCTCGATCGAGTCCTACATCGGCCTGGTCGAAGTCGGCGTCGGCCTGATCCCGGCCGGCGGCGGCCTCAAGGAAGCCGCAGCGCGTGCGGCGGCGGATGCCAGGGGCAATGACCCGTTCCAGTTCCTCAAGGCTTACTTCATGAATGCCGCCACTGCCGCTGTTTCAAAGTCGGCGCTGGAGGCACGGCAAATGGGCTACCTGAAAGCCGACGACGTGATCGTTTTCAATGCCTACGAGCTGCTGCATGTGGCCAAGGTCGAAGCGCGTGCGATGTTCGACGCCGGTTACCGGCCGCCGCTGCAGAAGCTGGTGCCGGTCACCGGCCGCTATGCCATCGGCACCATCATGATGCAACTGGTCAACATGCGCGACGGCGGCTTCATTTCCGCCCACGACTTCAAGCTGGGGCAGATGATCGCCACGGTGGTGGCCGGCGGCGACGTCGATCCCGGGAGCCTGGTCAGCGAGCAGTGGCTGCTCGATCTCGAACGCAAGGCCTTCATGGAACTGCTGAATCATCCCAAGACCCAGGAACGCATCATGGGCATGATGCAGACCGGCAAGCCTGTGCGTAACTGAGCGCGAAGAGGAGAATTGATATGAGCAAACAACTGCAAGACGCCTACATCGTTGCCGCCACCCGCACCCCGATCGGCAAGGCGCCGCGCGGCATGTTCCGCAACACGCGCCCCGATGACCTGCTGGTCGCCGCAATCCGGTCTGCCATGAGCCAGGTTCCGGACCTCGATCCGAAGCTGATCGAGGACGCCATCATCGGCTGCTCCTTCCCCGAAGGCGAATCCGGCCTCAACATGGCGCGCAACGCGGTGTTGCTGGCGGGGCTGCCCAATACCGTGGGCGGCGTCACCGTCAATCGCTTCTGCGCTTCGGGCATCACCGCGGTGGCGATGGCCGCCGACCGCATCCGCGTCGGCCAGGCCGATGTGATGATCGCTGGCGGCGCCGAGTCGATGTCCATGGTGCCGATGGGCGGCTTCCATCCCTCGATCAACATGAACGTGTTCGCTGACGAGAACGTCGGCATGGCCTACGGCATGGGCCTCACGGCGGAGAAGGTTGCCAACCAGTGGAAGGTCACGCGCGAGATGCAGGACGAGTTCGCCCTAGCCTCGCACCGGAAGGCCATCGCCGGCCAGCAGGCGGGCGAATTCGACGACGAGACGACTGCGGTCGACATCGTCGAGCGTGTGCCGAACCTTTCCTCCGGTGAGATCGAACTTAAGAAGCGAACCGTCAACCGCGACGAAGGCGCGCGCGCCGAATCGACGCTGGCCGCACTGGCCAAGTTGAAGCCGGTGTTCGCCGCCAAGGGTTCGGTCACGGCCGGCAACAGCTCGCAGACCTCCGACGGCGCGGGAGCGTTGATCCTCGTCAGCGAGAAGATCCTCAAGCAGTTCAACCTGACGCCGCTGGCGCGCTTCGTGTCGTTCGCGGTGCGCGGCGTGCCGCCCGAAATCATGGGTATCGGCCCCAAGGAGGCGATCCCGGTGGCCTGCCGGCTTGCAGGCATCACCCAGCATCAGATCGGCTGGTTCGAACTCAACGAGGCCTTCGCCGCGCAGTCGCTGGCGGTGATCCAGGATCTCGGCCTCGACCCGGCCAAGGTCAATCCGCTGGGCGGCGCCATCGCGCTCGGCCATCCGCTCGGCGCCACCGGCGCCATCCGCTCGGCCACGGTGATTCACGCCCTGCGCCGGCGCAATCTCAAGTACGGCATGGTGACCATGTGCGTCGGCACCGGCATGGGCGCGGCGGGAATTTTCGAGCGTATGTAGTCGCCAGTCTCTACCCTCTGTCAGCTAAAATGGCAGATTCAAAGAGACAAACTTAAGGAGACTCGCTTGAAAATTCTCGTTCCGGTCAAGCGCGTGATTGACTACAACGTCAAGGTTCGCGTCAAGGCAGATGGCAGCGGTGTCGATCTGGCAAATGTGAAGATGTCGATGAATCCCTTCGATGAGATCGCGGTGGAGGAAGGAATACGCCTGCGGGAATCCGGGGTGGCCACGGAAGTGATCGCCGTTTCATGTGGTATCACCACCTGCCAGGAAACACTGCGCACCGCCATGGCCATTGGCGCGGATCGGTCGATCCTGGTGGAGACCGACGTCGAGCTGCAACCGCTGGCGGTAGCCAAACTGCTGGCTGCCGTCGCCAAAAAAGAGAGCCCGCAACTCATTATTCTCGGCAAGCAGGCGATTGACGACGACGCCAACCAGACCGCGCAAATGCTCGCCGCGTTGCTGGGCTGGTCGCAAGCCACCTTTGCCTCCAAGGTCGTCGTTGCAGATGGCAAGGCCACCGTCACGCGCGAAGTCGATGGCGGCCTCGAAACGATCGAGGTCGGCCTGCCGGCCGTCATCAGCGCCGACCTGCGCCTCAACGAACCGCGCTATGCCACGCTGCCCAACATCATGAAGGCGAAGAAGAAGCCGATGGAGATCGTCAAGCCTGCCGACCTCGGCGTCGACGTCGCTCCGCGCCTGGCCACCGTCACGGTCACCGAGCCGCCCAAGCGCAGCGCCGGCATCAAGGTAGCCGACATCGCGCAACTGATCGACAAACTCAAGAACGAAGCCAAGGTGATCGCATGAGTATTCTAGTCATCGCAGAACACGACAACGCCGGCCTCAAGACGGCGACCCTCAACGCCGTCACGGCGGCGGCAAGGATCGGTGGCGAGATTCATATCCTCGTTGCTGGTGCCGGTTGCGGCGCAGTCGTCGAGCAGGCCGCCAAGGTTGCCGGCGTGGTCAAAGTCAAGGTAGCCGATGCCACTCATTACGGCGATCAGGCTGCGGAGAACCTCGCTGCTCTGATCCATGCCAATGCCGCCGGCTACACGCACATCCTGGCCCCGGCCACCAGCAACGGCAAGAACACACTGCCGCGAGTGGCGGCCCTGCTCGACGTGGCGCAGATCTCGGAAATCATCTCGGTAGTCGATGCCGATACTTTCGTTCGCCCGATCTATGCCGGCAATGCCCTGGCAACAGTGAAGTCGAGTGATGCGACCAAGGTCATCACGGTGCGCACCACGGGCTTCGATGCCGCGGCCAATTCCGGCGGCAGTGCAACCATCGAAACCATGGCGGCCGGCCCCGATCTGGGGCAATCGAAGCTGCTCGGCCGCGAACTGACCAAGTCGGCGCGGCCGGAACTGGCGGCGGCGAAGATCATCGTCTCGGGCGGGCGCGGCATGGGCAGCGGCGAGAACTACCACTCGCTGCTGGAACCGCTGGCCGACAAGTTGGGAGCGGCCCTTGGCGCAAGCCGTGCGGCGGTCGACGCCGGCTTCGTGCCCAACGATTACCAGGTCGGGCAGACCGGCAAGATCGTCGCGCCACAGCTCTATATCGCCATCGGTATTTCCGGGGCGATCCAGCATCTGGCCGGCATGAAGGATTCGAAAGTGATCGTGGCGATCAACAAGGATCCCGATGCGCCGATCTTCCAGGTCGCCGACTATGGCCTCGTCGCCGACCTGTTCCAGGCGGTGCCGGAACTGGTCGCAGCGCTTTAAGTTGAACGGGGGACGGCACGGCCGTTCCCCAAACCGCACGAGCACGGAGCGAAACACATGAGCAGCTACGCCGCGCCGCTGAAAGACATGCAATTCGTTCTGACCGAGTTGGCAGGCCTCGACAAGGTCGCCGCCTTGCCGGGCTGCGAGGAAGCCACTGAGGACGTCGTCGAGGCGATTCTTGCCGAATCGGCGAAGTTCACCGAAGGCGTCCTTGCGCCGCTCAACTGGACGGGCGACCGCGAAGGAGTGCGCTGGGCCGACAAGGCGGTGACCATGCCCAAGGGCTTCAAGGAGGCCTATGCGCAATTTGTCGACAACGGCTGGAACGCGCTCTCGGGCAATCCCGAACACGGCGGCCAGGGCCTGCCCAAGGTGGTTTCGGCGGCGGTCCAGGAAATGTGGAAGTCGTCGAACATGGCGTTCTCGCTGTGCCCGCTGCTGACGCTGGGCGCCGTCGAAGCGCTGGAACTCGCGGGCACCGAAGCGCAGCAGGCGATGTACCTGCCCCACATGATCTCGGGAAAGTGGAGCGGCACCATGAACATCACCGAGCCGCAGGCCGGCTCCGATCTCGCGGCGATCCGCTCGCGTGCCGTGCCGCAGGCCGACGGTACCTACCGCATTTTCGGCAACAAGATCTTCATCACCTACGGCGACCACGACATGGCGGAGAACACCATCCACCTCGTGCTGGCGCGCACGCCGGATGCGCCGGAGGGCGTCAAGGGCATCTCGCTTTTCGTCGTGCCGAAGTTCCTGGTCAATGCCGATGGTTCCCTCGGTGCGCGCAACGACGTCTATTGCGTCTCGGTCGAGCACAAGCTCGGCATCCACGCCAGCCCGACCTGCGTCATGGCGCTGGGCGACAGCGGCGGCGCCATCGGCACCATGGTGGGCCGGGAGAATCAGGGCCTCAAGTACATGTTCGTCATGATGAATGCGGCGCGTTTCGCGGTCGGCCTCGAAGGCCTGGCGATCAGCGAACGCGCCTATCAGCATGCCGTGGCCTACGCCAGGGAGCGCGTGCAGGGCCGCGCCATCGAAGGCTCGGCCGCCGGCGTGGCCATCATCCGCCATCCGGACATCCGCCGCATGCTGATGCTGATGCGGGCCAATACCGAAGCCATGCGTGCGCTGGCCTATTCGGTCGCCGCCGCGCACGACGCCGCGGCGCGTCACCCGGACGTCGCCGAGCGGGCGCAGAACCAGGCCTACGTCGACCTGATGATTCCGGTGGTCAAGGGCTGGAGCACCGAGACCGGCAACGAAATGGCCTACCTCGGCGTGCAGGTGCATGGCGGCATGGGTTTCATCGAGGAAACCGGCGCCGCGCAGTTCATGCGCGATGCCCGCATCACCACGATCTACGAAGGCACCACCGGCATCCAGGCCAACGACCTGATGGGGCGCAAGATCGCCCGCGAAGGTGGCTCCACGCTCAAGGCCGTGATGGGCATGATGCAGCGGACGCGTGCGGAACTGGCGCACCAGAAGGGCGCGGAATTCGTCGCGATCGCTGCTGCCATGGGTCGCGGCATCGAAGCGCTGCAGGAGGCCACGGACTACATCGTCGCCAACTATGGCAAGGACGTGCGCGCCGTCGCGGCCGGCGCCGTGCCCTTCCTGCGCCTGATGGGCATCGTCTCCGGCGGCTGGATGATGGCGCGCGCCGCGCTGGTGGCACAAGGCAAGATTGCAGCGGGAGATGCCGATCCCTTCTTCCCGGCCAAGATTGCCACCGCTCATTTCTACGCCGACCACGTCATGGCCGCCGTCGCCGGGCTGGCGCAGGAAGTGGTGCAGGGCGGCGCGAGCGCGCTGGCGCTGGACGACGAAATGTTTTGATTTTGCTGCCACCGCAATGAAAACGGGAACCCGCGGGTTCCCGTTTTTCCTGGTGCCGTGTCGCCGGCGCCGACTTTTCCCAGGGGCTACATCTGCGTGTAGATCGGCCCTTCGCCGCCTTGCGGCACCACCCAGTTGATGTTCTGCGTCGGGTCCTTGATGTCGCAGGTCTTGCAGTGCACGCAGTTCTGCGCGTTGATCTGCAGGCGGGCGCTGCTGTCTGAACTGCCGTCCTTGGCGCGTACGATTTCATACACGCCGGCCGGGCAGTAGCGCTGCTCCGGAGCATCATAGAGCGCGAGATTGGTGGCGATGGGAACTGCGGCGTCCTTTAACTGCAGATGGCAGGGCTGGTCTTCCTCATGATTGGTGTTGGAGAGGAAGACCGATGACAGTCGGTCGAAGGTCAGCACGCCGTCGGGCTTGTCGTAGGCGATCGGCTTGCATTCGGCGGCGGGCATCAGTTTCAGGTGATCCGCAGTGTTGTGCAGGGTCCACGGCGCCTTGCCGCGCAGCAGCACCTGGTCGATGCCGAACATCAGGGTGCCGGTCCACAGGCCCTTGGCCATCCACGGCTTGAAGTTGCGCGCGGTGTGGAGTTCTTCGTAGAGCCAGGAATCGCGGAAGGTTTCCGGGTATTCCGCCAGCGTGTCGTTGGCGCGGCCCGCGGCCAGTGCGGCGGCGGACGCTTCGGCGGCGAGCATGCCGCTCTTGATCGCGGCGTGGCTGCCCTTGATGCGCGAGGCGACCAGCATCCCGGCATCGTCGCCGATCAGCGCGCCGCCGGGGAAGTCGAGCTTCGGCATGGACTGCAGGCCGCCCGCGGCGAGTGCCCGGGCGCCATAGGCCAGGCGCTTGGCACCCTTGAACAGGGGTGCAATCTGCGGGTGGGTCTTCAGGCGCTGCATTTCCTCGAAGGGCGCGAGGAAGGGGTTCTTGTAGCCGAGGCCGACGACGAGGCCGACGGAGACCAGGTTCTCGCCGAAGTGGTAGATGAAGCCGCCGCCGTAGGTGTCGGACTTCATCGGCCAGCCGAAGGTGTGCATGACGAGACCCTTCTCGAACTGCTCGGGATCGACTTCCCACAGTTCCTTGATGCCGAGGGCGTAGGTCTGCGGATCGGATTCGGCGCGCAGGTCGAACTTCGCCTCGACCTGCTTGCCCAGGTGACCGCGGCAGCCTTCGGCGAACAGGGTGTATTTGGCCAAGAGTTCCATGCCCGGCTGGTGGTTGGGGCCGGGCTGGCCGTCG
>JBIJDJ010000256.1:0-3198 GCA_044344175.1 Sulfuritalea sp.
CTTTTTCGACTTCGCCCAGGACGCGGTGGTGGAGACCAAGAAGGTTGTCTGGCCGTCGCGCAAGGAAACCATGCAGACCACCGGCATCGTGTTCGCTTTCGTGCTGGTGATGGCAATTGTGCTGTGGGTGACTGACAAGAGCCTCGAGTGGGTGCTCATCGACCTGGTTCTGGGCTGGAAAAAATCATGACAAAACGCTGGTATGTCGTTCACGCCTATTCGGGATTCGAAAAATCCGTGCAGCGCGCCCTGGTCGAGCGCATCACCCGCGCCGGAATGCAGGACAAGTTCGGCCAGGTTCTGGTGCCGGTCGAAGAAGTCGTCGAAATGAAGAACGGGCAGAAGAGCATTTCCGAGAGGAAGTTCTTTCCCGGCTATGTGCTGGTCGAGATGAACATGGATGACGACTCATGGCACCTCGTCAAGAGCACGCCCAAGGTTACCGGCTTTGTCGGCGGCACCTCGACCAAGCCGACGCCGATTTCCGAAAAGGAAGTGGCGAAGATCATGCAGCAGGTTCAGGAAGGTGTCGAGAAGCCCCGGCCCAAGGTCTTGTTCGAGGTGGGCGAGATGGTACGCATCAAGGAAGGCCCGTTTACCGACTTCAACGGCAACGTCGAGGAAGTCAATTACGAAAAGAGTCGTTTGCGTGTCTCCGTGACCATTTTCGGTCGCGCCACGCCGGTTGAACTGGAGTTTGCTCAGGTCGAAAAGGCCTGACAGGTTTTTCGGCCGTGCCGTGCGGCCAGTTTCAGAAGTGTTGCGGCAACGAGGAGCGTCAGTAGATTGTTGAAACAGGCAGTCGAGCGCGCGTTACGACTCACTTTAAATCAGGAGCCTTCATGGCAAAGAAGATAATCGGTTACATCAAGCTGCAGGTGCCTGCGGGCAAGGCCAATCCCTCGCCCCCCATCGGTCCGGCACTGGGCCAGCGCGGCCTCAACATCATGGAATTCTGCAAGGCGTTCAACGCCCAGACCCAGGGTCTCGAGCCCGGCCTGCCGATTCCGGTGGTGATTACCGCATTTGCGGACAAGAGCTTCACCTTCATCATGAAGACGCCGCCGGCGACCATTCTGATCAAGAAGGCTGCCGGCATTACCAAGGGCTCGCCGAAGCCCCATACCGACAAGGTGGGCTCGATCACCAAGGCGCAAGCCGAGGACATCGCCAAGGCCAAGATGAAGGATTTGACAGCCGCCGATCTCGAAGCGGCCGTGCGCACCATCGCGGGTTCCGCCCGCAGCATGGGCATTACCGTGGAGGGCCTGTAATCATGGCAATAGCATCCAAGCGAGCCCGGGCGGTATTCGCCAAGGTCGATCGTAACAAGGCCTATCCGGTCGGCGATGCGCTGACTCTGGTCAAGGAATGCGCGACCGCCAAGTTTGACGAGTCGATCGATGTTTCCGTAAATCTCGGGATCGATGCAAAGAAGTCGGATCAACTGGTGCGCGGCTCCGTCGTGCTGCCATCGGGTACCGGCAAGACCGTTCGCGTCGCCGTGTTCGCCCAGGGCGAAAAGGCTGAAGCGGCGCGTGCCGCCGGTGCCGACGTGGTGGGCTTCGATGATCTGGCGGCAGACGTCAAGGCCGGCAACATGAATTTCGATATCGTGATCGCGACGCCCGATGCCATGAAGGTGGTTGGCGCCCTCGGTCAGATTCTGGGCCCGCGCGGTCTGATGCCGAACCCGAAGGTGGGTACCGTGACCATGGATGTCACCACTGCGGTGAAGAATGCCAAGGCCGGTCAGGTGCAGTACCGCACCGACAAGGCCGGCATCATTCACTGCACCATCGGCCGTGCCTCGTTCAGCGTTGACGCGCTCAGGCTGAACCTTTCGGCGCTGATCGAGGCTCTGCAGAAGGCCAAGCCGGCAGCGTCCAAGGGTCATTATCTGAAAAAAGTGTCGCTGTCCAGCACCATGGGCGCCGGCGTCCGCGTCGATCAGGCCAGCCTGTCGGCGCAAGCATAAAAGAACTTTGGGCTGTTGCGTCGCTCGTGCAGTTTTGCGAATGGCGCGGCAGGTTATCAAAGACCGCGGGTGTCCGTAAGGACTTAATTGTGGCAACGGAACAGCGTTGCAAAGCCAGCGTAGATGGCGTTACCCGATGACGGAATCTAGGTTCCTGAATGAAGGTCGCCGTATCGCCAGCGCCGACTTTTCGGTGCTGGGGTTTGACTAGGAGTTGACCGTGAGTCTCAATCTTGACGACAAGAAGACGGTAGTTGCCGAAGTGTCCGCGGAAGTCGCGGATGCCCAGTCGATCATCGTCGCAGAGTACCGTGGTCTCGGAGTGGTTGATCTCACCGCGCTACGTGCCAACGCACGCAAGTCCGGTGTTTACCTGCGTGTGGTTAAAAATACCTTGGTTCGTCGTGCCATTGCCGGCACGCCGTTCGAAGGTCTGTCCGCGAAGTTGACGGGCCCCCTGATCTATGGAATTTCCAAGGATCCGGTGGCTGCCGCCAAGTTGCTGAACGACTTTGCCAAGGGAAATGACAAGCTCACCATCAAAATCGGCGCAATGCCCAACTACGTCATGGACGCAGTTGGTGTCAAGGCGCTGGCGACGATGCCGAGCCGCGAGGAGTTGTTGTCCAAGCTCCTCGGCACCATGCAGGCACCGATCACCCAGTTCGTCCGCACCCTGAACGAGATCCCGACGAAGTTTGTCAGGGGCCTCGCCGCCGTGCGCGACGCCAAAGAGACTGCGTAATCGTTTTTTATTGATCCAAACATTCATTCAGGAGTTGTAATCATGGCTGTAAGCAAAGCTGAAATACTCGATGCCATCGCTGGCATGACCGTTCTCGATCTATCCGAGCTGATCAAGGAAATGGAAGTCAAGTTTGGCGTTTCCGCCGCAGCGGCTGCTGTTGCCGCCGCTGCCCCGGCCGCCGCTGCGGCTGCCGTGGAAGAACAGACCGAATTCACCGTGATGTTGCTGGCCGCGGGCGAAAAGAAGGTCGAAGCCATCAAGGTCGTTCGTGCTGCCACGGGCCTCGGTCTCAAGGAAGCCAAGGATCTGGTGGATGGCGCGCCGAAGGCTGTCAAGGAAGGCATCAACAAGGCTGACGCCGAGGCCCTCAAGAAACAGCTTGAGGAAGTCGGCGCCAAGGTCGAAATCAAGTAATTGCGGTTTGATCGCGGGTTGGCGGCCTGGCCGCCAACCCGCGCGTGTGCTTGCAGAA
>JBIJDJ010000100.1:0-11310 GCA_044344175.1 Sulfuritalea sp.
ATGGGCAATCGAAGTTGCATGACCAACGCTAACCGCACTACCGGCTTTGGAATGAATCACCACGCCATCCTGAATATTCGAATAGGAACCTATTACGATAGCCTCCATGTTTCCGGCAGCATCCACTTCGTCCGCACGGATTACCGCGTACGGGCCAATGAATACATACTCCCCGACAATCACCTTCCCACATATTATGGCAGTTGGATCAACGAACGCTGTCTTGTGAATCACAGGATAGTGTCCCGAGGGATTTTTTCTAATCATTGTTTGACGCCGCGAGAGTTAGCTGGTAACAAGCAGGAGCGGGATAGTGACGTTTCGCCACCTAGAGTGAGTCTTGTACTCTTGGTTGTAGCGGTCCGTCATTGATTTTCGCTCCTGATGAAAAGACACTATGGGGTGCGCTGCTTGATCGACAACACGGTTGTCAAAGCGCGGCTGATCCGCGCAGCGCTGTCCACGCCACATCTATGATCCATGGCGACAATTGAATAGGATCCGGTTCATTCCAACTCCATCAGCGTTGCGACTAGCCGCTCAACATGCGCTCTTGTATGGGCTGCCGAAAGGGTGATGCGAAGACGTGCTGTGCCTTCTGGCACTGTCGGGGGGCGTATGCCTGGCACCCAGATTCCTCGATCGAACAGTTGGGTGGCCACATCCATAGTCTCTGCGTTTTCTCCTATCAGCAGTGGCTGGATGGCAGTTGTCGACGGCAGCAGTCGCCAGCGCTCGACTCGCAATGAGCTATGGAGTAGCTTGATCAGGCCAGCAAGATGTCGACGGCGCTCTTCGCCTTGCTCGATGAGATCAATGCTCTTTAGTAACGTGTAGGCAATCAGTGGCGGCTCGGAGGTACTAAAGATGTATGTCCGTGCCTTCTGCAGCAGCCACTCAATAACATGCTCTGTACCCGCGACAAAGGCGCCAGCTACACCTGCCGCTTTGCCCAGCGTGCCCATGTAAATCAGGCGTGGCGAGGATAGGCGGAAATGAGCAGCAGAGCCGCGCCCTTGCGGACCAAGCACACCGAAGCCGTGGGCGTCATCTATCATTAACCAGGCATCGTATCGCTCAGCAAGGGCGAGTAAATCGGGCAGTGGCGCAACGTCGCCGTCCATGCTGAATACGGAATCGGTGATGACTAGTTTCCTCGCCGAATTTGAAGCAGCCAGCTGGGATTGCAGCACCGCCAAGTCGCAATGAGGATAGACGTTGATGTCTGCACGGCTTAGGCGTGATGCATCGATCAGCGAAGCGTGATTGAGACGATCGCAGAAAATGGCGTCATCACGTCCCACCAGTGCTGGAATGATGCCAATATTTGCTAGATAGCCATTGGAAAATAGAAGCGCTCGCTGCATCCCAGCAAACTCAGCAAGCCGATGCTCCAGAGCGGCGTGCGGCGTCATGTGGCCATTTATGAGTGGCGAGGCGCCGGACCCGATTCCATATAGCCTGGCGCCTTCCCGTGCGGCTTCGACGAGCAAAGGATCATTGGCTAGGCCGAGGTAATCGTTGCTACAAAAGGCCAGTACCGAGCGACCGTCGACCACCAATTCAGGGGCGCATGGTGAATTCAACACTCTCCGCCGCCGGCGCAGTGCCTTGGCGTCGAGGTCGGCAAGCTCCGCATCAAAGTCGTTCATTTGAAGAAGTCATTCAGTGTGACGACGGCGCCGGCAATTAGCAAGGTGAGCTCCTCTTCCCGATTACATAAGGTGGCATGAATTGAACGGTACTTCGAATAGGGCACAGCAGCCGGCCGTTTGCCATCGATGCCTGTTGGAAGCAGCGAGCGAAGAGCGGGTCATCGGTTGCTACATTGGAGGCCCAGATCATGCCGGTAGTGTGAAAGTTGCCTACACGCGGATCTGCTGCCAAATCCTCAACACGTGCGCTTACTGGCAAAGCTGCGCGTCGACAAGCGTTGATCCCCTCGTTATTCTCAATCAACGTCGCCAACGCGGCGTGGATGCCGGCGCCGTGCCGCCTTGTCCAAGCGCAGGCGCCCTCGAATAGCAGCAGAGGCGCGTCAAGCCCAGGTAGTTGTTCGACGAAACATCGATCACCAATGGCTCGTGTGTGCGCAAACTCCGGCGCTGGCGCCGCCAATTGCTCGCGCTTCGGCAGGATCAGGGCGTCGAGATTGGGCATAGCGTTTCTGTCGCGTGGCGCGACCATTTGGCGACTACTTCGCAGACTGCCGTAGTCAGGTGAGCGAGGTCGGCGGCTTTGATGACGAAGGGCGGCGCCAAGTAGACGACGTCGCCGAAGGGGCGGACCCAGGCGCCGCGTTCGACGAAGCCGCCACGCATGGCACCCGCCGCCGGGCGATCGAGCTGCACGACGCCGAGCGCGCCCAGTGCGCGCACGTCGATCACGCCGGGCAGGGCACGGCAGGGTTCCAACTCGGCGCGCAATTGCGCCTCGACGGCGGCGACCTGCGCCAGGCGCGGTTCTGTTTCGAAGAGGTCGAGCGAGGCGTTGGCCGCAGCGCAGGCGAGCGGGTTAGCCATGAACGTGGGGCCGTGCATTAAGGCGTCCTCGGTGCGCTCCGAGCAAAAGGCGGCGAAGACCCGGTCGGTGGAGACCGTCGCTGCCAGCGGCAGCGTGCCGCCGGTGAGTGCCTTGGAGAGGCATAGGATGTCTGGCACAGCTTGGGGCGGCGAGGCGAACAGCGTGCCGGTGCGGCCGAAGCCGGTCATGATCTCGTCGGCGATCATCAGCACGCCGTGCCGATCACAGGCAGTGCGGATGAAGGCCAGAGTGTCCACGTCGTGGAACCGCATGCCGCCGGCGCCTTGGACACGTGGTTCGACGATCACTGCGGCGATCTTGCCGGCATGGTCGGAAAGTACGGCCTCGAATGCCGCCTGAGTGACGGCATCGCGCGGCAGTGAGGCAAAGATTTGCGGCACGCGGTAGCCGACAAAAGCGTCGTGGAAACCGCAGCCGGGATCGGTGACCGAGAGCGCGCCAAGGGTGTCGCCGTGGTAACCATCGCGGAAGGCGACGAAGTGCTGTCGCCGCTGTCCGTGGTTACCCCAGTACTGCACGGCGATCTTTAGCGCCACTTCAACGGCGACCGAGCCCGATTCTGAAAAGAATACGCGATTGAGGCGACGCTGGCCATCGGACGGCAGCAGAGCGGCGAGCCGCCGCGCCAGGATCAACGCCGGTTCATGGACAAGGCCGGCGAACATTACGTGCGGCAATTTATCGAGTTGAGCCCGCAGTGCCGAGCGAATGTGGGGATGGTTATAGCCGTGGCACATCGTCCACCACGAGGAAGTGCCGTCTATCAGACGGCGGCCGTCAGCCAGCGCGATGTGCACACCGTCCGCGGCGGCCACCTGAAGGGGCGCGGAGGCCGTGGCCATCTGCGTATAGGGCAGCCAGAGGGAATCGATGCAGACAGTGGTCATGGGTGGGTAAAATGGCCTCGATGGGAACGCATTTTTTTATTACCGCTACCGGCACTGACCTCGGCAAGACTTGGCTCACGGCCGGTGTCGCAGCAGCCTGCCGCGCGCGTGGCGTGGCGGTGCGGTCGCTGAAACCGGTGATGAGCGGCTACGATGTCGAGCGACATGAAGATTCTGATGTCGCAAAACTCGACGCCGGTGGGACAGTGGCGATCGATACGATCGCGCCTTGGCGCTTCGCCGCGCCGCTCTCGCCCGACCTGGCGGCGGCGCAGGTGGGACGCAATATAGACTTCGCTGAACTCGTCGGCTGGTGCCAGAAGCAGGACGAGGCGAATCCGGGTCTGCTGCTGGTCGAGGGCATCGGCGGAGTCATGGTCCCGCTCGATGCACGTCATACTGTGCGCGACTGGATCGCAGCGCTTGCCATTCCCAGCGTGCTGGTTTGTGGCTCCTATCTTGGCTCTTTGTCGCATACGCTGACGGCTCTCGCCGCGTTGCGCGAGGTTGGCGTGGTGCCGGCGCTTATCGTGCTCAATGAGAGCGCCGACAGTGCGGTGAGTCTCGCCGAAACAATGGAAAGCTTGGCGCCGCACCTTGCGGGCGTGCCGATCTTCACGCTGCGGCGCGATCACACAGACGACCTCGCCTTCTTGGCGGACCATTTGCTCAGACAGCCTTGAGCCCAAGACGGGCGAACAGTGCCTCGTCGCGTCCGGCGTTCGGGTTGTCGGTAGTGAGCAGTTTGTCGCCATAGAAGATCGAGTTGGCACCGGCGAGGAAGCACAGGGCCTGTAGCTCGTCGCTCATCTGTTGGCGGCCGGCTGATAGTCGAACGAAAGACTTGGGCATAGCGATGCGCGCGGCAGCGATTGTGCGCACGAATTCGAAAGGATCGAGCGGCGGCGCGTTTTCCAGCGGCGTGCCGGGTACCGCCACGAGGTGATTAATCGGCACCGACTCGGGCGCTGGGTTCATGGCCGCGAGCTGGGCGATCAGCGAGGCGCGCACGCGCCTGCTTTCGCCCATGCCGATGATGCCGCCGCAGCAGATCTTCATGCCAGCGTTGCGCACGCTGGTCAGCGTTTCCATGCGCGCCTCCTGGGTGTGCGTGGTGATGATCTGGTTGTAGAACTCGGCGCCGGTGTCGAGGTTGTGGTTGTAGTAGTCGAGGCCGGCGGCGGCAAGCTTCTCGGCCTGACCCGGGCCGAGCAGGCCCAGCGTCACGCAGGCTTCCATACCGAGGTTTTTGACCACGCGCACCATTTCGATGATCTGGTCGATGTCGCCGTCCTTCGGTCCGCGCCAGGCGGCACCCATGCAAAAGCGCGTCGCCCCCTTGTTCTTGGCGTCCTTTGCGGCGACCTTCACCTCCTCCAGAGCCAGCAGCTTGCCGCGCTTTATGCCGGTGTCTTTGTCGTGCCGCGCTGACTGCGAGCAGTAGCCGCAATCCTCCGAGCAGCCACCAGTCTTGATCGAGAGAAGGGTCGAACGCTGGATCGCGTTTGGATCGTGATGAAGGCGATGTATTTGATGCGCGCGATTTATCAGGTCATTGAAGGGGAGACCGAGCAGTGCGTTTACGTCTTCTGTCGACCAGTTACTACTTTCAGCCTCAATTGCAGGACTTCCCGATGCAAGAGAACCGTGCGCGGACTCGGAAAAAATTGGGTGCATTGAATAGTTCCTTTGTGGTAGGGCGTTGAGTGAAATGAAAGAAGTGTCAATACAACAATAAGTTATGGCGTTATTGATGCTTGCCAAGCATCAGCATCTAAAGTCATGGTAGGAAACGTCCACAACATTGTCAACAAACTTGTTGACAACAATAAATACAATAATTATCCTGACCGTAATGCAAGAGTTTCTTACCGGAGAACGTCATGGCAAAACGACAAGTAAGCGAAGCACCCGTGAAATCCCCCGTCAAGTCGGCGACCAAGCTGAAGGTTGTCCCCGCCGGTAAGCGAGGTGTTGATCTCCAGAAAATATTGCGTGAACGGATCGCGCGGCAAGAGATCGCTCCCGGCGCAAAACTGGGCGAGAACGAACTGTCGAAGGAATTCGGCGTACCACGGGCGATCGTCCGGGAAACGCTGTGCGCATTGGAGCAACGGGGCTTGATCGAGCGCATTCCAAATCGCGGCGCAGTAGTTACGCGCCTGGATCTTTCGCAAGTCTTCGAGATTTACGACACCCGTGAAGTACTCGAGGGTCTGTGCGCTCGACTGGCCACGCAAAACGTTCCCCCGGAATCCTGGCAAGACCTGGTCGAGATGTTCGACGGGCCGATGCAAGACCATGTGGCGGCGGGCGAATACGAAGCATTTCTCGCTGGCTATGGATTGTTCAGGCGGCGATTGCTGGAGGCAGCTGCCAACCCGGTCCTCTCGAACATGCTCGACACCATTTACGAAAAGACGCAAGCCGTCATTCGTCGCATCATGATCCTGCCAGGGCGCGCGGAGGTGGGCCTGAACGAGCACCGGGCGGTACTGGCCGCCATGCGCCGTGGCGACGCTGAAGAGGCCGAGCGTCTGCGCAGGCTGAACATGCGCAGCGCCAAAGATTGTCTCAAGCGTTATCAAAACTTCGTGCTCTGAGACGGCACATTACCTCATGAGCACAACTAATCATTTCAATGACGGACCACTGTCCGGAATTCGCGTCCTGGAAATGGGATCGACGGTGGCCGGTCCCTTCTGTGGCCGATTGCTGGCCGATTTCGGTGCCGAAGTAATCAAGGTCGAGCCTGCAGAGGGCGATGCGGTCCGTTCCATGGGAAAGCGCTTCCACGGAAAGTCTCTTTACGCTGCCAGCATATTTCGCAATAAATCCCTCATCTCGGTCGATCTTCGCAAGAAAGAGGGACAGGACATCATCAGGAAACTGGTGCCCAAGTGCGACCTGGTGGTTGAGAACTTCCGTCCCGGAGGTCTGGAAAAATGGGGCCTGGGATACGAGGATCTGTCACGCATCAACCCTGCCTTGATCATGGTTCGCATCAGCGGATTCGGACAAACCGGTCCCTATAGCGGCCGAGCTGGCTACGGTGTTATAGGGGAGGCGGTGAGCGGGTTGCGTCACATCACGGGCGACCCGGATCGTCCGCCGGCGCGGGTGGCCGTCTCGATTACGGATTACATCACCGGCCTGTACGGCGCCTTTGGCGCAGTCATGGCGCTATTCGCACGCAATCGTACGGGGCGTGGCCAGTGCGTTGATTCGGCGCTGTACGAATGCGCTTTCAGCTTCATGGAGCCTCACATTCCGGCCTACGAAAAGCTCGATCATGTCGCCATGCGCGCGGGCTCAAGACTACCGGACAGTACGCCAAACAATCTCTTTGCCTCGCGCGACCAGCAGTTCATCCATATCACCGCCATGGGTGATGCAGTATTCAAGAGACTGGCCAGCGCAATGGGCCAACCGCAGCTTGCCGACGATGTTCGCTTTCGTACCGCAGTCGTTCGCAACGATCACCACGCGGAGATCGACGACATCATTGCGCGCTGGTCCGCATCACATGATCTGCAGACGCTGGAGGTCATGCTGCAGGAGGCGACTGTTCCTGCGACACGGATCTTCACCATGGCCGATATCTTTCGCGATCCGCATTACAAGTCGCGAGAAATGCTGGCGGTTGTCCCGGATGACGATCTGGGCACCGTCACCATGGCTGCACCGGTACCGAGGCTCTCGGCAACACCCGGTCGTATCCACAAGAGTGGCGGACGTGTTGGTCAGGACACCCGCCGGATACTGAACGAACTGGCCGGTCTACCCGTCCAGGAAATAGATCGCCTCGCGGCCGACGGCGTCATTTGCTGTGAGCAAATGACCGTATCCGAGGCAATGCAGTCAAGTCCGCAAATCGGTGCGGCATAAATTCCATCCCTATCAATCAAGGAAATGAAATGACGTGGCTGCCTGAAGCAGAAGAAGTCGCAGTACGCCGTAAATGGGCCGAAGAACTCGGTGGCGAGGAATCCATTGCCCGTCACCATGCAAACGGGCGACTGACTGTGCGCGAGCGAATCGGCGGGCTCCTGGACACCGGCTCGTTTCAGGAAGTCGGCAAGCTGACCGGTAACGGCACCTACGTCGACGGCCAAGTCACCAAGGTGACTCCGGCACCCTATGTGATGGGAATTGGCAGTATCGGAGGGAGGTCGGTTGCGGTAGGCGGCGAGGACTTTACGGTGCGCGGCGGCACCAGTTGGGGCGGTGATCGGCGCAAAGGCGGCCAAGGCGGTTTCATCGAGGACCTGGCTGCGCGGTATCGAATTCCACTGATCAATCTGATCGATGGCGCGGGCGGCACCGTCAATTCGGCCAAGAGGCGCGGCCACACGGTATTCCCCGGTGTCGATGGCTACGAACGCGCGGTGCAGTTGCTCGGAACGGTGCCGGTAGTCAGTGCCGTATTAGGTACGGCCGCGGGTGGTCCGGCCGGCAGAGCAATTTTGTCCCATTGGTCGGTCATGGTGAAGGGTTCAAGCCAGATATTTGCCGCGGGCCCACCGGTGATTGAGCGCTCCATGGGGCAGAAGGTGAATAAGGAAGATCTCGGCGGCTACAAGATGGCGGTTGAAACTGCCGGTACGGTAGACAACGCAGCCGAGAATGAGGCGGACGCCTTCCTCCAGATTCGTCGTTTTCTCAGCTACATGCCACAGAACGTGTGGGAACTTCCGCCGGTGACGTGCTGCGACGATCCAGCTGACCGTAGCGAGGAGGCGCTGCTCACTATCGTGCCCCGCGAGAGACGCCAGCCATACAACATGAGGAAGCTGATCGAAATGGTGGTCGACAAGGGCTCGATATTCGAAATTCAGCCGACTTTCGGCCGAGCCGTGATTACCAGCCTCGCGCGCTTGAATGGAAAGGTGGCCGGCATCATCGCCAACAATCCCATGATCTATGGTGGCGCCATGGATGTCAGGGCGGCACGCAAACAGATTCACTTTATTGAACTGTGCGACACATTCCATATTCCGCTGATCTTTCTGGTGGACCTGCCGGGCTTCATGATTGGGACGCAGGCAGAGGCCGCAGCCACCTTGCGCGAAGGCATGCGCGCAGTGTACGTAGGGCTCCAGGCAACCGTACCGATTCTTACTATGGTGATCCGCAAGTGCTACGGCATGGCGGGCATGGGCGCGACCGACAAGAATGGTCTGGATTTCAAAATTGCCTGGCCATCAGCGGAATGGGGGTCGTTACCGGTTGAAGGTGGCGTGGCAGCGGCGTTCAAGCGCGAGATTACGAATGCTCCGGATTCAGCGCAGCGGCAAAAGGAACTCGAGGAAGAATTGCGCGAGCTGGACTCGCCCTTTCTCACCGCCGAAGCCTTTGGCGTGGAGGACATTATCGATCCGCGTGAAACAAGGCGCTATCTGTGCCGCTTCATCGACTTGGCCCAAGGCCGCCTGAAGACAGACGTTGGCATCAAGCTGAAGGCAGGAGTGCGGCCCTAGTCGGCGGGTAGAGCCGGCAAATCAATAGGAAAGGTTGAACTGAATGAAGAATGCGAATTCGGAGCACGGGCCGTTCGATGCGTTGATGACTGAGTACGAGACCAGGCGCCAGAAGGCCCTTGCCATGGGCGGCGCGGAGAAGCTGGGGAAGCGCCAGGCCGCTGGCATGCTGCACGCCAGGGAGCGGATCGACTACCTGGTTGACAAGGATAGCTTCCTCGAATCGGGCCTGTTCGGCACATCGGCCGCCTATGAGTCGGAGCGGAACAAGACCCCGGCGGATGGAAAAATTGCGGGCTACGCTCGGCTCGAAGGACGGGAAATCGCCATCGTCTCAAACGATTTCACGGTGAAGGGCGCATCAAGCAGCGCGACCAACGGTAGAAAAATTGCCCAGATGAAGCGCGTGGCCACCCAGCGTGGGCTGCCCATGGTATTCATTGGCGAATCCTCCGGCGCACGCATGCCGGACACCATGGGCTCACGGGGCATGGGGACCATGCTCGGCAATGACCCCACCCAATATCAACGCATGCGTGAGACCCCGTGGGCCGCAGCGGTTCTTGGCTTTTGCTATGGATCCTCCACCTGGTATTCCGGTCTGTCGGAATTCTGTGTGATGCGCAAGGGCGCCATCATGGCGGTATCGAGCCCGCAACTCGTCTCGCTGGCGATCAAGCAGGAAACTGATCCCGAGGAAATTGGCGGCTGGAAATTGCACAGCGATGTCACCGGCTTGGTTGATATGGTGGTCAATACCGACGAAGAGGCGCTGGACGCGATTCGAACATTTCTCGCCTACATGCCGGCGCATCACAATGAAGCGCCCCCCGTACACGAAGTTCCCGCCAATTCCGGTGAGGGAATGAAGGACATTCTTTCGATCCTCCCGCCATCCCGTACCCAGGTGTACGACGTGCGCAAGATCATCAAAACGATTGTCGATACCGATAGTTACTTTGAGTTGAAGTCCCGTTTTGGCAAGGTGGCCGTTACCGCACTCGCCCGCCTTGAGGGTAGAACCGTGGGGATTGTTGCCAACAATCCGCTTCACAAGGGAGGAGCGCTGGATGCCGAAGCTTGCGAAAAGATCACCAGCTTTCTGGTGCTGTGCGACTCCTTCAACATCCCGATCGTGATGCTTGTCGATACGCCGGGATTCGTGATCGGCGTTGATGCGGAACGCAAACGAGCTCCGTCGCGAATCATGAACTTCATGAATGCACTCTCCCTGGTGACCGTGCCGAAGATCACCGTGGTGCTGCGCAAGAGCTACGGCCAGGCTTACCTCAACATGGGCGGCGGGCGCAATTCCGATGAGTTTGCGGCCTGGCCGACCGCTGAAATCAGCTTTATGGATCCCCGGTTCGCCGTAAGCATCGTGCACGGCCTGCAACCGGGCGACCCGGGGTATGACGAAGCCGTCGAAAAAATGGGCCGGGACAGCGAGGTGTGGGATATCGCTTCCATGTATGCCGTGCAAATGGTGATCCGCCCGCAGGACACACGCGACTATCTGATTCGAATGTTGAGTGTGCACCGATTGAGACTGACCAACGGAGTCGGGCAGCACTTGATGCGCACCTGGCCCACTACTTACTGAAAGGCGGCAAGTGATGTTCGATAAAGTCGTTGTTGCCAACCGCGGCGTCGTTGCGGCGCGCGTATTGAGGACGCTTCGAAAAATGGGCATCCGCTCGGTGTCGGTATATTCCGAGGCGGACGCCGGCGCGCCGTACCTCGCACACGCCGATGAAACCTATGCCATCGGAGCAGCGCCCGCGAAAGACAGTTATCTCAATCAGGATGTCCTGCTCGAAGTTCTGCGCAAATCCGGCGCCGACGGAGTTCATCCGGGCTATGGATTCCTTGCCGAGAATTCCGGGTTTGCGACTCGCGTAGAGGATTCCGGAGTGCGCTTCATTGGTCCATCGCCCTACTGGATCGATGCCATGGGTCACAAGACGCGCGCTCGGGCACTGGCCATCGAACATGGTTTGCCAGTGGGGAGGGGCTCGGGAGTTCTTAATGGCGATGTTGCCGAAATTCTTGCAGCGGCACGTGCCATCGGATTCCCGGTGCTGGTCAAGCCTGCGGCGGGAGGTGGCGGAATCGGCATGATTGCCGTGCATCACGAAGCGGAACTGCACGAGGCTGTGGAGCGAGCAGGGTCGATGGCGCAGCGAGGATTTGCCAGCGCTGAAATCTATCTGGAGAAACTACTCGAGCGCCCTCGCCATATCGAATTTCAGATTCTTGGCGACTCTCATGGCTCGGTGCGACATCTCTTTGAACGCGACTGTTCGGTTCAGCGGCGACATCAAAAAATCATTGAGGAAGCAACGGCACCGAACCTTGAGCGCGGAATGATCGAGGCGCTGGCAGACACGATCGCCGCG
>JBIJDJ010000101.1:0-11235 GCA_044344175.1 Sulfuritalea sp.
CGGCCTGTTCGTCGAAACCAGCCCCTACCAGCCGAACTCGCCCTACTCTGCTTCCAAGGCGGCTTCCGATCATCTGGTGCGCGCCTGGCATCACACCTACGGCCTGCCGACCGTGATGACGAACTGTTCGAACAACTATGGTCCCTGCCAGTTTCCCGAAAAACTGGTCCCGCTCATGATCCACAATGCCGTATCTGCAAAGCCCTTGCCGATCTACGGCAAAGGCGACAACGTGCGCGACTGGCTTCACGTCGATGACCACGCGCGCGCGCTGCGCCTGGTTTTCGAGCGTGGCGTCCCGGGCGAGACCTACAACATCGGCGGCCACAACGAGAAGACCAACCTCGACGTGGTCGATACCCTGTGCGCCCTGCTCGACGAGTTGAAACCGCGCAGCGATGGCCGCAGCTACCGCGAACAGAAAATCTCCGTCGCCGACCGTCCCGGCCACGACAAGCGCTATGCCATCGACGCGACCAAGATCGAAACGGAACTGGGCTGGACGCCGCAGGAAAGCTTCGAGACCGGCATGAGGAAAACCGTCGCCTGGTACCTGGACAATTCGGCCTGGGTCGCCCGGGTCGTCTCCGGCGAATATCGGGAGTGGATGAATCGCAACTATGGAGATCGCAAATGAACACCCTCAGCACTCGCGGCATCATCCTCGCCGGCGGCTCCGGCACCCGGCTGCATCCGGTCACGCTGGCTGTGTCCAAGCAATTGCTGCCGATCTACGACAAGCCGATGATCTACTACCCGCTGACCACGCTGATGCTGGCCGGCATACGCGAGATCCTGCTGATCTCGACGCCGCTGGATACGCCGCGTTTCGAACAATTGCTGGGCGACGGTTCGCAATGGGGCATCGAGATCAAGTACGCCGTGCAACCCAGCCCCGATGGGCTGGCACAGGCTTTCATCATCGGCCGCGAGTTCGTCGGCGACCATCCCTCGGCACTGGTGCTGGGCGACAACCTGTTCTACGGCCATGATTTCGCCGAACAGTTGCAACGCGCGGCAAAAGTCGGCGCTGGCGCCACGGTGTTTGCCTATGCCGTCAGCGACCCGGAGCGCTACGGCGTCGTCGAGTTCGATGCCACCGGACGCGCCGTCAGCATCGAAGAGAAGCCCAAGGCGCCGAAGTCGCGCTATGCCGTGACCGGACTATATTTCTACGACACGCAGGTCTGCGGCATCGCGGCGGATCTGAAGCCTTCGCCGCGCGGCGAGCTGGAAATTACCGACCTCAACCGGATTTACCTTGAAAAGGGCCAGCTCAAGGTCGAGATCATGGGCCGCGGCATGGCATGGCTCGACACCGGAACCCACGAGTCGCTGCTTGAAGCAGGTCAGTTCATCGAGGTCATCGAAAAGCGCCAGGGCCTCAAGGTCGCCTGCCCGGAAGAGGTCTCCTGGCGACAGAAATGGATCAGCGATGCGCAACTGGCCAAGCTGGCCGAACCGCTGGCCAAGAGTCAGTATGGCCGCTATCTGCAGAATCTGCTGATCCACGGGGTGCAGGGATGAAGGTCATTCACACGACCATCCCGGAAGTCGTACTGCTGGAGCCGAGGATATTCGGCGACGACCGCGGCTTCTTCCTCGAGAGCTGGAACAAGCGGACCTTCGCCGAACTCGGCATCACCGCCGACTTCGTGCAGGACAACCACTCGAAATCGCAAAAAAACGTGCTGCGCGGCCTCCATTACCAGATCGAGCACGCCCAGGGCAAGCTGGTGCGCGTGACGGCCGGCGCCGTCTACGATGTAGCGGTCGATCTGCGCCGTTCGTCACCCAGTTTCGGCCAGTGGGTCGGCTTCACGCTGTCTGCCGAAAACAGGCAAATGGCATGGATACCCCCCGGCTTCGCTCACGGTTTCTGCGTCACCTCGGATTCGGCCGAGTTTCTCTACAAGACCACCGACTACTGGAGCCCGACGCACGAGCGCACGCTGCTGTGGAATGACGCCAAGCTCGCCATCCCCTGGCCGCTGAGTGGAGAACCGCTGCTGGCGGCCAAGGATGTCAGCGGCCGACCCTTTGCCGAAGCCGAGACCTTCGCATGAAGATCCTGCTCACCGGGTGCGCGGGCCAACTCGGCCGCGAATTGAAGCGCTCGCTGGCCTGCCTGGGCGAAGTGGTCGCCTGCGATCGCCGCCAGCTTGACCTCGCCGCGCCCGACGCCCTGCGCGACGCCGTGCGAGCCATCGCACCCGCAGTGATCATCAATTCCGCGGCCTATACGGCCGTCGACAAGGCCGAAGCCGAACCGGACGCGGCGGACGCGATCAATGCCCGCGCACCCGCGATCCTCGCCGAAGAAGCCAGGCGCCTCGACGCGCTGCTGATCCACTACTCGACCGATTACGTCTTCGACGGCGCCAAACAAACGCCCTACACCGAAGACGACACTACCGCTCCGCTCTCGGCCTACGGGCGCAGCAAGCGCGCCGGCGAACTGGCGATTGCCGCCGCGGGCGCCCGCCACCTGATCTTTCGTACCAGTTGGGTGTTCGGCCTGCACGGTGCCAACTTCATGAAGACCATGCTGCGACTGGGCAAGGAGCGCAGCGAACTGCGCGTGATCGGCGACCAGTTCGGCGCACCGACGTGGACCCGCCACCTGGCCGATGTCACGGCCCTGGTCGCTGCCCGCCGGGAGATACCCAGCGGCCTGTATCATCTCGCCGCCGCCGGAGAAACCAGCTGGCACGGCTATGCTGAAGCCATCTTCGCCGAAGCGCAATACGGCGGACTGATCGAAAAGCCACCCGTGGTTCTCCGTATCGCCAGCGCCGAGTTTCCGTTGCCGGCGAAGCGACCGGCCAATTCGCGGCTGGACTGCTCGTGTTTCAGACGCGACTTCGGCCTGGCCCTGCCCGACTGGCGCACGGGCTTGACCGATTGCCTGGCCGACGCCCGCTTCTGACGCTCATGGCACCCAGCGCCACCCACCGAAAATGAAACACGCGAAAAGCCAATTATTCGCCCGCCCCCCTTCCCCCCTCGCGGGGGGTTACCGTTTGGCGCGCTACGCGCGTCTATCACAGAGAACTCCGCACATAAGTGTCTCGCGCTAAAACAATACGAACCATGGCTGTTACCCCCACCTACGACGAATCCTCCTTCCGTGTCCTCAAGGGACTGGAGCCGGTGCGCGAGCGCCCTGGCATGTACACCCGCACCGATTCACCGGCGCACATCATCCAGGAAGTCATCGACAACTCCGCCGACGAAGCCCTCGGCGGCCACGCCAAGAACCTGCACGTCCTGCTGCATCTGGATGGCTCGATCACGGTGACCGACGACGGCCGCGGCATTCCGGTGGGCCTGCATCCCGACGAAAAGATTCCGGTGGTGGTGCTGGCCTTCACGCGCCTGCATGCCGGCGGCAAGTTCGACAAGAGCACGGGCAATTCGGCCTACGCCTTTTCCGGCGGACTGCACGGCGTCGGCGTGGCCGTCACGAACGCGCTGTCCACACGCGTCTCGGTCGAAGTGCGCCGTGAAGGAAAGATCTGGGCCATCGACTTCTCGGGCGGCGGAGAGAAGATCAGTGCCCTGACGGACATGGGCAGCTGCGGCCGCCAGAGCGGCACCCGGGTGCGCGTCTGGCCCGATCCGAAATACTTTGATACGCCCAAAGTGCCGCCCGCCGAACTGGAACGCCTGCTGCGCTCCAAGGCCGTGCTGCTGCCCGGGGTCAAGGTGCGCCTCGATATCGAACAGGCCGACGGCAGTCTCACGAGCAAGACCTGGAGCTATCCGACCGGACTCGCCGGCTATCTGGAGGAACAGGCCGGCAACGCCGAGGCGGTCGCCCCGCTGTATGCCGCCGAAAAATACGCCGACGCCGACCATGCTGATTTCGCCGCCGGCGAAGGTGCGGCCTGGGCCCTCGGCTGGCATCTCGATGCCGTGGCCTCCGAGTCCTACGTCAATCTGATTCCCACGGTGGCCGGCGGCACCCATGAAGCCGGCCTGCGCGCCGGCGTGTTCGATGCGGTCAAGTCCTTCATCGAACACCGGGCGCTGTTGCCACGCGGTGTCAAGCTGCAGCAGGACGATGTCTGCGCGCGCATGGCCTATGTGCTCTCGGCACGCATCCTCGATCCGCAGTTCCAGGGCCAGGTCAAGGAAAAGCTCAATTCGCGCGAGGCCGTCAAGCTGGTTTCCAGCATGATCCGCGACCCCTTCGAAATCTGGCTCAACCAGCACGTCGAGGCCGGCAAGGCGATTGCCGAACTCTCGATCAAGCAGGCGCTGGCGCGGCAGAAAAATTCGCAGAAGGTCGAGAAGCGCAAGCAGTCCGGCGTCGCCGTGCTTCCGGGCAAGCTCTCGGACTGCGAATCAACCGACATCGCCGAGAACGAACTGTTTCTGGTCGAGGGCGACTCGGCCGGCGGCTCGGCAAAAATGGCGCGCAACAAGGAAACCCAGGCCATCCTGCCGCTGCGCGGCAAGGTGCTCAACTCCTGGGAAGTGGAAGCCGGACGCCTGTTTGCCAACAACGAGATCCACGACATTGCCGTGGCGTTGGGCATCGATCCGCATACGGCGAATGCCATACCCGATTTATCCAATCTGCGCTACGGCAAGCTGATCATCATGTCCGATGCCGACGTCGATGGCGCTCACATCCAGACTTTGCTGCTGACTCTTTTCTATCGCCACTTCCCGGCGCTGATCCGCAACGGCCACATCTACATCGCGCAGCCGCCGCTGTACCGCATCGATGTCCCGGCTTCGGGCAAGAAGCGCCCGGCGCGCCGCCTGTATGCGCTGGACGAAGGCGAACTGGTGGCCATCAAGGATCGCCTGATCAAGGAAGGCATCCGTGAAGACGCGGTCGAAGTCGGCCGCTTCAAGGGTCTCGGCGAAATGAATCCCGACCAGTTGCGCGAAACCGCCATGGCTCCGGCCACCCGCCGCGTGCTGCCGGTGGTCGACCTGCCCGCCGCCCACGAACTGACCTCCAAACTTTTCAACCTGCTGATGGGCAAGGGCGAGGCCTCCTCGCGCCGCGCCTGGATGGAAGAAAAGGGCCACCTGATTGAAGCCGATATCTGAGACGCTGCCACGCCGTAAATGATGAACAACGATACTCCCGACCTGTTTGACGAACCCATCACTGCCGGTGCGACGCTGGTCGCCCCGCCGCCGCCCGCCGTGCCGCCAGCGCCGACGATTGACCTGGGCGACGGCAGTTCGCTGCCATTGGCCGCCTACGCCGAGCGCGCCTACCTGGCCTATGCCATGAGCGTGGTGCGGGCGCGCGCCCTGCCGCAGGTCGAAGATGGCTTGAAGCCGGTGCAGCGCCGCATCCTGCATGCCATGAACGAAATGCGTCTGGCGGCCAGCGCCAAGCACGTCAAGAGCGCGCGTGTGGTCGGCGACGTGATCGGCAAATACCACCCACACGGCGACACCAGCGTTTATGACGCCATGGTGCGCGTGGCACAGGACTTCACGCTGCGCTACCCGTTGGTCGACGGCCAGGGCAACTTCGGCTCGCGCGACGGCGACGGCGCCGCGGCGATGCGCTACACCGAGTGCCGTCTGACGCCCTTCGCCGAACTGCTACTCTCCGAAATCGATCGCGGCACGGTGGATTTCGTCGCCAACTACGACGGCTCGATGACCGAACCGCAGTTGATGCCGGCCCGCCTGCCGGTGGTGCTGCTCAACGGCGCCTCGGGTATCGCGGTCGGCATGGCCACCGAAATTCCGCCGCACAATCTGCGCGAAGTCGCCGAAGCCGCGCGCCTGCTGATCAAGAAACCCGAAGCGGTGCTGGAAGAAGTCCTCGCGGTACTGCCCGGGCCGGACTTCCCCGGCGGCGGCCAGCTTATCTCGACCCCGGCCGATATCCGCGATACCTATGCCAGCGGCCGTGGCAGCTTGCGCATGCGCGCCCGCTGGCGCATCGAAGAGTTGGCACGCGGCCAGTGGCGCGTCATCGTGTACGAACTGCCACATGGCGTGTCGGTGGCCCAGGTGCTGTCGGAAATCGAAGGCCTGACCAACCCGCAACCGCGCGCCGGCAAGAAGGACGTCAGCCAGGAACAGAAGAATCTCAAGGCGCTGCTGCTCGGCGTGCTCGACAGCGTGCGCGACGAATCCAGCGACCAGCAGGTCGTGCGCATCATGCTCGAGCCCAAGAGTTCGCGCATCCCGCAGGACGAATTCATGGCGGTGCTGCTGGCGCACACCAGCCTCGAAGCCAGCGTTTCCGTGAACCTGACCATGGTCGGGCGCGACGGGCGGCCGCAGCAAAAGAACCTGCTCAACATCCTCCACGAATGGATCGCTTTCCGCTTTGCCACGGTCGAACGCCGCACCCGGTACCGGCTGGCGGAAGTCCTGCGCCGGGTGCATATCCTGGAAGGACGCATGACGGTCTTCCTGCGCATCGAGGAAGTGATCCGTTGCATCCGCGAATCCGACGAACCCAAGCCCGATCTGATGGCACGCTTCGGCCTGACCGAAATCCAGGCCGAGGACATCCTTGAAATCCGGCTGCGCCAACTGGCACGCCTCGAAGGCATCCGCATCGAGAAAGAACTCGGCGACCTGCACGTCGAACATGCCCAACTCACCAGGCTGCTCGACTCGCGCAACGAAATGACCAGGCTGATCCAGAAAGAGATCAGCGAAGACGCCAAGCGCTTCGGCGACGAACGCCGCACCCTGATGGAAGCCGTGACGCCGATCTCGCAGGGCGAGATCGCTGTACTTGATGAACCCGTCACCGTGATCATCTCGAAAACCGGCTGGGTGCGCTCGCGTCAGGGCCATGGCATCGACCCGGCGAGCATCACCTACAAGACCGGCGACTTCCCCTGGCTGGTGGCGGAAACGCGCACGGTATGGCCACTTATCGTGATCGACAGCAACGGCCGCAGCTACAGCGTCAGGGTTTCCGACCTGCCCGGCGGCCGCGGTGACGGTGCGCCGCTCAACACCATGATCGAGTTCCATGAAGACGGCAAACTGGCGCAAGTACTGACGGCCGCCCCCGAAAGCAAGCACCTCGTGGCCGGGTCGGGCGGCTATGGCTTCGTCGCCAGTGTGGCCGACATGGTCAGCCGCAACAAGGCGGGCAAGGCTTTCCTGGCGCTGGACAAGGGCGAGAAGCCGCTGCCGCCGGCGCCAGTGCATGGCGACAACGTGGCGGTCCTCACCCAGGGCGGCCGGTTACTGCTTTTTCCGCGCATCGAACTGAAGGAAATGGCCAAGGGCAAGGGATTGATGCTGATTGACCTGACCAAAAACGACGAGGTTGTCGGCGTCGCCGTCACCGGCGGCGAGACGCTGCTGATCGGCGGCAGCGGGCGCGGCGGCAAGCCTGTCAAGCAGACTCTGGACGCCCGCGCTCAGGCTGCTTTCCGCGGAGCCCGGGCAAGGCGGGGGCAGGAAATCCCCTTCAAACTAAAACCCGTGACCATCGCCTTGACCGGCAAGCATTGATGCTAGAATCTTCGAAAATTCGATCTGTACGTATCCGCCTGTGCCTGTCCAGAATCGCTGACGCCCACGGAGAATAAAAAATGCTTTTCATCATCTACTACATCGTCGCCATCGTTGTGCTGGTCATGCATTTCACCGGAACGCTGGCTCGCTACAACATCGAATGGCTGATTCTGGTGCTCGCCGTGACGGTATTCCCGGCAGTCATTTATCTGTAGTTGCCTTTGCTTCCTGAATCGCCGTTTCGCCGGCGCCGATTTTTCGGGAGATCCGCATCGGTCTGGCCTCAACAGTGGCGAACAATGATGTCTTTCACCTGATTCACGGCCGCGTCGACCACCTCGACCTTCTGCGGCAAATCCTCGATCCCTTCCAGTTCCGCCGGACGCACCGGGTCGCGCCCCAGCGCTTCCTGTATCGTCTCGGCGAATTTGACCGCCTGCGCGGTTTCCAGCACGATCATCGGCATGCCGGCAAGGCGATGCTCCCGCGCAACCTTGATTCCATCGGCCGTATGCGTATCGACCATCAACCCGTGACGCTGCCAGACATCGCGTATCGTTGCCAGGCGATCGGCGTGCGAACTACGACCGGAGACAAATCCATAGCTTGGCAAGCGGTCTGCAAACGGGCCGCCGGCCAGAGTGAAGCTGCCGCCGGCATCGACTTCGCGCCACAGTTGGCGCACGATGGCCGCATCGTGGCCGACCAGGTCGAAAATGAAGCGCTCGAAGTTCGACGCCTTGGAAATGTCCATCGACGGACTGGAAGTGACATGCGTTTCAGCCGTGGTCCTGGGCCGGTAGATGCCGGTGCGGAAGAATTCGTCGAGGACGTCGTTCTCATTGGTGGCGAGAACCAGGCGGGCGATGGGCAGGCCCATCATGCGTGCGATGTGGCCGGCGCAAATGTTGCCGAAGTTTCCTGACGGAACGGCAAAAGTCACTTCTTCCTTGCTTGAGCCGGTGGCCTCGAAGTAGCCCTTGAAGTAATACACCACCTGCGCCATAACGCGCGCCCAGTTGATCGAATTCACCGCGCCGATCTTGTACTCCGCCTTGAATGCGGCGTCGTTGGACACGGCCTTGACGATGTCCTGGGCGTCGTCGAACATGCCGCGCACGGCGATGTTGAAAATGTTCGCGTCCTGCAGGGAATACATCTGCGCGCGCTGAAAGGCGCTCATGCGGCCTTCGGGCGAGAGCATGAAGACGCGGACATTGTGCTTGCCGCGCATCGCATATTCCGCCGCCGATCCGGTATCGCCGGACGTCGCGCCGAGGATGTTGATGGTTTCATTGCGCCGTTCGAGCACGTACTCGAACAGGTTTCCGAGCAACTGCATGGCCATGTCCTTGAAGGCCAGGGTCGGCCCGTTGGACAGTTCCAGCAGGTGAAAGTCCGGCTCCAGCGACGTCAGCGGCACAATGTCCCGGGCCTTCGCCGGATCACGGCTCCAGCGATAGGTCTGCGCCGTATAGGTCTGGTCGCAAATGGCCTTCAGGTCCACCACCGGGATATCGGTGACAAACAGGCTGAGGATGCGAAGCGCCAGTTCCGCATAGGACAGGCCACGCCATTCATCGAGCTGGTCGGTCACCCGCGGATACATTTCCGGCAGGTAGAGCCCGCCGTCGGGGGCCAGCCCGCCGAGCAGGATGTCGCAGAACTCCTGCGGCTCACCACCACCGCGCGTCGAGATGTATTTCATTTCAGCCCAGTTCTTCCATGCGCAGGCGGATCACCTTCTTCTTCACCACCGGCAGCGCCTCGATTTTCACGATGGCCGCATCCACATTTTTCTCGCGCGTGATGTGGGTCAGCATGATGATATCGGTCTGCGACTCACCTTCTGCAGGCTCGCGCTGGATCATCGCATCGATGGAAATCTGCTGGTCGGCCAGGATGCGCGTGATGTCGGCCAGCACACCGGGCTTATCCTCGACGCGCAGCCGCAGGTAGTAGCTGGTTTCGACTTCGGACAGGGGCAGGATCGGCGTGTCCTCGACCGCACCGGGCTGAAAAGCCAGATGCGGCACGCGATGCTCCGGATCGGCCGTGTGCATGCGGGTGACATCGACCAGGTCGGCGATGACGGCCGAGGCGGTCGGTTCGGCACCGGCTCCCTTGCCGTAGTAGAGAGTCGCGCCGACGGCGTCGCCTTGCACCAGCACGGCATTCATCGCGCCTTCGACGTTGGCGATCAGGCGCTTGGTCGGAATCAGCGTCGGATGCACGCGCAGTTCTATCCCATCCGGCCGACGGCGCGTAATGCCCAACAGCTTGATGCGGTAACCCAGTTGCTCGGCGTACTTGATGTCGTCGGCATCGAGCTGGCTGATGCCTTCGATGTGCGCCTTGTCGAACTGCATCGGAATGCCGAAGGCCAGGGCCGAGAGAATGGTGATCTTGTGCGCGGCGTCGACGCCCTCGATGTCGAAGGTCGGATCGGCTTCGGCATAGCCCAGGCGCTGCGCCTCCTTGAGCACGGCATCGAAGGACAAGCCCTTGTCGCGCATTTCGGAAAGAATGAAGTTGGTAGTGCCGTTGATGATGCCGGCGATCCACTGGATGCGGTTGGCCGTGAGGCCCTCGCGCACTGCCTTGATGATCGGAATGCCGCCCGCCACCGCCGCCTCGAAGGCGACCATGACGCCCTTCTCATGGGCTGCAGCGAATATCTCATTGCCATGCGTCGCCAGCAGTGCCTTGTTCGCTGTCACCACATGCTTGCCATTGGCAATGGCTTTCAGCACCAGTTCCTTGGCGATGCCGCAACCGCCGATCAGTTCAACGACGATGTCGATGTCGGGATCGGTGACTACCGAGAAAGCGTCGTCCGTCAGCTGGGCCCGACCAGCCGTGACCTGCCGCGCCAGTTCAAGGTTCTTGTCCGCCACCTTGGTGATTCGGATCGGCCGTCCGGCACGGCGGGTGATCTCGGCCTCGTTGCGCGAAAGAACGTTAAACGTTCCGCCGCCGACGGTACCGATGCCAAGGAGTCCTACATTGATGGGTTTCATTTCAAGATTTTCCTAAAACTGAAAGCGGGAATTACCAGACCTTCCCGAAAGTAAAAACGATGCGCGTCGGTGCGCTGGGTGCCCGAGTCAAGTGCCAGAACATCACACTTGAGTTCTCGCGCCTTCTGTTCCATATGATGCAGCAGAATCCTGCCGATGCCGCGCGAGCGATGCGCCTGATCGGTGACCAGATCATCGACGTGGAGCCGACGGCCTTCATGGGTATTTTCGATTATGCGCCACAGTGCGACGCCGCGTACTTCAGAGTCTTCTGTCACCACACTCATGCGGGCGCCATTGGCGAAAACAGAACGCAAGCGTCCTGCGTAATCGGCCGCCAGGCCGGTACGCAACTGACGGTGCACCCCCTCGGCGCGGCCGAGCCAGGCCGGTTCCGCTACCCCGCCATCGTTCCCCGTTACATCGACAACCAAAAACTCAGGTGCCATGCCGCTTTCGATAGCCGTCAAGAAAGCGTGCAATACGGCCGATAGCCTCGCGCAGATCGTCTTCATGCGGCAGGAAGACCAGGCGGAAGTGATCGGGATGCGGCCAGTTGAAGCCCGTGCCCTGGACCAGCAGCACCTTTTCCGAGGTCAGCAGTTCGGAGATGAATTCCTGATCGTCGGCGATCGGGTACAGCTTCGGATCCAGGCGCGGGAACATGTACAGCGCGGCCTTGGGCTTGACGCAGCTGACGCCGGGGATGGCCGTGATGAGTTCGTGGGCGATGTCCCGCTGG
>JBIJDJ010000257.1:0-3112 GCA_044344175.1 Sulfuritalea sp.
CACACTGTGCATGCGTCCGACGCGAAGTCCGTCCGCGCCATGCTGCCCAACGGTTAAGGAGAGACACCATGCCAAGAGTCAAACGTGGTGTAACGGCGCGCGCGCGCCACAAGAAGGTTCTCGACCTCGCCAAGGGTTATCGCGGCCGGCGCAGCAAGGTCTATCGCATCGCCAAGGAAGCGGTGATGAAGGCCGGGCAATATGCCTACCGCGACCGTCGTCAGCGCAAACGCCAGTTCCGTGTTCTGTGGATCGCCCGTATCAATGCGGCGGCCCGTGAGCTGGGCATGAAGTACAGCACCTTCATGAATGGCCTGAAGAAGGCTTCGATCGAGGTTGATCGCAAGGTGCTGGCCGACCTCGCGGTGTTCGACAAGCCGGCATTTGCCGCCCTGGCCGCGCAGGCCAAGGCCAAGCTGACAGCCTGAGTCCCGCTGTATCCGGAGAAGGAGGCCCAGGCTGTTGGGGCCTCCTTTTTTGCTCCCGCTTCTTTTTCCTGATCAATGGATAACCTGGATCAACTCGTAGCTTCTGCGACATCCGACTTTGCCGCTGCCACCGAGCCGGCCAGGCTGGAAGATGCGAAGGCGCGCTATCTCGGCAAGGAAGGCTCGCTGACCGCGCTGCTCAAGGGCCTCGGCAAACTGCCCGCAGAAGAGCGCAAGAGCGCCGGTGCCGCGATCAACATCGCCAAGGAGCGCATAGAGTCGGCGCTGACGGCACGGCGTGAGGCGTTGAAGAATTCGCAGCTCGAAGCCCAACTGGCGACCGAAGCGCTGGATGTGACGCTGCCCGGCCGCGGCATGCCGCGCGGCAGCCTGCATCCGGTGACCATCAGCCTCGATCGCATCGAACAGCTGTTCCGCTCCATCGGCTTCGACGTTGCCGATGGTCCCGAAATCGAAACCGACTGGCATAACTTCACCGCGCTCAATACGCCGGAGAATCACCCGGCGCGTTCGATGCACGATACCTTTTATCTGCAGGGTGAGGACGGCAAGGTGCAGGACGATGTGCTGCTGCGCACGCACACCAGCCCGGTGCAGATTCGCGCCATGCTGGCGCACACCGAACGTTATCGCGACGCCGAGACCATCCCTGAGCTGCGAGTGATCTGTCCCGGCCGGGTCTATCGCGTCGATTCCGATGCCACGCATTCGCCGATGTTCCACCAGGTCGAAGGCCTCTGGGTCGGCGAGAGCGTCAGCTTTGCCGACCTCAAGGGCGTGGTTGCCGATTTCCTGCGGCGCTTCTTCGAATCCGACGATCTGAAGGTGCGTTTCCGTCCGTCCTTCTTCCCCTTCACCGAGCCCTCGGCGGAGATCGATGTTGCCTTCATGAGCGGGGCGCTGGAAGGACGCTGGCTGGAAATCGCCGGCTGCGGCATGGTCCATCCCAATGTCCTGCGCTGCGGTGGTTTCGATCCGGAAAAGTACACAGGTTTCGCCTTCGGCATGGGGCCGGACCGGCTGACCATGCTACGTTACTCGATCCCCGATCTGCGCCTGTTTTTTGAAGGCGATCTGCGTTTCCTGGCGCAATTCAACTGATATGCAATTCTCCGAATCCTGGCTGCGCAGCCTCTGCAATCCCGCACTCTCCACCGACGAACTCTGCCATCTGCTGACCATGGCCGGCCTCGAAGTCGAGGAGCGCCGTGCCGCCGGCGCCGACTTTTCGGGTGTCGTCGTGGCGGAAGTGCTGAGCGTCGAGAAACATCCCGATGCCGACAAGTTGAAGCTCTGCTCGGTCAATGTCGGGGAGTCCCGTCCGCTGCAGATCGTCTGCGGTGCGCCGAATGTTGCCGCCGGCATGAAGGTTCCCTGTGCGCGGGTCGGCGCCAGATTGCCGGGCATCGAGATCAAGCAAGCCAGGGTGCGCGGCATCGAGAGTTTCGGCATGCTCTGCTCGGCCCGCGAACTGGGTCTTTCCGAGGATCACGGCGGCTTGCTTCCGCTTGCGGCCGATGCACTGGTAGGCGAGGACATCCGCCGCCACTTTGATCTGGACGATCAACTGATTACCCTCAAGCTGACGCCGAACCGCGCCGACTGCCTGTCCTTGCTCGGCATTGCGCGCGAAGTCTCAGCCTTGACCGGTGCGCCGTTGCTGGCGCCAGAGGTCGGGCCGGTAGCCGCGCTTGTTACCGACGCTCGCGAGGTAGTGCTTGATGCCCCGCAATCCTGCTCGCGCTACTGCGGCCGCATCATCCGCGGCGTCAATGCCCGCGCCGCGGCACCCGAATGGATGAAGCGGCGCATCGAGCGCAGCGGCATCCGCTCGATATCCTTCCTGGTTGACGTCACCAACTACGTGATGCTCGAACTCGGTCAACCGCTGCATGCCTTCGACGATGCCGAACTTGCCGGCACGATCCATGTGCGCCTGCCCAAACCCGGCGAGCAACTCCTGCTGCTGAACGAACAGACCGTGACGCCGTCGGCGGACACGGCATTGATCGCCGACGACGAAAAGCCGCTGGCCATGGCCGGCATCATGGGCGGCGAGCATTCCGGCATCAGTGATGCCACCCGCGACCTGTTCCTCGAAAGTGCTTTTTTCCCGCCTGCCGCCATCGCCGGCAAGGCACGCGCGTTTGGATTCAGTTCGGATGCTTCGCACCGCTACGAGCGCGGCGTCGATTTCGAACTGCAGCGCAAGGCCATCGAACGTGCCACGCAACTTATTGTCGATAGTTGCGGCGGCCAGCCGGGTCCGGTGGTCGAGGCGGTTTCCGCCGCCCATCTGCCCGCACGCAAGCCGGTACGCCTGCGCACGGCGCGCGCTGCAAAAGTGCTGGGCATCGTGCTCGCAGCCGGGCGCATCGAAAGCATCCTCACGGGTCTGGGTCTGAGCGTCGAGCGGCAGGGCGAGGATTTCCTGGTCACGCCGCCGTCCTTCCGTTTCGATATCGAATTCGAGGAAGACCTGATCGAGGAAATCGCCCGTATCTACGGTTACGACAACATCCCGTCACAACCGCCAGTGGCACGGATGGCCATGATGCCGGCGACCGAGCAGAGCCGCACGGCCATGAGTGTGCGTCACCTGGTGGCCGCGCGTGATTATCACGAAGTGGTGACCTACAGCTTTGTCGAAGCCGCGTGGGAGG
>JBIJDJ010000234.1:0-4400 GCA_044344175.1 Sulfuritalea sp.
TCATCTACTGCGAGGGCGAGGACGAGCGGGTGCTGCGCGCCGTGCAGGCGGTGATCGACGAGGGCCTCGCCCAGCCGGTGCTGATCGGTCGCCCCGAGGTGATCGGCATGCGTATCGAGAAGGCCGGCTTGCGCCTGGTGCCGGGGCGCGACATGGAAGTGGTGAACCCGGATTCCGATCCGCGCTACAAGGAGCTGTGGCAGAGCTATCACGACATCATGGGACGACAGGGCGTCACGCCAGGTTCGGCCAAGCAGGCGCTGCGTTCGGATACCACGCTGATCGGCACCATGCTGCTCAAGCGCGGCTATGTCGACGCCATGCTCTGCGGCGTGGTCGGGCGCCATGCGCAGCATCTGAAGCATGTCAGCGACGTGATCGGCCTCGAGCCCGAGGCCCACTGCTTCGCCGCAATGAACATGCTGCTGCTGGCCAAGCACACGTTGTTCCTCTGCGACACCTACGTCAATGAAGATCCTTCCGCCGAGCAGATCGCCGAAATCGCGTTGATGGCCGCCAAGGAAGTGCGCCGCTTCGGCCTCGAACCCAAGGTGGCGCTGCTGTCGCACTCCAACTTCGGCAGCGTGCGCTCCGCCTCCGCCCTGAAAATGGCCGCGGCACGCGCCATCATCGAGGCGCGCGCGCCGGGCCTGGAGGTCGATGGCGAAATGCACGGCGATGCCGCCCTGTCGCAGGCGATCCGCGAGAAGCTGTATCCCGATTGCCGCCTGACGGGCGAAGCCAACCTGCTGATCATGCCCAACGTCGATGCCGCCAACATCTCCTTCAACCTGATCAAGGCCACCTCGGGCGACGGCATCACGGTCGGCCCGGTGCTGCTCGGCGCAGCCCTGCCCGTGCACATTCTCACGGCGACTGCTACAGTTCGGCGTCTGGTCAATATGACCGCGCTGGCCGTCGTCGACGCCAACCATCTGAAATCTTGTGTATAAACCTACTGCGCGTGCCGGATCGGGGTTTGGGCGGCTTATTTGGCAAACCCGGCTATCCTCATGTACAGGAGCGTACATTCCGGTAGCTGCGCTCCGGCCGCACCCCGCTGCGGCCCGCGGCTACGCCCCGAAGGAAGTCCCCTTGGGGGGCGGTTTCTAGACAAGATTGGAAAGGCTGAATCATGACCCACGCGATCCGTTTTCACGCTCCCGGCGGCCCCGAAGTCCTGTGCTGGGAAGAAGTCGGCGTTGGCGACACGGCGGAATTGTTGCCTGGCGAGGCGCGCGTGCGCCATCATGCCGTCGGCCTCAATTACATCGACATCTATCACCGTACCGGGGCCTACCCGCTACCGTTTCCATCGGGGATCGGGCTCGAAGCGGCCGGCGTGGTCGAGGCTGTCGGCAGCGCAGTGACCGACGCAACGGGAATTCGGGTCGGCGATCGCGTCGCTTACGCCGGCGGCCCGGTTGGCGCTTATGCCGAACTGCGCAACATGCCGGCCGACCGCCTGGTCAAACTGCCGGACAGCATCGACTTCAAGACCGGTGCGACGATGATGCTGCAGGGCATGACTGCGCAATATTTGCTGCGCCGTACCTGTCCGGTACAGGCCGGCGACACCATCCTGATCCATGCCGCGGCCGGCGGCGTCGGCCTCATCGTCTGCCAGTGGGCGCGGGCCTTGGGCGCCACGGTGATCGGCACCGTCAGCTCCGACGAGAAGGCGGTGCTGGCAAAGGCCCATGGCTGCGACCACACGATTATCTACACGCGCGAAAATTTCGTCGAGCGGGTCAAGGCGATCACCTCAGGCCGCGGCGTACGGGTCGTTTATGACTCGATCGGCAAGGATACTTTCATGGGCTCGCTGGAGTGCCTGCGCCCCATGGGCATGATGGTGCTGTTCGGCGCCGCCTCGGGACCCGTGGCGCCCTTCGATCTCGGCCTGCTGGCCAAGATGGGTTCGCTGTTCATCACCCGACCGACGCTGTTCACCTACATTGCGCAGCGCAGCGACCTGTTGGCGATTTCCGGCGACCTGTTCGATGTCGTTACTTCCGGCAAGGTCAGGATCGAAGTCAACCAGACCTATGCGCTGCGGGACGCGGCGCAGGCGCAGATCGATCTGGTGGCGCGCAAGACCACGGGTTCGACGGTACTGCTGCCCTAGGGAAGCGCTGAATGGAATCCTTCCTCATCGCCAATCCCAAGGGCGGAGTCGGCAAGACCACCCTGGCGACCAATCTGGCCGGCTATTTCGCCCGCCAGGGCAAGCGCGTCATGCTCGGCGACATCGACCGCCAGCAGTCCTCGCGCGAGTGGCTCAAGCTGCGTTCGCCGGCGCTGCCGCACATCGCGACCTGGGACATCGAGCCCGATCAGCCGGCGCGGCCGCCGAAGGACACCACCCACGTGGTGCTCGATACGCCGGCCGGCTTGCACGGCAAGAAGCTGGCCCAGGTGCTGAAGCTGGTGCGGCGCGTGATTGTGCCCCTGCAACCCTCGATTTTCGACATTCTCGCGACGCGGGCATTTCTTGATCGCCTGTTCGAGGAAAAGGAAATCCGCAAGCACGAGGCTTTTGTCGCTATCGTCGCCATGCGCGTGGATGTACGCACGCGGGCGGCGGGGGAATTGGAGCGTTTCCTCGACGGTGTCGGCCTGCCGGTCGTAGCGCACTTGCGCGACACGCAGAACTACGTGCAGGCGGCGGCCCACGGCTTGAGCATCTTCGAACTCCCGCCCAGTCGCGCCGAGAAGGACCTCGAACAGTGGCAGCCTCTGCTGGATTGGGCGCAGCGGCCGGTTTGACGCGGCCGGGGCGATGAGCGCCCGACGCAGCCCGACAGGCAGGCGGTGCGGCTGAGGCGGATTCCCCGATTTTCTCGCAGCATCATCGCTATTTATCGGCTCGGCAAGAGACCGGGCAAAGCGATAGAATCCGCGCATACCGCCTGTTTCGTCCTTTTTGGAGATGCTCATGAACCGCAAGATCATCATGCTGCTGGCAATACCCATGGCCATCGGTTGCAGCGCAAGTCAGGCCGCCGAAAAGGCTGCCAAGCCCGAGGCGAAGCCTGCCGCCGTCATTGCGGACCGCAGTCCCGAGGCTGTCGTCAATTCGAAATGCATCGAATGTCATGGCGCCGGCAAGCAGCACTCGCCGCGCATCGGCGACCGCGAGGACTGGATCAAACGCGCCAGCAAGGGCCTCGACGGCCTCGTGCTCGGCGCCACCCGCGGTCATGACGGCATGCCGGCGCGCGGCGGCCGTCCCGACCTGACAGACGCCGAGTTCAAGGCGGCCATTTTCTACATGTTTTCCAAGAGCGTCAGCGAGCCGGTCAAGAAGTAATCCGCCGCAGGGGATGACTCCCCGGCGGGGCGATTGCCCTGTGTGGCGGTGGTGGGCGGGAGTAAAATCACTGCGCCATGTCCACCGCGCCGCTTTCTCCAAAGTTCGTTCATCTCCGGCTTCACAGCGAATTCTCGATCACCGATGGCCTGACGCGCATCGATGAAGTGATCGCGCAGGCGGCGGCCGGTGTGATCCGGTTCGGCTAGAACAACTCCATCTCGGAAGAGGAACGCTTGTCTTCCAGTTGGCCCGCCGCCAGCAGAGCGGCGTGGCTGGCGACCTGGTTGCGGCCGTGCTCCTTGGCCCAGTAAAGTGCGTTGTCGGCATTGTCGAGTATCACCGACGGCTCGTCGCCCAGTCGGATGGCGGCATAGCCTATGCTTACGGTGACGCGGCCGACTTGTGGAAATTCGCGTGCTTCGATACCGGCGCGGAAACGATCGAAAATCCGTCGCGCGTCGTCCTCCGTATTCGGTTTCAGCAGCACGATGAACTCCTCGCCGCCGAAGCGGAACAGCTTGTCGTGGCTGCGGAACGAGTTGGTCATCATGGTGGCGACTAGCAGTAGCACCTCGTCGCCGATCAAGTGGCCGAAGTTGTCGTTGACCCGTTTGAAATGATCAATGTCGATCACGGCCAGCCAGTGCGCCAGGCCATCGGGTGGCGGGTGCCGCCGTTGCGGCAGGTGCAGCGATTTCAGCCTGGCATCGTCGCCGCTGGAGAGGCTGGACAGTATGCGCAGCAGGTAGTCGTCGAAAGTCTTGCGGTTGAGCAGCCCGGTAAGCGTATCCACTTCGCTGTAGTCGAGCAGCGCCAGCATGTTCATGAAAATGGCCTGCAAGCGGCAGGCAATCTCGATCTGCGCCTCGTCGATCGTGCAGCCCTCGATATCGACGAAGCCGAAGCAGGCGCCGCTGGATTTCAGCAGGGGGAACAGGCCGTCGCCGGTTCGTTGCGTACCGTTTTCGAGGTAGGCCTGGATTCGCTCGAAACTCTCGACGGACACCATGTCGGCGGGTATTGAAATTCCGTCGTCACGTACGTGCGCACCGTCGCCATCGACTACCACGGCAGGCCAGACGAA
>JBIJDJ010000167.1:0-6611 GCA_044344175.1 Sulfuritalea sp.
TGGTCACGCGTTCGGCGCCCAGGAGGTCGTGCAGGGCCGATGCCAGCCCCGCTTCGAGCAGGGGCCGCTCGCGCTCCTGCGTCAGCCGTTCAAGGTGGGATAGCAGTTGTCCTGCGCTGATCGAAGTCATTGGATGCGGATCGGGAATGCCATGTGGCTTCGCGACAGTATAGTCAAGCGACGGGATTTCGGCAGTCGAAATGCGGGTGTATGCCCGGGCCCGGGGAGTAAAATCATTTTCCCATGCCTGCCCCACCATCCCAGCCGGGGTTTGTTCACCTCCGGTTACACAGCGAATACTCCATCACCGATGGCCTGACGCGCATCGATGAAGTGATCGCGCAGGCGGCGGCCGACGGCCAGCCGGCTCTGGCGATCACCGACCTGGCCAACCTGTTCGCCATGGTCAAGTTCTACACCGCCGCGCGCGGTATGGGCGTCAAGCCCATCATTGGCTGCGATGTCTGGATCGGCGACGAAGCGGCGGACAAGAACGACGGCCCGGTGCGCCTCCTGCTGCTGGCAAAAAATCGCGCTGGTTATCTGCGCCTGTGCGAACTGCTTTCCACCGCTTACCTTGCGCCGCGCCGCCACGGCCGCGCCGAGATCAGCCGCAACCAATTGGCGACTGCGTCAAATGCAGGCGACAACAGCGGCCTGATTGCGCTTTCGGGAGGCCCGCTGGGCGACATCGGGCAACTGCTTGGCGCCGGCAAACTGGATCAGGCCGATGTGCGTGCGCAAGCCTGGGCGCAACTGTTTCCCGGCGGCTATTACATCGAGGTGCAACGCCCGGCGGGCCGGGATGCTGCGGCCAGCGAAGTGCTGGTGGCCGCCAGCGTCGACCTTGCCGCACGCCTGGGCCTGCCGCTGGTGGCAACGCATCCCGTGCAGTTCCTCCGGCGCGACGATGCCCGGGCGCATGAGGCGCGGGTCTGCATCGCCGACGGCTATGTGCTGGGTGACAATCGGCGGCCGAAGCGCTACAGCGAGGAACAGTACTTCAAGACCCAGGACGAGATGGCCGAACTCTTCGCCGATCTGCCCGAGGCACTGCAGAACTCGGTGGAAATCGCCCGCCGCTGCAACCTCACGGTGGAACTGGGCAAGAGCCGTCTGCCGGATTTCCCGACACCCGCCGGCGAACCGCTGGAGGCCTTCCTTGCCAGTGAGTCGCATGCCGGTCTCGGGCGCCGGCTGGAACTGCTCTATGCGGATGTCGCCGAGCGCGAGAAGCAACGCCCGACCTATGTCGCGCGGCTCGACTTCGAGATCGCGACCATCATCAAGATGGGCTTCCCCGGCTATTTCCTGATCGTTGCCGATTTCATCAACTGGGCCAAGCACAACGGCGTGCCGGTGGGTCCGGGGCGCGGCTCCGGTGCGGGCTCGCTCGTGGCCTACAGCCTGGGCATCACCGACCTCGACCCGCTGCGCTACGACCTGCTGTTCGAGCGCTTCCTGAATCCGGAACGGGTATCGATGCCCGACTTCGATATCGACTTCTGCCAGGAAGGGCGCGACCGCGTCATCGATTACGTCAAGAAGAAATACGGTGCGCATGCCGTGTCGCAGATCGTCACCTTCGGCACCATGGCCGCCAAGGCGGTGATCCGCGACGTCGGGCGCGTGCTAGATCTGGGCTACAACTTCGTCGACCAGTTCGCCAAGCTGATTCCCAACGAGTTGGGCATCACCCTCAAGGATGCACTGGAGAAGGAGCCATTGATCCGGCTGCGCATCGACGGCGAGGAGGAAGTCGCCGAATTGTGGACGCTGGCGCTGAAGCTCGAAGGACTCGCGCGCAACGTCGGCATGCATGCCGGCGGCGTGCTGATCGCGCCGGGCAAGCTGACCGATTTCTGCCCGCTGTATTCGCCGGACGGCGTGAGTTCGGTGGTCTCGCAATTCGACAAGGACGACGTGGAGAAGGCCGGGCTGGTCAAGTTCGACTTCCTCGGCCTGCGCACGCTGACCATCCTCGACGAGGCGGTGCGCCTGGCGAAAGAAGTCGAAGGCGTCGCCATCGACCTCGCCACGCTGCCGCTGGACGATCGCGAAACCTATGACATGGTGTTCAAGACCGCCAATACCACGGCGGTGTTCCAGTTCGAATCCGGCGGCATGAAAGATACCCTGGTGCAGGCCCGGCCGGACCGTCTGGAAGACCTGATCGCCTTGAACGCGCTGTACCGGCCGGGGCCGATGGATTTCATCCCCAACTTCGTCAATCGCAAGCACGGCCGCGAGCGGGTGGTCTATCCGCATCCGAGCCTGGAGAAGGTGCTGGGCAATACCTACGGCATCATGGTGTATCAGGAACAGGTGATGCAGACGGCGCAGGTGGTGGCCGGCTACAGCCTGGGCGGCGCCGACCTGCTGCGGCGCGCGATGGGCAAGAAGAAAAAGGAAGAGATGGACCAGCAGCGCGCCGTCTTTGTCGAAGGCGCCGGAGCGAACAACATCGGCGCCGGCCAGGCCAACGAAATCTTCGACGTCATGGAGAAGTTCGCCGGCTACGGCTTCAACAAGTCGCACGCGGCGGCCTACTCGCTGGTGGCCTACCAGACCGGCTGGCTCAAGCGCCATCATCCGGCGGCGTTCGCGGCGGCGACGCTGTCTTCGGAAATGGCCAACACCGACAAGATCCAGTTTTTCTACAAGGACGCCATCGACAACGGCCTCGTTTTTCTGCCGCCCGATATCAACCACAGCGGCATCCGCTTCCGCCCGGTCGACGCCAGGACCATCCGCTACGGCCTGGGCGCCATCAAGGGCACCGGCGAGGCGGCGCTCTCGGTCATTCTCAAGGCGCGAGACGGGGGTGACAAACCCGGCGGCGCGTTCCGCGACCTCTTCGATTTCTGCCGTCGCATCGACAAGCGTGTGGTGAACCGGCGCGTGGTCGAGGCGCTGATCCGTGCCGGCGCGTTCGATGCCATCGACGACCATCGCGCCAAGTTGCTGGCCTCCACCGGCGTTGCCCTCGAGGCCGCGGAACAGGCCGAACGCAATGCCATGCAGGGCGGCCTGTTCGACATTGGGGCGGGGGCGCAGGAGGACACCAGCCACTACATCGTCGTCGCGCGCTGGACGGAACGCGAACAACTGATGAACGAAAAGCCGGCGCTTGGATTCTTCTTTTCCGGCCATCCTTATCACGCCTACGCCGCCGAACTCGCCGCCTTCGTCAAGCGCCGTCTGGGCCAACTGGAACCGCAACGCGAACCGGTGTTGCTGGCCGGTGTCGTCATGTCCACCCGGACGCAGATGACCCGCCGCGGCAAGATGGCTGTCGTCGTGCTCGACGACGGCAGCACCCAGCTTGAGGTGACGGTGTTCAACGAACTGTGGGATGCCGAGCGGGCCAAGATCAAGGAAGACGAACTGCTGCTGGTCGAAGGCAAGGTGCAGAAGGACGATTACAGTGGCGGGCTGCGCATTACGGCGGACAAGCTCTACACGTTGGCTGAAGCGCGCGGCCGCTTTGCCCGCAGCCTGCGCCTGACCATGAACGGCGGCTCCGATGCCAAACGGCTGCAGGCCCTGCTTGCGCCGTTTCGCAACGGACCCTGCCCGGTACGCCTCACCTACCGCAATGGCGATGCGATGGCCGAGTTGCCGCTGTCCGATAACTGGCGCGTGCGGCTCGACGATGCGCTGCTGGCCGGACTCGTGGACTGGCTCCAGGCGGAGAACGTGAAAGTCATCTACCAGTGATCACGGTGATCGATGATGACCTCCTGAGCGAGGTTTGTGCGGAAGCTACGACCAGTCCGCGCCGGCGCAAGAACCGCAATTTCCATCCGCGTGACGATTACCCCGCGCATCGTCTGCTGAACGCCATGCAGCCGGATTCCTATATTTCACCGCATCGTCATCTGGATCCGCGCAAGGATGAAACCCTGGTCGTCCTGCGCGGCCTGCTGGGACTGATTGTTTTCGATGATGCCGGCAGCGTGGTGCAGACTGCAAAAGTCGGCGCCGCTGCGCTCTGCGCGCCGGGGAATCCGCTTCGCGGGTAGGCAACGGTGATCGGTGTCGACATTCCGCACGGTACCTGGCATACCGCCATTGCGCTGGAGCGGGATACCGTGTTTTTCGAAGCCAAAGCCGGACCCTATCCGCCTTTTACCGCGGCCGAACGGGCGCCGTGGGCGCCGGCTGAAAACGCGGTGGAGACCCCGCCTACCTAGCGTCCCTCAGGGTTTGCTGCGCGGCCTGAGGCGATTCACGAAACAACACAAGCCTCCGCTCCGATAGACAGTACCCAGCCAGGTTGCAGCGTATCCTGCTCACTTTCCACCCCCCATTCCAAGAGAAACCGCCCATGCCCGGACTTCGCCACATTCTGGCTCTGATGCTCGCCATTCCCGCCATTTGTTCGGCCCAGACCTCCATTGCGCCGGGCCTGTGGCAAATCACGCTGCAGTCGAGTTCGGCTGCCGTGGCGATGCCGCCAATTCAAGTCAATCAATGCCTGACCGCTGCCGACGCTGCCGACCCGTCGAAACTTCTCGGCAGCGTTGCCAACCCGGGTGCCTCGGGGTGCAGCTACTCGAACAGGACGTATACCGGAAACACGTTCAGCTTTGCGATGACGTGCGAGGGGACGCTGGCGATCAAGGCAACCGGTAGTGTTTCCTTCACCGCGACCAGTTTGTCCGGGACCATCAACACCACTGCCAACATCAACGGCCAGCCGGTGGATATGAAGAATGTGATTTTGGCGCAGAGGTCGGGGGAATGCTAGGGACAGGGGACGCGTCGCCACATTGCTTGCGTTTTGCAAGGTTGTTCATTGTGGTTTGCAACGGGTTGAAATTCAGCGCACCAAGATGACATGAATCCCTTTCAGAAGCGTACTGCGATCCGTATCGCCGCCGTCAGCGCAATTCTGGCTTCGGTGGCCAGCCCTGCTGCATGGTTTGTCGCACGGGAGGGCCAGGAGGATGTCATTGTCTCATTGGCCATAGAGGAATCCGACCGTCTCCTGCGCCATTACGATGCGATCGATCTGACCGGCCCAAATGCCGCCGAACATGCCATGCTTGCCGCGAAGACAATTGCCGGCGGCTTGTTCGATATTGCAGAAATCTACGACAGCAAGGGTGGGAAACTCGCCGAATCCATGACCAGGGAGGGCGAAGGGATCGAATCATTTCTGCCAAAACATGGCGCGCCAGATTACACCGAGGCTTCGTATGAAAGCATCGAGATAGCCGACAAGCGCTGGGTTTTACGGGTGTTTGTTCCTTTGCGCCACTCTCTGGCGGAACCGCGTGGTCCCATAACGGGATATTTTGAAGGTGTGCGCGTTGTGCCTGACTGGCAGCAAGCGCATATATTGAACGGTTCTTTGACGGTTGCAATGATGGTCTGCCTGGCGTCGTTACTGTGTGGCGCGGCAATCTATCCCGTGGTAGTCCAGCTTTCCAGGGACAACGAACGCAAGACCCGCGAGGTGCTTGATGCGCAGGAGGCGCTGATTGAAGCGCTGAAAAGTTCTGAACGGGAACTGGAGGGCAAGGTTGCGCAGCGCACGCTTGAATTGCGGCACGAACAGGTTCGTACCAAGGACCTGCTGTACAACATCCTCCCCGTCGAGGTGGCGGATGAACTGTCCGCCACCGGGCGTGCAAGCCCGGCCCGGTATGAATCGGTGACGATTCTTTTCACCGATTTCAGCGGCTTTACCCAGGCCGTGTCCACCATGCCGGCGGCACGAATGGTTGCCGAGCTTGGCGAGATATTTGCGGCGTTTGACGACATTACGGACGAGTGTGGCGTGGAGAAAATCAAGACCATCGGCGATGCCTATATGGCCGCTGCCGGCTTGCCCAAGCCGTGTTCCGACCATGCGCATCGCTGCGTCCGTGCCGGACTGCGGATGATCGAGTATCTGGAAAACAGGAACCGGACGGCGGCCTTCAAATGGGCATTGCGCGTTGGCGTCCATTCGGGCCCCGTGGTGGCCGGCGTTGTCGGCAAGCGGAAGTACGCGTTTGATATTTGGGGCGACACCGTCAATGTCGCGTCCCGCATGGAAAGCGCCGGCGAGGTTGGCCGGGTCAATCTATCGGCCTACACTTACGACCTGATCCGCGAGGAGTTCGATTGCGAATACCGGGGCAAGCTGGACGCCAAAGGCAAGGGACAGATAGACATGTATTTTGTGGCGGGCAAGCGCTAGGCCGCCTACAAGACCCGGGAACGGACCCGGGAGCGCGTGAAACCCTCCCGCCGCGCTTGCGCGTTCTTCCTTCGCCTGTAATCCCGGCTTCATCATCTTTCTTTGTGATCGCAACTCTTTGCGGGATTCCATTCCGAAAGTATTCGTTTGCAGTGCTCGATACTGATTCATTGCCTCCGCTATTATTGTTGACCGCGGGCAATCGCGTCACCTACACTGGCTGCCAAGCTGTGTCATTTCCTGTCCATGGGGAGCCGTTTGGCCTCAGCGGTTGCTGCCATAAGATTGGCTGAGCCGCAAGAAAATAACCCTTCATAGATCCCCCCGCGTCAGAATAGTTGTCGCCCCGATATGATCTTGAACTTGGGGGCGATAAGGACGAAAGATGGCACGGTACGGAGAAGCATTCAGGAACAGG
>JBIJDJ010000102.1:0-10773 GCA_044344175.1 Sulfuritalea sp.
TTGGCCACCGAGCGCAGGTTACCCATGCCGTAATCGACTACCACCACCGTGCTCATGCAGGATTTATAGCGAGCCTTTGGTCGAAGGAATGGCGCCGGCCGCGCGCGGATCAGCCTCGACCGCCATGCGCAGCGCGCGGGCAAAAGCCTTGAACACGGTCTCTGCCTGGTGGTGCGAATTGTCGCCGCGCAAGGCGTCGATATGCACCGTCATGCCGGCGTGATTGACCAAGCCCTGGAAGAACTCGCGCACCAGGTCGACATCGAACTCGCCGATGGCCGCCCGCGTGAAGGGCACGTTGAAGACCAGGCCGGGCCGGCCGGACAGATCCACCACCACGCGCGACAGGGCCTCGTCGAGCGGTACATAGGCATGGCCGTAACGGCGCAGGCCCTTCTTGTCGCCCCACGCCTTGGCCAACGCCTGGCCGATGGTGATGCCGACGTCCTCAATGGTGTGATGCGCGTCGATGTGCAGATCGCCTTTGGCCTCGACAGTCAGGTCGAGCATGCCGTGACGCGCGATCTGGTCCAGCATGTGGTCGAAGAAGCCGATGCCGGTGGCGAGTTTGGCCACCCCCGTGCCATCGAGATCGACGACGACGCGGATTCTTGTTTCGAGGGTGTTGCGTGAGATGTCGGCTTGCCGCATGGCAGTGATGATCAGGCAAAGGGTCGAGAACTGCATGATACCATCGGCACCATAGCCTGCACGTCGGGCCTGCACGTCAAGCCTGTGCGCCGCTCCGGAACTTCAATCACCACTTTCGCAACAATCATTCCGCCTGACCATGAGCCGTTTCTGGAGCGATGTCGTCAAGGGGCTCAAGCCCTACGTGCCGGGCGAGCAACCCAGGCTCGCCAATCTCGTCAAACTCAATACCAACGAGAACCCCTACGGTCCTTCGTCGCGCGCGCTCGATGCGATCCGTGCCGCCACGAACGAATCGCTGAAGCTCTACCCCGATCCGAATGCCGGACAGCTCAAGCTGGCGATCGGCAAGTATCACGCTGTCGGCGCGCAGAATGTCTTCGTCGGCAACGGCTCGGACGAAGTGCTCGCCCACATCTTCCTCGGCCTGCTGAAGCAGGCGCGGCCGCTACTGTTCCCTGACATCAGCTACAGCTTCTATCCGGTGTATTGCGGCTTGTATCAGGTGGACTTCGAAACCATCCCGCTGGCCGACGATTTTTCGATTCAGGTGGACGACTACACGAAATGCCATGGTGGAAAATGCGGCGGCATCATTTTCCCCAACCCGAACGCGCCGACCGGTTGCCTGGTGCCTCTGGCCGACATCGAACGCCTGTTGCAGGCCAATACGGATTCAGTGGTGGTGATCGACGAAGCCTATGTCGATTTCGGCGGCGAGAGCGCGATTCCGCTGACCGCCAAATACTCGAACCTGCTGGTGGTGCAGACGCTGTCCAAGTCGCGCTCGCTGGCCGGCCTGCGGGTCGGCTTCGCCGTCGGCCACGCCGACCTGATCGAAGCCCTGGAGCGGGTCAAGAACAGCTTCAACTCCTACCCGCTGGACCGGCTGGCGATTGCCGGTGCGGTCGCCGCCTTCGAGGACCGCGAGTATTTCGAGAAGACCTGCAAGGCCGTCATCGCGACCCGCGAGAAGCTGAGCGGCGAATTGAAAGCGCTGGGCTTCGAGGTGCTGCCATCAAGCGCCAACTTCATTTTCGCGCGCCATCCACAACACGACGCCGAAAAGTCGGCGCTGGCGCTACGGCAACGCAGCATCATCGTGCGTCACTTCAGGCTACCGCGCATCGATCAGTTCCTGCGGATTACCGTCGGCACGGACGAGCAGTGCGCGGCGCTGACCGCTGCACTGAAGGAAATCCTCGGCTCTTGACGCTTAGTTCCGCCGACTAAGGTTTGATGCGCAGCTCTGCCGCACGGGCGTGGGCGGTGAGGCCTTCACCGTGTGCCAGCGTCGCGGCTATCGGCCCGAGGGTTTGCGCACCGGCCGGCGACACCTCGATCAGGCTCGATCGCTTCTGAAAGTCGTAGACGCCCAGCGGCGAAGAGAAGCGCGCGCTACGGGATGTCGGCAGCACATGGTTGGGGCCGGCGCAATAGTCGCCGAGCGATTCGGAGGCGTAGTGACCGATGAAGATCGCGCCGGCGTGGCGAATCTTGTCCACCAGCGGAGCCGGATCTGCCACCGCGAGTTCCAGATGCTCGGGAGCAATCCGGTTGGCCAGCGTGCAGGCTTCGTCGAGATCGGCCACCTGGATCAGCGCGCCGCGCCCCTTGAGCGAGGCGGCAATCACCTCGCGCCGCGGCATGGTCGGCAAGAGCCTTTCGATGCTCGCTGCGACCCGTGCGATGAACTCCTCATCCGGACTCAGCAGAATCGACTGAGCCAGCTCATCATGCTCGGCCTGGGCAAACAGGTCGATGGCGACCCAATCCGGATTCGCCGAGGCATCGGCGATGATCAGTACTTCCGACGGTCCGGCCACCATGTCGATGCCTACCGTGCCGAAGACGCGGCGCTTGGCCGCCGCCACGTAGGCATTGCCGGGGCCGACGATCTTGTCCACCTGCAGGATGGTCTGTGTGCCGTAGGCCAGCGCCGCCACGGCCTGCGCGCCTCCCAGCGTGAATACCCGGTCGACGCCACAAAGACAGGCAGCGGCCAGCACCAATGCATTCTTCTCGCCGCGCGGCGTGGGCACTACCATGATCAGTTCGCCGACGCCGGCCACCTTGGCCGGCAGGGCATTCATCAACACCGAACTCGGGTAGGCCGCCTTGCCGCCCGGCACGTAAAGACCCACGCGGTCGAGCGCCGTGATCTTCTGTCCGAGCCGGGTGCCGTCGGCTTCGGTGAAGCTCCACGATTCGAGCTTCTGCCGCTCATGATACGAAGTTACGCGCTGCGCCGCCGCTTCGAGCGCGGCACGCTGGGCGGAAGGGAGTCTGTCGAGCGCCTGCCGCAACTCGCTGCGGGGCAGTTCGAGTTCGGCCAGGGTGCCGGCATCGAGTTGATCGAAGCGGCGTGTGTAATCGAGAACCGCCGCATCGCCATCGGAGCGCACGCGCCTGAGGATTTCGGCGACGGTCTGTTCGATGGCATCGTCGGTGGAATGATCGAAGTGCAGCAAGGCATCGAGCGTCGCGGCAAAACCGGAGTCGGCGCTGGTGAGACGGCGAATCATTGCACCTCCGCCGGGCCGCCCCAAGGAGGTGCTGCGTTGTATTTCCGGAGCAAGCAAGGCTTGCGAACCAGAGTCACCCCTTTCCTCGGGGCGAGGTAGGAATTCGCGGAGCATGCTCCGCGCTGCCGCAGCCGGCCGGCTGTGCAAAGCCGGCCGTGGGGCGGGGCTGGGGGGAAGGCTCTCATTTGATTGCAGCCTCGATCGCCTCGATGACCGGTTGCAGCAGTTCGCGCTTCATCTTCAACGCCGCCTGATTGACCACCAGGCGCGAGGAAATGCTCATGATCTCCTCGACCTCGACCAGATTGTTGGCCTTCAGCGTGCTGCCGCTGGACACCAGATCGACAATGGCTTCCGCCAGCCCGGCCAATGGCGCCAGTTCCATCGAGCCGTAGAGCTTGATCAGATCGACATGGACGCCCTTGGCGGCGAAGTGTTCACGGGCAACGGTGATGTACTTGGTCGCGATGCGCAAGCGGGCTCCGCTGCGGACTGCGGCAGCGTAATCGAAGCCGGCCGGGACCGCGACGCACATGCGGCATTTGGCGATCCTGAGATCGAGTGGCTGATACAGCCCGGCACCGCCATGCTCCAGCAGCACATCCTTGCCGGCGATGCCGAGATCGGCCGCGCCATATTGCACGTAGGTCGGCACATCGGAGGCGCGCACGATGACCACGCGCACGTCGGCGCGGTTGGTGCCGATGATCAGCTTGCGCGACTTTTCGGGATCTTCGGCCGGCACGATGCCCGCCGCGGCCAGCAGCGGCAAGGTTTCCTCGAAGATGCGGCCCTTGGAGAGGGCGATGGTTATTCCGTTCATGGAATCATTTTACCCGCCGAATGTCGGCGCCCAAAGCCGCCAGCTTTTGCTCCAGCCCCTCGTAGCCGCGATCGAGATGGTAGATGCGCTCGACCAGGGTTTCGCCCTGCGCCACGAGGCCGGCAATCACCAGGCTGGCCGAGGCGCGCAGGTCGGTGGCCATCACGGTGGCACCGTCGAGTTTCGGCCGGCCGGTGACGAAAGCCGTATTGCCGTCGATCTTGATGTCGGCGCCGAGACGGATCAGTTCCACTGCATGCATGAAACGGTTTTCGAAAATCGTTTCGCGCATCACGGCCGTACCTTCGGCGACCGCGTTGATGGCCATGAACTGGGCCTGCATGTCGGTGGGGAAAGCCGGATAGGGCGCGGTGCGGATGCTTACGGCAGTCAGGCGCGGCGGCGCCTTGAGGCGAATCGCGTCACGCTCGGCGACAATTTCGCAGCCCGTATCCATCAGCTTGTCGATCACCGCATCGAGATTGGCCGCCGAGGCGCCCGTCAGGCGTATCTCGCCGCCGGTGGCGGCCGCGGCGCACAGGTAGGTGCCAGTCTCGATGCGGTCCGGCATGATGCGGTGACTTGTCCCGTGCAAGGCATCGACGCCCTGAATGCGGATCACATCGCCGCCGGCGCCGGAAATGCGTGCGCCCATGGCGACCAGGCAGTTGGCCAGGTCGACCACTTCCGGTTCGCGTGCCGCGTTCTCGATCACGGTTTCGCCCTGCGCCAGGCAGGCCGCCATCATCAGGTTCTCGGTGCCGGTGACGGTCACCATGTCGGTGAACAGGCGGGCGCCCTTCAGTCGCGTGGCCCGCGCATGGACATAGCCTTGCTCCACCGTGATCTCTGCGCCCATGGCCGTGAGCCCCTTGATGTGCTGATCCACCGGCCGCGCGCCGATGGCGCAGCCGCCGGGGAGAGACACGCGGGCTTCGCCGGCGCGCGCAACCAGCGGCCCGAGCACCAGGATCGAGGCACGCATGGTTTTCACCATTTCGTAGGGTGCGACGGCATTGTTCAGGCCCGAGGCATCCAGCGTCACCGTGTCGCCAGCGCCGGCGCTCTGCGTCCCTGCGGGAACTCTTGCGGCCTCGCGCGTGACCTTGACCCCCATCTGCCCCAGAAGCTTCAACATGGTGCCGATGTCGTTGAGGTGCGGCACATTGGTAAATGTGACCGGCTCCTTCGTCAGCAGCGCCGCGCACAACAACGGCAAGGCGGCATTCTTTGCGCCGGATATGGCCACTTCACCGGAAAGCGGAATGCCTCCCGCGATCAGCAGCTTATCCATTGGCGTTCCATTCTTCGGGAGTCAGCGTCTTCATCGACAATGCATGCAATTCACCCGAATCGAAGTGCGGCTTGAGAATGGCATTAATCCGCTGCTGGCGCTTGACGCGGTTCAATCCGCCAAACTCGTCGCTGACGATTACGGCCTCGAAATGCTGACCGTCGCCCTGGACGGCGACAAACTCGCAGGGCATGCCGGTAGCGATCCAGGCTTCGATTTTTTTCGGGTCAAGCATGGGTAGGACTCCTCAATTTCGCAGCTTGTAGCCGCGCTTCAACAGATTCAAAGTAAAGGCGGTCAGCACCGCAAGGCAAGCACCGACCACAGCCAGGCTCAACCACGGCGAGGCATCGGAGACGCCGAAGAAGCCATGGCGAAAGCCGTCGATCATATAAAAAACCGGGTTCCAGTGGGACAGCCGCTGCCAGAAAGGCGGCAATGAATTGATCGAGTAGAACACGCCGGAGAGGAAAGTCAGCGGCATGATCAGGAAGTTCTGGAAGGCGGCGAGCTGATCGAATTTTTCCGCCCAGATGCCGGCGATCACCCCCAGACTGCCGAGGATAGCCCCGCCCATCAAGGCAAAGACGAGAATCCACAGGGGTTCGGCAAACGTCAGCGGTGCAAACCAGAAGGTGGCCAGCAGGACGCCCGTCCCCACCACCAGGCCCCGCACCACGGACGCCAGAACATAGGCGAGAAAGAATTCGAGATAAGAGATCGGCGGCAGCAGGACGAAGACGATGTTGCCCGTGACCTTGGACTGGATCAGGGACGATGATGAATTGGCAAAGGCGTTCTGCAGCACCGACATCATCACCAGCCCGGGAACCAGAAATGCGGTGTAGCTGATGCCGTGCACCTTCACATGCCCTTCCAGCACATGCGAAAAGATCAACAGGTAGAGCAGCGAGGTGAGCACCGGCGCCGCAACGGTCTGCGAGCCGACCTTCCAGAAGCGCAGCACTTCCTTGTAGAGCAGGGTGGAAAAGCCGTTACCCATGTCAATTCACCGGTGCCTCGGCCTGCCCCTGCATGACGCGGATGAAGACTTCTTCCAGATCCGGCTTGCCGATCTCGAGATCATCTATCCGGCAGCCTGCAGCGCGTATCCGCGCCAGCAGCGGCTCGACTTCTGAAAAATCATCGAAGGGCAAGGACCACCAGCCGCCGCTTTGGGCGGCGCCACGAACCAGATCCGCCGGCATTTCGCCGCGACTGCGCAGACGCAGGGTATGGGTCGAAAAACGGCGCAGCAACCTGGCGGTGGTATCGAGCGCGACGACGCGACCGGCCTGAAGCATGGCAATCCGGCTGCACAGGCTTTCGGCCTCTTCAAGGTAATGCGTGGTCAGCACTATGGTATGTCCCGCTTCGTTCAGGCGCCGGATGAAAGCCCACAAGGTCTGCCGCAGTTCGACGTCGACTCCCGCCGTCGGTTCGTCGAGCACGATCACCGGCGGACGATGCACCAGCGCCTGGGCGACCAGCACGCGGCGCTTCATGCCGCCGGACAGCATGCGCATGTTGGCGTCGGCCTTGGACGTCAGGCCCAGGTTCTCGAGGATCTCGTCTATCCACGCCTCGTTGTCGCCAATGCCGAAGTAGCCGGACTGGATTTTCAGCGACTCGCGTACCGTAAAAAAGGGATCAAAAACCAGTTCCTGGGGCACCACCCCCAGATGGCGGCGCGCAGCGCGGTAGTCGGACTGGACATCGTGACCCATGACGCTGAGGCCGCCGGAATCGGCGCGGACCAATCCGGCAAGGGCTGAAATCAGGGTCGTCTTGCCGGCGCCGTTGGGTCCCAGCAGGCCAAAGAACTCGCCCTGCTGAACCTCGAGATCGACCCGGTCCAGTGCCCGGGTGCTGCCAAAGCACTTGGAGACCTGCTGAATGCGGATCGCAGCTGACATTGCACCAACCCGAAGGTTGCGGTCAGAGCTTGTGCTGCGGGAGAAGATCTGCAACGCCGTAAACGGCGGCGAGGCTCAACAGATTCTGCGGCAGGTTCAGGAGATGCAGGGATTTCCCTGCCGCATTGGCGGCTCGCGTCCAGCCAAAGACCACGGCCAGGCATGAGGAATCCATTTCGGTCACTGCGGCAAGATCGAATGCCGAGGCATTGGCTGCAATGGCGGCTTCACCTTCGGCAAGCAGTGCAGTGGCGCCCGACAGGGTCATCGGGCCCGACACCTCGGCGCAATCACCGGTGATACGAATCATGTGACGAAACTGGTTTACGCCGAAGCCAAAAGCAGCAGGCGATGGGCGCTCATTTCTTTACCGCGGCCGTTTCGCCCGACTTGTTCTTCGCCTGCAGCGACTTGATCAGGCCGTCGATACCGCTGTTCCTTACTTCGGCTGCAAAGGAATCGCGGTAATTGGTGACGATGCTGATGCCGCCGACTTCAATGTCGTAGACCTTCCATCCAGCCGCTGACTTTTCGAGCCAATAATCCAGTTCGATATTCTTGCCGGCGCCCGCCTGCTTGATTTCGGTGCGAACCCGGACATCGGTCTCCCCAGCCTTGAGCGAGAAGGGCTTGTAATCGACGGTTTGATTCTTGTACTCGGTCAAAGCCTTGGCATAGGTGCGCACCAACAGGGTGTGAAACTCGTCGGTCAGGGTCTTCTGTTGCGCCGGGCTGGCCTGCCGCCAATCGCGAGCCATTGCCAGTTGGGTCATGCGCGTGAAGTTGAAGTTCGGCAGTACCTTGGACTCGACCAGATCGATGGCCTTTTTGGTGTTGCCGGACTGGATGTCCTTGTCCTTGCGAACAATGTCGAGTACCTCGTTGGTGACGGTCTTGACCATAACATCGGGCGCGACTTCCTGAGCCAGGACCGTGGTTGAGATCAGCAGGCCGCTGAAGAATGCAAACAAGAATTTCATTGGAGTTTCCTGAGATTACTGGGACTGAGGGCAACATGCCCCGGAGCAAGGAACTATTTCGCTTCTGCCGCTTCCGTGCGTGCTACCAGCACAGGGGACGCCGGCGCAACGGCATCGGCGCTGGCTCGCGGTTCGGCGACGCCCGCTTCAGCCGTCACCGGACGCTCCACCTGGTCAGCATCCGCCTCGGATTCGCGCGGCACATTGCCATCGTGAATCAGGTTGCGACGACGCTGAAGATAGGCGTCGCGTATGTAGGAATACTTGTCCAGCGCCGCCTCCTCGACCACCTTGTCAGCCGGCAGAAGATTGGCCCGGTCATTCACCGCACGCACAACGAGCGAAACGTTCCGAGCTGCAATTGGCTGAACATGAGTCACCGGATCGGCTGCGACATCAAGCACGAGCCCGACCGTATCACGTGCGGTACGCGGCCCGAAAACCGGAATCACCACATACGCGCCGCTGCCGACACCCCAGCGGCCAAACGTCTGGCCGAAATCCTCGTTATGCTTTTCCAGGCCGACATCCGAGGCGATATCGAAAGTACCGAGCACCCCGATGGTGGAATTGATCACGACCCGGCCCAGATCGCTGAACGCCTGCGAGCCCTTGCCCTGCAGCAGGTTATTCACGCCGATCAGGAGATCAGCAATATTGCTGAAGAAATTGGTAACGCCGGTTCTTACGGGCGATGGCAGCACAGCTTCATAGCCGGTAGCCACAGGCTTGACGATGGCCGAGTCGAGCCCCTCGTTGAAGGCGAACATGGCCCGATTGAAGCCCTCGATCGGATCCTTGGGATTTCCCGAAGTTGCGCATCCGGCCAGCAAGCCGGCAGCGGCGCACGCCAGAGCGAGGGATTTGATGCGGCCAGGTAGCATGGTATTCATTTCTTTTCAGGACCCGTTGTAGACTACTTCTTGCCGCCATCCTCGGCGGCCTTGTTGAACATGAACTGGCTGATCAGTTTTTCCAGAACCACTGCCGACTGGGTTTTCTTGATCGTATCACCAGCTTTAAGCATGGCCGTATCGCCACCGACTTCAAAACCTATGTACTGCTCGCCCAGCAAACCCGACGTGTTGATCGTTGCAAAGGTATCGCGCGGAAACTTGTAGCGCGCATCCACCTGGATGGTTACCACACCCTGATAGGCCTCGGGATCGAAGCGAATCTCTGTCACGCGCCCCACCACCACACCGGCACTTTTGACAGCCCCGCGGACCTTCAGGCCTCCGATGTTATCAAATTTGGCGACGATTGGATAAGTTTCCCCGCTACTTGATGACGCGAGGTTGCCCACTTTGAGGGCTAAAAACAACAGTGCACCCAGCCCGACAGCAACAAAAAATCCGACCCAGAGGTCAAGTGTAGTACGGCTCATGTCATGTCCCTGTAAACATGAAGGCGGTCAAAATGAAGTCGGCGGCCAGGATGGCCAGCGACGATGTTACAACGGTACGCGTGGTTGCCCCGGAAACCCCTTCGGCGGTTGGCTCGGCATCATAACCCTCGAACACCGCGACCCAACTGACGATGATGCCGAACACAAAACTCTTGATCACGCCGTTGAGGATGTCCTGCCGAAAATCGACCGAGGCCTGCATTTGTGCCCAGAAAGAGCCTTCATCGACCCCGATCAGTTGCACACCGATAAGATAACCGCCAAAAACGCCCATCGCGGAAAACAGTGCCGCCAGCAGGGGCATCGAAATCACGCCGCCCCAGAAACGCGGGGCAACCACGCGGGCAATCGGATCAACCGCCATCATTTCCATGGCCGAAAGCTGCTCGGTGGCCTTCATCATGCCGATTTCAGCCGTAATCGCCGAGCCGGCGCGGCTGGCAAACAGCAATGCCGAGACCACAGGCCCCAACTCACGCACCAGCGACAATGCCACCAGGACGCCGAGGGCCTCCGTCGAGCCGTAGCGCGCCAGGGTGTCATAACCCTGCAAGCCCAGCACCATGCCGACAAACAGGCCTGAAACCATAATAATGATCAGGCTCAGAACGCCCGTAAAGTAGACTTCCCGGATTGTCAGATGCAAGCGTCGCAGCGATGTACCCGAATTGAGCATGATCGCCAGAAAGAAACGGCTGGCATACCCCAGGCGCCAGATCCGCGAGCTGAACTGCGCGCCCAGTTGGCGCAGTGCTCTTGCAAGACCGTTATCCACGTCGTGCCGCTCTTTCCATCAGTTCTTCGCCGTACGGGCGGGCCGGATACTGGAAAGCTACCGGTCCGTCGGCCTCCCCCCAGATAAATTGGTGCACATAGGGCACCGTGGAGTGCTTCATCTCTTCGGCCGTGCCTTCGGCAACAATTTTTCCTTCGGAGACAAAGTAAACGTAGTCGACGATCTTCAGCGACTCCTGTACGTCATGCGTCACCACGATGGAGCTGGCGCCCAGGGCATCGGTCAACTTGCGAATAAGCTCGCCGACAATGGATAGCGAAATCGGGTCGAGGCCGGCGAAGGGCTCGTCGTACATGATCAGCATCGGATCAAGGGCGATCGCCCGCGCCAATGCCACCCGGCGCGCCATGCCGCCGGAAAGTTCGGCCGGCATCAGATCG